>NZ_JBGSOZ010000066.1:0-4633 GCF_041738905.1 Aestuariivirga sp.
CCAATCCTCAAGGCCGCACTTCAAAACCATCGGACCGAGCAGCCAGCCTCCCATGCAGTTGACCGCTTGGCCGATGCTGCATAAGGTTCAACCAGCGACGCCAGCCTTGGCATTTTCAACAGAGTACGGGACATCCCCGTCGAAAGTCCGGCTGACCGTCTCTACCCGGCTGCGCACGGAGGGCATCAGGCCGAGTTCGGCGGCGAGGCGATGCATGAGTTCCATCTGCTTGAGTGCAAAATCAGGACCGCTTCCATCTACCAAAGTTGGGACAGTTGCCCCCGGTCACCGACGAACATCGTGAGTCAGCTGCGGCACCCCCTGATCATTTGCGGACGGAGGGGCATTTTGGAGCACATGATAGAGGATCAACCGCAAGAAATGGTCGCCAGCAATGGATAATGCGACTGTTTGTCTTGCTCGGCAGACCCATATGAGCGCGCCCTCTATCTACAGCGTGCTGAACTACAAGGTTCTGCGACGAACACGTTACTGGGCACATGCCCGGAAAGCAGTTCGTTATGTATCTTCATGTTGCGTTGACAGATTTCGAGTTGTGGGGATCGCGTCCGCGCGCTAGTGTTGAACTCTTTGGCTTCCGTGCTTGCTATTCCTTCCTCAATCAGGAGCAACAGCCATGCCAGTCTGGGTTCTCACCGAAGGTGCCGACAATTTTCCGGCAAGCGGTCCACCACCGCCGGATGACTGGAAAAACACCGGTTCGGACCAGATCTTCGGGCTCGGCGGTGATGACTTGATCTTTGCAGGTTTGCTCGCCGATACGGTGAACGCCGGTGATGGCAATGACGAGGTCTCTGGAGGCGACGACCTCGACATTCTGCTTGGCGGAAACGGCAACGACAAGTTGAACGGCGACGATGGTGATGATTCCCTGACTGGTGAAGCGGGGGTCGATCTCCTGCATGGGAACGCCGGCGACGACAGCATCTCGGGCGGCCTGGGCGGCGACAAGATCTTTGGCGATGACGGCAACGACATCATCAACGGTGATGATGGCGACGACACCATCAACGGCGGCAGCGGCAGCGACACCATCTACACCGGTGCAGGCAGCGACATCGCGCGCGCCGGCAGCGGCAACGACACGTTCGGCTCAGTCGTCGACACGGCTCTGGCGGGCGACACGGATTTGTTGTTTGGCGATGGCGGCAACGATCTCCTTCTCGCATATGGCAGGCCAGTGGACGGCTGGACTGCGACGTTCGATGGTGGCACCGGCACTGATACGGTGCGCGCGGGCGGCGACATCAGGCACTACAGTTTCGCTGATGTTGAAGTGCTGCAAGCGACCAATCTGATTGTCGCGACTGCAGAGCAATTCAACCAGTTCAGCCTGTTCACTGACATCAATGGCTTCAGCGATGTTACAAGCTTCAATATTTCCACTGCAGGGGTAGTGGATTTCTCAGGCCGCATAGATGACAGTATCACCAGCCTCGCTGTGACGGGTTCGATCGACGGCAACACCATCATCGGCGGCGCGGGTGACGACCTTCTGCGGGGGTTCGTGTTCCCCATCGGCGAAGTTCCCGGCCCCGCCAGCGTGCACCTCGAAGGCCGGGGCGGGAATGACTACTTGCAGGGTAGCAATGGTGACGACTATCTCGATGGTGGCACCGGCGAAGATGTGATGTACGGCGCTGGCGGCCACAACGTCTACATTGTCGACAACGCATTCGATATCGTTTCCGCTGGCGGTGACGGCATCGACGAAGTGCGCACGTCGCTCAATTCCTACGACAGTAGCGCGCTTTTCGGTGGCAACCTCATCGACAAGATTGTTTTCACCGGCACCGGCGATTTCACTGGTGTTCTGCGCGCCTCAGGTGGCACGATCATTGGCGGCGACGGCAACGATACCCTCACAGGCGCGTCCGGCGGGGTTTTCGACGGCAACCAGACCTTCATTGGCGGAGGCGGCAATGATATCATCACTGGCGCCAATGACCTGCCCGACACGGCGAGCTATTCCACCGCAACGGCAAGGGTTGTCGTGAGCCTGCTCATCGCTGGTGCGCAAAACACCGGGTCATCCACGGGCAGTGACACGCTTTCTGGAATCGAGAATCTCACAGGTTCAACTTTCGCTGACAAGCTCAGGGGCGACGGCGCTTCCAATCAGTTGGACGGTGGCCGAGGCAATGACGTCATCATTGGCGGCATCGGTCCGGATGTGCTGAGGGGTGGGAATGGCAGCGACGTATTCGACTACAACGACATCACGGAGTCGACCGTTACAGCCGTCGGAAGGGACACCATCGTGGATTTCAACGAGAGGGCTACCGACCAGATCAACCTTTCTACTATTGACGCCAACAGCGTCCTTGCCGGCAACAATGCCTTCATCTTCGTTGGCGCAGCCGCCTTTACCGGCCTTGGCCAGATCAGAGCATTCGCCGCCGGCTCCAACACGATTGTGGATATCAACACGACCGGTAGCAACGCCGCCGACATGCGCATTGTACTTACCGGCTCCCATGTGCTCGACGTGACGGACTTCGTGTTGTGAGGATGGCGCTTACGGCTGTGTCTACTTCAAATCGAATCTGACTCGCCAACGGTTGAATACTGGGCGATGTTTCGGAGCAATGGTCGATGTTCTCAGGCTGACCTGATGGTCTCCGAATTCGCTAGGCCACAACCGACGCGACGAAAGGCGTAGAACAAGAAATTCGGTTTGCTGGTGAAAGGATCGCGCAGCATCCGGATGCCAGCCTTCTCGACGATCTTGTAAGCCATTTCCCAGTTGCCGAATGCGATCGGGAAGGTGTCGGCACCCAGGTCCGGCATGTTCTCGTCCAGCCACACAGGATGGCCCAGCAACATTGCCGGATCGCCCGCACTGATGCCTTCCTGCCAGACATAAGAATCCGTGGTCGCGCCGAACTTGAACTTGCGGACCACGCCTGCTGAGGTCAAGTTCAACACCCAGCCCACCTTGCCGCACTGCTTGTAGGGCGCGCGAAGCGCACAGATCATCTCGGTCAGCTTGTCGGACTGAAGGGCAACGGTCGCACCGAAGTTGGAGGCATTGCCGTTCTTGACGTACTGTATCTGTCCGACGCGCGCATTGCATCGGACGTTGTGACAGCGGTGTAGATCAGGAAGGCTCATAAACCGCATGTCAGTTGAAGTCAGCCGGATCGTCGCGGCTCTGAACCCAGATCCTCTGATCGACTCGAATAGGATATCGCGCGGCTTATTACTCTTTCGCCAGTAACGGGCTGGATGCGCCACCGGAATTGCTCAGTAGGATCGGAACCATTTGGCCGATTTCCACTTTCTAATATGCTTAGTTATTTCGCGGTGTCCAGAGATGGGATCCACTCTATCCCGAGTTTGCTCCCGCTTCGGAACACTATTCCTTTTGACTCTAGCGCGCGCTGCAAGGCAGAAATGTTGTTGGCAATCGGGGTCCGCAGCCCACTCTCGAAATCCCGCACAGTTGAAATTGATACGTGCGCAGCTCTCGCCAAGTCACTTTGCGACCAATCAAGCAAGGCTCTTGCGGCGCGACATTGTCCCTGTGTCATATTCAATTCAGTAGCGTCACTGCGTGATTTTGTCAACGATTTTGGTTTACATACGATGCGTTGGTGCAAATCAATCGCAGCACTCGCATACCACTAACTTAAGGCCCACGGGCCCTACGAGTTCGGCGTGAAGGTCTCGATTGCCATCACGCTGCACCGCTCGAGGGGGGGGCAGTTTGCCCTTCATGCCCATGCACTCCCTGGCAGTTCTTTTGACGGCCTCACTCTCGCGACCTTCATCCCCGACAGGGAGAGCACCATCGGCAACGGCCTCGAGCGCATTCTCGCCGATGCCGGATATCGCGGCCGCAATGCGCCGCACGCTCTTACACGTTCAAGGCCTCTGCCTCAGGCCAGAAGCGGCGCGTGACGCCGGCCATCAAGCGCGAGATGAAACGCCGTGGTGCCGCCGAACCCGTGATCGGCCACATCAAGTACGATCATCGTGTGGACCGGAACTATCTTGCCGGAACCCAAGGCGACGCGATCAATCCCATCCTCGCTGCTGCCGGATACAACTTCAGCCTCCTGCTCAAGTGGCTGAGACTTCTCGTGCGCGTCTTCATCACCCTGCTGTTCGGCGCGCTCAGACCTCAAGCGGCCAATCGCGACCCGGGCCTCGGGCACGTTGGTACAGGCGTGGACATAGACCTCTTTGTATTTGATCGTCCGCCCCAAGAACCGCTCCACCATGACGTTGTCCCGCCGCGAGCCCATGCAATCCATGTTGACCTGCCCACCCGCATCGGAGACCACTTTCGTGAACTCGCAGCCCATGGACTTGCGACTATCTCTTGAACACGGTGTTGAAAAATATCGGGCCTGCCGATGCGGGCGATGGCCTCATTCACTGCCACGCTGCAGAATGCGGCCTCCACTGTGAGCGACACCCGCCACGACAACACTCGGCGCGTGAACCAGTCGATCACCGCGGTCAGCAGTATCCCTTCGCTAGCGGCCGCCTGGCATTGATTTCGATGTTGGAGATAGTTGTCTGAAGAGTGGCGCGATGATCGTGTCCACTATCTGATGATGGACACCATTTGTGATGTCGGTTGGCAATGACGGTGATTTTGCGC
>NZ_JBGSOZ010000067.1:0-1837 GCF_041738905.1 Aestuariivirga sp.
CCCGCCCCCGCCCCGGAAGCCCGCAAGGCGCCGGAGACGAAGCCCGTGCCGGCCCAGGCCCCCAGGGCAACGGTCTATGCCCCCTATGTACCCGCCGGCAAGCCCGGCATGAACGGCCCGGTCGTGGGAACGCCCGCCGCCAAGAAGCTGGTGTTCAAGGTCGGCGAACTGGTGGTTTATCCCGCCCACGGCGTAGGCAAGATCATCCAGATCGAGGAGCAGGAGATCGCCGGAGCCAAGCTCGAACTCTATATCGTCGATTTCGAGAAGGAAAAGCTGCGCCTGAAAGTGCCGACCGGCCGGGCCGAGCAGAAGGGCATGCGCCGCCTCTCGGACAAGACCCAGATCGAATCTGCCCTCAAGGTCCTGAAAGGACGCGCCCGCATCAAGCGCACCATGTGGTCGAGGCGCGCCCAGGAGTATGATGCCAAGATCAACTCCGGCGACATCATGGCCGTGGCCGAGGTCGTCCGCGACCTTTACCGCTCCGAGCGCCAGCCCGAGCAATCCTATTCCGAGCGCCAGCTGTTCGAACAGGCCCTCGACCGGATGGCCCGCGAAATCGCTGCCGTGAAGAAGCTGGACGACGATCAGGCGATCAAGGAACTGGAGGATTACCTCTCCAAGAACGCCAAGCGCGTACCCGCCGCAGGCGACAAGGCCGAAGACGACCTGCCCGCCGAGGAAGCCGCATAAGCGGGTCCGCACGAACGTTTCGAGAAGGCCCGGCCCAGTGCCGGGCCTTTTTGCGTTCAGGAGGCACCCGCTATCCCTTCCCAAATCACGGCCAGGACGTTAAAAGACATTCCCACGGCAGGCGTTGCCTCTAGGCTGCTCCAGCCACTTGCCCTATAGGCATGGTACGTGGCGTTGGTCCCGGTAGCTCAGCAGGATAGAGCACAGGTTTCCTAAACCTGGGGTCAGGGGTTCGAATCCCTTCCGGGACGCCATCTTCTCGGCCTAAGATATTGATTTATTGTAGTAATACTTCTTGCGACCACTGCTGTCCTACCGTTTGTCCTACCAGTTGACAGAAACTAGTGGACCGACTCCGACGCTTCGAACCCCAACCCAGTGATGTTTGGGTGACCGCACTGGACATTACGAACTTTCGCTCTGACTGCCATGGGGGGCTGGGAACTATTTTCCGTGCGCTTTACCACACGTCGCTCCTATTCAATGCGGATACGCAGGTTGATGGCCCTTGGAGAACTGGCATCTTCTCTTCGGTCAGAGACTGTTCTATCCACCCATGAGGTAAGCTGAGCGGCAGAGGCGCGCGGGCCTGATCTTCTGTGATCGGCACGAATCCGACTTGTCCGTAATATTTCGGGTCGCCGTAGGTGATGGCAATCTGGATGCCATCGGAGCGCAGCGCCGCCAGTGCGTAGGAGAGCAAGGCCCGTCCAATGCCTTGCCGCTGACACTCAGGCGCCACCGCCATCGGTGATAGTAGGAAGACGATGTGTGGGTCGCCCGAGTACGTCAGTCGGGTGAAGATTGCCGCACCAATGGCGTTGCCTTCATCCTCGGCGCAGAACACGCGGATGTCCTCTGTTGGCGTCTCCGCGAGTAGATCGCGAACCAAGTCGGCAATCAGCGCTCCTTCATCCGGTCCCTCAGAGGTAGTGAAGGTCGTAGCAAAGAGTTCAATGAGCGCTTGCTCGCGCCCAACAAAACCGGTGGTGACACACGACCGGGGGATGTCCCGTACTCTGTTGAAAATGCCAAGGCTGGCGTCGCTGGTTGAACCTTATGCAGCATCGGCCAAGCGGTCAACTGCATGGGAGGCTGGCTGCTCGGTCCGATGGTTTTGAAGTGCGGCCTTGAGGATTGG
>NZ_JBGSOZ010000068.1:0-6808 GCF_041738905.1 Aestuariivirga sp.
GGCCGCCAGGCGGCAGGACTTGGCGTCAAAGTCGGTACGGAGTGGCAAGGCGGGCATGGTATCGCTCCCTGTTTCCCACCTTGAATCAATTCACAGCTGATTTGTGAAGCCCCAGAGTCACCTTCAACGCGGATTGGTATCAATCCTGTGGATTCAACAGGTTCTCGTGCAATTACTCTTGCAGATGTTCTGGTATTGTTCCATATATATGTGACGTTATAACATTACAGTGAGACATCGCCATGCGCGAACGGTTTTCGAGGACTCTGGCGGTGCCGATCCCTCCAACATGGGATGAGGCGCTGAATGCCATTGCCGGTCGGGAGTTCAGGCCGGTGACGAGTGTGGCCCGCGAAATGATCCTGGCCGGTCTTCGGTCACGCGGCATTGATCCCTTCACTGCCAATGACGGCAACACGCCTCAGGAGGCAGCATGAGCCTCGCAGCCCTTGAAGCCACTGCCGGTACCCTCATTGTCGCTGACAGTCGCGGCGAAGATGTGCGGGCGGCAAAGCAGACGCTCACTGATCAGGTGGACGGTCCCGAAGCACTTCGCCTTGCAGGTCAGCGCCAATTGGATGTGGTGTACGGGACCCGGCTTGCAGGCTCACAGGCAGGCATCCTGGTCACACAGATCAATGCTGCCACGACGACGGCAACCGCCCTCAAGGCCAATCTGCAGGCCGTGAAGGCCATTGCGGAAACCGACCTCGACAATCCGGACGCCGGTGACGCTGCAATCACGGCACTGACAACCCTGCTGACTGCGATGGCAACCGCCAAGGCCGCCGTCAGCCTGATCCCGAACCTTCGATACGAAACCTACCGCGACGAATGAGGACCCCCATGGACGCTACCGCCCTTCTCGAATCCCTCGATACCGCCAAGGCCGCTGAACTGGCATTGCTCGAACGCCTCGGCCAGGCCCTCGCTGCCGGTGAC
Source organism: Aestuariivirga sp. (assembly GCF_041738905.1). GTDB lineage: Bacteria > Pseudomonadota > Alphaproteobacteria > Rhizobiales > Aestuariivirgaceae > Aestuariivirga. The sequence goes on from NZ_JBGSOZ010000068.1 coordinate 943, forward strand.
GAAGACAAGGTTATGAGTCTGCAGCGTGAGTTGCGGGATGCTGAAGCTACGACGGCGGAACTGGATCGCGCTGTGTCCGCCATTGATGCTGCCACGCAGGCCGCCGAACGTACCCGGATCGAGCGTGAGAAGCGGGAGGCTGCCGAAGCCCGTGCGTCCCTCCTGGCCGATGCCCGTGCCGATCATGCCAACCTCGTGAAGATAGCGGCGAAGATCGACAAGGCCCAAGCTGCCTTTGACGGTCTGCTTGCAGAGATGGACGCGGCTGCCACTGAGTTTGCGGACAAGTATCGCCCGCTCGGCATGAACCCGGTCAACCGCTCATGGCTGACTGCGAAGTCATGGACGACTGAAATCCTGCACTACATCAAGAACAGGTCACACCGCACCCTTGTCAGTGCGCTTTATGCCTCGGGCCTGCAGACCTATGGGGCTGGCAAGCCGGTGGCAAAGATGGTGCCTGCCTTCGAACGGCTGATGGTGTTGCAGCCCGGCGATGGTCCCGAACACGAGAAGGAAGCGGCCTGATGGATGGCACTCCCGAACAGGTCGCCGCACCATCCATTGATGACCGCATTGCCGACTACTGGCGCGAACATGGCGACGTTCTCACAACGCCGGGCCATGTCGATCAGCCACGCCTCAATGATGAACTGACGCGACCCATGCATGTACTTGATGATTGGCAACTTGAACGTTTCTGTCAGGCACGATCTGTCAATGGTCAGCCGTCCAAGTGTTCGCCGGGCCGCGACTATGAAACGGCGCTTGCCTATGCCTTGGGCGTCATCGGCCGTAGCAGCGGATCGAAGAAAGCCGTCCTGACCGAGCGGCTGCAGCGCTTCCGTCCCGATGTCGTGGAACGCTTGGCAGAACTCGGCGGCCCTCCTGATGACCTTCACAAGGGCATCTGACATGCAGGGGCTGGCAACACTGCCTGCGGGCCTCGGAAGGCTCTCAGGGGCCTTTCCGACGCCTGAGGGTGCCGTTGTGGCGCTCGTCGTTGTCTGCGAACTGTGGAGGCTCCTGCAGTGACCGCAGACGCTGTTCCCGATGCGCTACCCGAGAAGGACCCGCTGACGCCGAAGCAGCGCCGGTTCGTGCAGGAATACCTGATTGACCTGAACGGGACCGCTGCCGCCCGCCGCGCAGGGTATTCCGCAAAGACCGCCAATGAACTGGCCGTGAAAGTGAAGAAGAGCCCGCATGTGGCAAGGGCCATTGCCGATGCCCTGGCTGAACGTGCAGGCGTCACGCGGGCTTTCATCGTGGATGAACTGGCGAAGGTCGCCCGTGCCAATGCCGGTGACTACTTTGAGTGGGGTCCGGGAGGCCTTGTCATCAAGGCCAGTGCCGATCTGACCGAAGACCAGAAGGCTGCCGTGGCCGAAGTTTCCCAGACAGTGACGGAGACGGGCGGAACAGTGCGCGTCAAGCTGCATGACAAGATTGCTGCCCTCGAAAAGCTGGGCCGGGTGTTGGGCATGTTCACTGACAATGCGGGGCCATCGTCTGCCGTGCAGATCAACATCAGCCTGCCTGATGGCGTTGAAAGCGTCCTTTACGGCAACAAGCCTTCAAAGGACGCAGCATGAAACCCGGCAACGGCAAGGCACCTTCAAAGTCCCGCTTCGTGATGACGGGGAAGCAGAAAGTCGCCTGGGAAGCCATCGGCGGCAACGTGCGCCACAATCTTCTCTATGGTGGCGCGCGAAGTGGCAAGACTTTCTTGATCGTTTTTGCAATCGTCTGCCGTGCACTGGCTCACAAGAGCCGTCACGCTATCATGCGCCACGCCTTCAACCATGTGAAAAACTCGGTCATCTTCGACACCCTGCCGAAAGTCATGGAAACCTGCTTTCCGGACCTCGTGCCCCACTGCACCCTGAACAAGTCCGACTGGATTTATACGCTTCCTGCCCGAGACGGCGGTACGTCCGAAATCGTGTTCTCCGGCCTGGACGACAAGGAACGGACGGAACGCATTCTCGGCCTTGAGTTCAGTAGCATATATCTGAACGAAGCTTCGCAGATCGCCCTGAGTGCTCGTAACATGGCGGCAACCCGTCTGGCCCAGCGGACGCCGCTGGCGCTCAAGATGTACTATGATGCCAATCCGCCTTCGCGCGGCCACTGGCTGCACAAGATGTTCATCGAGAAGATTGATCCAGAGAGCAAGCAGCCCTTGCCGAATCCGGCTTCATACCAGGCTGTGAAGCTGAACCCGCAAGACAACGTGGAGAACCTGGGCGAGGGTTTTCTTGAGGAACTGGCTGCCCTGCCATCACGCGAACGCAGGCGCTTCCTGGACGGTGAATGGGGGATCGAGAACGAAAGCCCGCTGTGGAGTCCGGAATTGCTCGACCAGTGCCGCCGCCTGGATGCACCTTCGGAATACTCACAGATCGTCATTGGAGTTGATCCGTCCGGGTGTTCGGGTCCTGCCGACAAGCGGTCCGACGAGATCGGCATAGTCGTCACCGGTCTTGGCCGTGACCAGAAGGGTTATGTCCTTGAAGACCTCAGCGGGCGCTACGGGCCTCGGGAATGGGGCAAGGTGGTCGCTGATGCCTACGACCGGCTCGGCGCGGATGCCGTGGTTGCTGAAACCAATTTCGGCGGGGCACTGGTGCGGGAGATTCTGCAGGTCGCAAAGCCGGGTATCCCGGTCCGGGAAGTCAAGGCCAGCCGGGGCAAGGCGGTCCGTGCAACACCGGTTGCGGCACTGTTCGAAACCGGCAAGGTGAAGCTCGCGGGCCGGTTCTCGGCGCTGGAAGACCAGATGCTGGCGATGAGTCCTGCAGGCTATACCGGTGATCGTTCACCGGACCGGCTGGATGCCATGGTCTGGGCGCTGGCGGCACTGTTTCCGGCATTGGCACGGCAGGACAGCGAATATCGCCATCGTCCGACCCATGCTGAAGACTACAACCCGATGACGTTCTATGATCGTCCGCAACCGGGGCAACCGGAGGGATATGACCCGTTTTCGCATGGGGATGAGCGGAGGCCGCGGTGACGAGTTTCACAACCTATGATAGTAAGTCTGGTGTTACGTTTTTGCCGCACTCGCTGGAACAATTAACTTGTTGCTGAGATTTAAGAGGCAGACTACATATCATTATGACAAGTGAAAGCGCATGAGCCAATCAAGCGCTAGTCAGAAAAAGCAACAATGGAAGCCAGCTGATGCAACAGACGCCATTCGGAGCATTGCTCAACATAGTGAGCTGACCCTTGATTTGACAGGTCATGCCCGAGCCCAAATGAGGGAGCGGGATTTGATTGTCAGCGAGGTCCTGCACGTGTTGAAGTTTGGGTTTATCTATGAGGACCCAGAACCAGCTACGCAAAAGGGATGTTACAAATACAAGGTAGAATCAACTTCTCCCGCCGGTGCGAGAGTCGTGCGCGTGGTCGCAATCCCTTGGGCAGAACCTCCTGAAATCAAAATTGTAACGGTTATGTGGCGCGACGAGTGATTTGTATGCGCCGAGGAGAGTGCGATGAACGAATACAGGTACACAGACTGTGGGCTCGATAACATATTCATTGCCGGAGTTACGTTCGTGTCCGACGACGCCGGAAACGAGGTTATTCGTATCCCGAACGTGAACGGCCTTCATCGCGCAATCGCCACTGGCATTGTTATTCGAAAGAACATGATGAACGGTCGAGAAATGCGATTCCTGCGGTCAGAGATGGGAATGACTCAAGCAGAACTTGCCGCCATGATTCATCGGGAGCCATTGACAATAAGCCGGTGGGAGCGCGGCGAAACGGACATTGATGCGAATGCAGAAACGCTTGTAAGGCTGCATGCCATTGAGCGGTTGAAGCTGAATGTCGAAGATGGTGTTAGTGAGATCAGCAGTTGGTCAATTCCAAGCGCTGTTCAACAGCCAATCATGATTGATGGATCAGATCCACGAAATTATAAGGTAGCTGCTTAGCGCCATGGAAGCCCCGGCCTCGTCAGGCCGGGGCTTTATTTGTCGCAGTTCTCAGTGCTGCCGTGGCGCCATCCACTTTTCCACCCTGTAAGTAAGCTGGAGAAAGATGGCAGCCGCAGAATAATCACCAGAACCTGATCGTGAGCCCCATGCCCATGGCCAGAAGCTACAATAGCCTCACAGCGTCACCGTCTGGTGGTTTAACATCATCAAGTCGCGCTTGAGTGAAGCCATTGCGAGAACCGGGTAATTGATGGGCGATCTGCCTGCGAGCGTTTCCTCAGTGATGAGATAGTCCACCACTTCGAATTTGTGCATGAGCTGGCAGGTGGCACCGATAGGGGTCTGCAACACTTCCAGTGTTGCGTTGTCGAGATTCTTCATTGCCTCAAACATGGGCTCGTCGGAATCATACCCGCTGGACTCCAGCTTGTGGACTTCAGCCTGAGCGATCCGGAACCTGGCCAGGACCTTCCAGAAATTCGACGCGTCAGACATTGGCAACCTCCTGCGCACCGGTCTTGCTGACAGCTTCGAGATAGCCGATCACCGCCGCGATCATTGCAGGGACAACCGGGCTCGCCATGATGTCGTCGCTCTCCTGTTTCGCGAGCCGCAGGGCATCAATTGCGCCTTGCAGGGTTGTGGCGGGTTGGCCCCATTTGCCCAAGGCTTCGTAGGCTGGGCCGTAGGTCCTTTCAACAAGGGCGTCGTGCCCCTCGTCCGTGTCCCATTCTTCGTCCGACGCGGCACAGAATGCGATATATCCACCGTGATAGGCTGCAATTGTTTCTCGGAGTGGGGTCGTCCATGGGCTCAGTGGGAGCCGCCATCGCAAGCGCTGGCACTGTGGATAGCGCAGCAAGACCTGCGAGCGCAGTACGACGGGGCAGAATCGGGGTATTGAGACACTCAGCCATTGGCTGACCTCCATGACAGGTTGACGATGGTTAGGGCCGGTAGGAAACATCACCTTCCTGCCGGTCCGCAACTGTGTTATCATAGTTGTTATGGCGAAGCAAGATACTGTGATAACAAGGAAGCGGCGCGGCCCGGCGCCAACCGGGAAGGGAACGCTAGTCGGCGTTCGCCTTCAGCCCGACATGCTCGCGGCGCTCGATCGCTTCACTGAGAATCAAGAAACTGGCCTTACCCGGCCGGAAGCCATCCGGGCCATTCTTGGCAAGGCCCTGAAGCTCAACGCCCGATGAAAAAGCCGATCGATCACGAAACCCGAAAGGCGGGCAAGGCTGCAGCCGACACCTATCTAGACGTACCTCCGCCCGACGCGGTCGAGCTTCGCCGGGTGCGGCGGGCCCTGAAGACGCTAAGCCGCGAGGACGTATCCGCCTGGAAAGCCAGGGAGTTGTGGCAGCCGGCCTATGAGGGTGGCCCCATGCTCTTCGACCACTATCAGGCCGTTCTGCTGGCGGCTCTCAAAGGCGAGGTGCCGCGTTCCATCCGCCGCATTCGCGCGGCGCGGCCGGTAACCAACCGGACCCGGAAGATCGTTGAAGCGCTTCTTGCCCTGGGAAGAGTCAAGCGGCCATCCTGAAGGTTGCTCACGTCAACCAGCGCGCAGTGATGCTGGCCTGACACCAGGCGGCTGAAGGGTCTTCGACTTCCCGTCCCGGCCTTTCAGCCATTGATCAGGGGACGGAGAAACATCAAGCTTCACGGTTCCTTGGCGGGCGAGGATTGCAACGTTAAGCCGAAAACACCAACTTGAAGTCGAGATCACAGTCTGAAGCACTAACTACAAAAATCCGCAGCCGGGGGATGTCCCGTACTCTGTTGAAAATGCCAAGGCTGGCGTCGCTGGTTGAACCTTATGCAGCATCGGCCAAGCGGTCAACTGCATGGGAGGCTGGCTGCTCGGTCCGATGGTTTTGAAGTGCGGCCTTGAGGATTGG
>NZ_JBGSOZ010000069.1:0-18473 GCF_041738905.1 Aestuariivirga sp.
TTCGAGGGCCGCCCGCACCGCTGCGAAAGTGGCCGGCAGACGCACCGCAAGATAGGCCGAGAGATCGATCGAGCCGTCGCTGCGTCCGCCGCTGCGATAGTGCGCCGAGAGGCTGGATGCGCCCGATCTCATGGCGGTTCCGGGCTTCCGCGCCAGTTCCCGCTCCACCGCGGATTTCAGTTCCGGCCTCATTTTTTCCTGCTTTTTTCTTGTGTTCCAGCCGCTTGAGGCCGCCCCGTGGCCCTGGCCGCTAACCTTAACCGTTCACTAACGCGACGCCTGAAACTGGCATTGATCCGTGTACTGTGCAAAATTGGTTACAGTTGGAGGTATCTAACAGGCAACTTGCCACGGCATCAAGGTTCACATTTTCAGGGATGGATTCATGTTCAGCATCGTAACTCTCAGCGAAGACCTTCTCACCAAGCTCCGGCAAGAGGCCGACATCCTGCTGTCCGACCGGCTGATGATGCGCGACGTTCTCGAGGCGCGCTCAAACGAACTTCATCACAAGCGCGACGAGGATCTCCGCCGGGTCGAGAAATGGGCTACTCAGCAGAAGGAGCTCATCAACGAGGTCTTCGCGGCGATCATTTCGGAAACCGAGACAGACCGCCAGCGCAATGAGAGCAACCTCTCGCGGATGAAATCAGAGCTGGAAACAATGTCGGGTGCGACTCCCCCCGCACCAGCGCGCCGGCTTCACGCCGCCGAATAGCCGGGCAACACCGGGCCGTCGGACAGGATTCACCTGCTTTGCGCAAGGCAACGGGCAGGCCGTGTTCTGCGGGTTCACACCTCCGACGGTCATGATAGCTCAAGGCCAGCGCCCCGGAGGCGCGGGCCATGTTTCCATTTCCGGCATTCCAACCATTTGCCGCCGGTGCCCCTGCGCTTGCCATCTGGGGGCGGCCCTGCATTGATGGCGCCCTCAATAACACATTCCAGTGCCACGATGGTGAACCGGAGTTCATTTGCGTCCGTTGCGGAAGGCGATCTAACTGACTAATCGTCCTTGTCGTTTCTTGGCCGTTCACGAAAGAGCCCCGATGTTTGTTTCATTCTTCCCGGCCCCGCGCCTGTTCTTCTGGTCCGCAGCGGCGTGGTCGCTCGTTGCCGTGCTGTTCTGGTTCTTCGTGGCGAAGAATGCGGGCGGCATCATCGGTCTCGAAAACCCGCCGCCGGACACCGCTCCCATCGTGGGGGTCACGCGGTTCTTTTCCAAGCCATTCCTGTGGTTCTTCCTCTACTTCGGAGCAACCGTCGGGCTGTTTGCCGCCGCGTGGCGGATCATCGCGCCTCACCCCTGGTTCAACTGGTCGGTGCTGGGCTCCGCGCTCATCATCTTCGTCCTCTATTTCATGGTCGAGGTGAGCGTCACCATCAACGACTGGTACGGCACCTATTTCGACCTGATCCAGAAGGCGCTTGACCCCAGCAGCAAGGGCACGGTTCCGGCCGCCGATCTCTACAAGGGCCTTGCCGACATCACGGGTGTCTTGCTCACCTACATCACGGTCGCGGTGCTGAATGCCTACTTCACCAGCCACTATGTGTTCCGCTGGCGCACCGCCATGAACGACTATTACGGGGAGCGCTGGGCACAGCTCCGCGGCATCGAGGGCGCCGCCCAGCGCGTGCAGGAAGACACGATGCGCTTTGCCCGTACCTTCGAGGACCTTGGTACCAGCCTCGTCAGCGCGGTGATGACGCTCATCGCGTTCCTGCCGATCCTCGCCGGATTGTCGAACAGGATCCCGGAATTGCCGATCATCGGGCACATTCCCTATTCGCTGGTGGTCGTGTCGCTTGTCTGGGCGCTGTTCGGAACGGCGCTGCTTGCCATCGTCGGCATCAGGCTTCCCGGCCTCGAATTCCAGAACCAGCGCGTGGAGGCGGCCTACCGCAAGGAGCTCGTCTATGGCGAGGACGATCCCAACCGCGCCACGCCGCGAACGCTTCGTGAACTGTTCACAGGCGTCCGCCGGAATTATTTCCGGCTCTACTTCAACTATCTCTATTTCAATGTCGTCCGCTACGGCTACCTGCAGGCCGACCTGTTGCTTCCCTTCTTCGTGCTGGTGCCGGCCATCGCGGCGGGCGCCATCACCTTCGGCGTCTTCCAGCAGGTGCGCGCCTCCTTCGGCGAAGTGCGCGACTCGATGCAGTATTTGGTGAAGTCGTGGCCCTCGATCGTCGAGTTCATGTCGATCTACAAGCGCCTGCGCGCCTTCGAGGCGACCTTGCGCGGCGAGCCGCTGCCCAGCCTCGACCAGGATTATCTCGATAACAAGTCCATCGCCTGAGAAAGCCCGCATGCCCAAGCCCATCATGTATCACATCCCCGTTTGCCCCTTCTCGCAGCGGCTGGAAATCCTCCTCGACCTGAAGAACATGCGGGACGCGATCACCTTCCGGATGGTCGACATCACCAAACCGCGCGACCCGGCCCTGCTTGCCAAGACACGTGGCACGACAGCGCTGCCCGTGCTCGAACTGGAGGATGGCCGGATCATCAAGGAGAGCCTCGTCATCCTCCGCTATCTGGAGGACCGCTATCCCGAAACGCCTGTCGCACAGGCCGATCCCTACAGGCGCGCCGTCGAGAACATGATGATCGCAATGGAAGGCGGCTTCACCAATGCGGGCTATGCCTTCGTGATGAACCGCGACCCGGAGAAGCGGCAGGCTTTCGCCGATACGATGACGGCGCAATATGCGAAGCTCGACGATTTCCTCAACTGGCAGTCGCCCGATGGCACCTTCCTGTTCGACAAGCCGGGGCTGACCGAATGCGTGTTCACGCCGATGTTCGCCCGCTTCTGGTTCCTCGACTATTACGAGGGTTACGAGATTCCGTCCTCGCTGCCCCGTGTGAAGCGATGGCATGACGCGTGCCTGGCCCATCCAGCCGCCCGGCAGGTGAGCCAGGAGGAGATCGTGAAGCTCTACCACGACTATGCCTACGGCAAGGGCAACGGTGCCCTGCCCGAGGGCCGCACGCGGTCGAGCTTCGTCATGGAGCCGCACTGGTCGAAGCGGCCCTGGCCGCCGCGCGACAAGTGGGGCGCCTCGCCCACCGATTCTGCCCTTGGGCTCGCCTGAGGATTAACAGTTGCTCAACCACCGATCCGCAAATCAGTGCTGACGTATTAACCCAAATCGTCTATCCTCTTCCCCGAAACACAAACGATTGAGACATATGACTTTCGCACTGAGAACCATTTCCGCCGCTGCCCTGCTGCTGACCGTCGTTGCCCCGGCCATGGCGGAGGATGATCTCTCGACCAAGCAATATGTCCTCGATCTCGGCGCAGGGCTCATGTACCAGCCCAAGTATCCGGGCGCCGACGAGATGATTGCGGTTCCGTTTCCGCTGATTTCGGTCGGCCGGTTCTTCATTCCCGGCATTGGTGACATGATCGATAGCGACGCGCCGCTCAGGAAGTTCAGCGTCTATCCATCCTTCGGCTTCAACGGGAAGCGCGAATCATCCGATTCGAACGAGATCAAGGGCACCGATGACGTCGACTGGGCGCTCGAACTCGGCATCGGCATGGCCTACCGCTATGACTGGATCCGCGGCTTCGTGGAGGTCCGCCAGGGCTTCAACGGGTATTCGGGACAGGTTGCCGACTTCGGCGTGGATTTCATCGCCAATCCCACCGAGGACCTGCAGCTCATGGTCGGCCCGCGCGCCTCATGGGGCTCGGCCGACTACATGAAGACCTATTTCGGGGTCAGCGCCAAGGAAGCTGCGGTGCCGGGTTCCATCCTCGACGAGTTTGACGCCAATCCGGGCTTCAACCGGCTGGGCGTGGCCGCGACGGCGAGCTACGGGATCACCGACAATACGACCTTCCACGTCCGCGCCGGGTGGGACCGGCTCGTTGGCGATGCCGCCGACAGCCCCATCGTGAAGGAGGGCAGCGAAGACCAGTATTATGTCGGCGCAGGCATCAGCTACCGCTTCGGCTTCGACCTGATCGACTGAACCAGCGCCTCACGGACACTGTCAGGCCTGCGCGAGAGCCGCCGGCGGTCAACTGACCGCCGACAAGTTGCTCGAAAGCATGAAGCTGGCTCATTTCCCACTTCGCAAGTGATTCCACTTGCTCGCCCAATGCGCTAGCGCCAGTGCTGGGCGCGGAACTCCCAAGGCGTGACCTTGCCGTCCTTGTCGGTATCGGCCGCCTCGAAACGGGCCTTGCCACCACCAATGAACTCGGCCTTGGAGACCTTTCCGTTCTTGCCGGTGTCCATTTCCGTGAACCGGGCCTTCTTGCGTTCCTGCATCTGCGCCTTGCGCGAAGGGTTGCGGCCCTCGCCGGACCCCATGCGGACCGTCATGTATTCTTCCTCGGTCAGTTCGCCGTCGTCATCGCTGTCCATGGCGAGAAACACGGCCTCGACCTGGGCTGCGGCCTCGTCGTCGCTGATCATCCCGTCGCCGTCATTGTCGATGGTCGCCATCCGGCCCATGAAACCCGGATTTCCCATCATGCCGCCTCGACCGGAACCGTGGCCCCAACCCCAGCCCCAGCTGTTGTTGTCGTCCGCCAGAGCGACGCCAACGGAGGCCACCAACATTGCGGCAACCGCTGCTGCTCGAATGATATGCTTCATGAGAGTTCTCCTTGCTTGAGTATTCATGACGGCCTTGACCCACAACCACGGCGCGAGACGCGCCACCGGCCGGATCAGGCCGCAAAAAGTATATATTAGCATTTTCTAATTGAATTGATTCAGATCAAGTGCGACACTGAAAACACCGACTAGATTTCACCCATCAACACCAACACTCAGGAGTTTCCCATGAATGTCGATCGCGCCGTGATGGCCTTTGCCGGAGTGATGATCCTGCTCTCGCTTCTTCTCACCTTCTATGTCTCCCCCATGTTCTGGCTGCTGACCGCCTTTGTGGGCCTCAATCTGCTGCAGGCCGCCTTCACGGGGTTCTGCCCGGCAGCGAGGATTTTCAAGATGATGGGCCTGCGCTGCGGCGAGGCCTTCCGCTGAGGCTTGGCCGGGGCGCAAGATGCTCCGGTCAATCTTTTGCACTTTCTGATCGATTCAATACTTGAGAATTTTCTTATATTAGCATATCTGAATATACGGACTGACAGCTCACATAGGGGACTCTGGCCATGCACCGGCTGAAACGGATCGCCACTTTCGGCAGCGCGCTGGCGCTGGCGGGAAGCCTCTGCCTTGCAACGCCTCTTTCGGCTTCGGCGGCGGAAACTGCCGTGAGAATCGTCGAACGGCCGGACCTCAAGGCGGTTTTCGGACAAGTCGAGAGCCGCGACGTGGTTCCCGCCCGTGCCCGCATCGGCGGCACCATCGTTTCGCTCGCTGTTGAGGAAGGCTCCGCCGTCAAGGCCGGTGACATCGTCGCCCTCGTGGTTGACGACAAGCTCGCCCTGCAACTCGCGGCCATCGATGCCCGGATCAAGGCTCTCGACGCTGAACTCGCCAATGCCCAGGTCGAACTCGACCGCGCAAGGAAACTGCTTCAGAGCGGCGTTGCGCCCAGGAGCCGGGTCGACCAGGCACAGACGCAGGTTGATATCCTTACCAACCAGATCGTGGCGGCTCAGGCGGACCGCTCCGTTCTCGAGCAGCAGCAGACCGAGGGCAATGTTCTCGCCCCCGCGCCCGGCCGCATCCTGAGCGTTCCCGTCACCAAGGGTTCCGTGATCATGCCGGGCGAAACCGTGGCCCGCATCGCAGGCGGCGGCTATTTCCTCCGGCTATCGCTGCCGGAGCGCCATGCCGCCCACATCAAGGTGGGCGATAACGTCGTTGTCGGCAGCCGCGGCATGACCGACCTCGCAGATCGCGGCGCTCTCGGCACCGGCAAGGTCGCCAAGGTCTATCCCGAGATCGATGGCGGGCGGGTTCTCGCCGACGTCGAGGTCGAAGGCCTCGGAGATTTCTTCGTGGGCGAGCGGACCCGCGTCTGGATTCCCGTGGCCACGCGCAAGATCATGTCCATTCCGGAAACGGCGGTCGTGAACCGCTACGGCATCGATTATGTGCGCGTCGCATCTGCGGCAGGTGAAGTGGATGTTCCGGTCATCATCGGTGCCCGCTTCGATGACGGCGGAACTGCGCTGGTCGAAATTCTCTCCGGGCTTGCTGCAAGCGACAGCGTGGTCATGCCATGAAACTGGGAATTGCCGGCCACCTGACGCGCAGCTTCATCCAGTCCCCGCTGACGCCGCTGTTTTTGCTTGCCGCATTCGCGGTTGGCCTCGTCGCCCTCATCACGCTTCCGCGCGAGGAGGAGCCGCAGATTTCCGTGCCGATGGTCGACATCATGGTGCGGGCCGATGGGCTCAATGCCGAGGATGCGGTGAAACTGGTCACCGAACCGCTCGAGACCATCATCAAGAGCATCGACAGCGTCGAGCATGTCTATTCGCAGACACGCGACGACAACGTGATGGTGACGGCGCGCTTCCTGGTTGGCACCGATCCCGATGCCGCCATCCTGCGTGTACACGAAAAGATTCGCGCCAACATCGACCGCATTCCGAGGGGAATCCCGGAACCACTGATCGTCGGGCGCGGCATTGACGATGTCGCCATCGTGGTACTCACGCTTTCACCCCGCCCCGAGGCCGCCAGCCACTGGAATGCCAACGGCGTGAGCCGTGTCGCGCGCGAACTTCAGGTCGAACTCGCCAAGCTCGATGACATCGGCCTCACCTACATCACCGGAAACCAGCCCGAGGAAATCCGCATCGAGCCCGATCCGGAACGGCTCTCGCTCTATGGCATCACGCTGCAACAGCTCTCCGCCAAGATCGCGGGCGCCAACCGTTCTTTCCAGGCGGGCGAAGTGCGCGACGGTGGCAAGCAGATTTCGCTGATGGGCGGCCAGACGCTGCAATCGCCTTCCGACATCGCCAACATCCTGCTCTCCGCGCGTGACGGCCGTCCCGTCTATGTGCGGGACGTGGCCACGGTTCTTCTCTCGACCGACTCGCGCGAAGTGCGCTCGGCCAACATCCTGCGCGGCGCCGATGGAACCGTGACGGTGCCTGCCGTATCGCTGGCGCTCGCCAAGCGGCCAGGCACCAACGCGGTGGTCATCTCCGAGCGCATCACCGAACGGCTGGAGCAGCTCAAGGGCAGCATCGTTCCCGAAGATGTCGTCGTCGAAGTCACCCGCAACTATGGCGAGACAGCCAACGAGAAAGCCAACGAGCTTCTCTTTCACTTGGGCCTTGCCACCATTTCCATCGTCATCCTCGTCGCTGTCGCCATCGGCCTGCGCGAGGCGCTGGTGGTGGCCATCGTCATTCCCTCCACCATCCTGCTCACGCTCTTCGCGGCCCGCGTCATGGGCTACACGCTGAACCGCGTGTCGCTATTCGCGCTCATCTTCTCGATCGGCATTCTCGTCGATGACGCCATCGTGGTGATCGAGAACATCGCGCGGCACTGGGCCATGAAGGACGGGCGTTCGCGCGCCGCCGCCGCTGTCGACGCTGTGGCGGAAGTCGGCAACCCCACCATCGTCGCCACCCTCACAGTGGTCGCGGCGCTGCTTCCCATGCTCTTCGTCTCAGGCTTGATGGGCCCCTACATGAGCCCCATCCCGGCCGTTGCCTCGGCCGCGATGATCTTCTCGTTCTTCATCGCCGTCATCGTCACGCCCTGGCTCATGCTCAAGTTCGGTGGCGGCAGCGCCGGCCACGGAAGCCATGGCGCTGCAGACGGCGGAATCCTCGGGCGCATGTATCTCGTCGCGGCACGGCCGATTCTGAAATCGCGCGCGCGGTCTTGGGTGTTCCTGCTTCTCGTCGGCGTCGCCACGCTGGGCTCGCTCGTCCTGTTCTACACAAAGGACGTGACGGTGAAGCTGCTGCCCTTCGACAACAAGTCGGAGTTGCAGGTGGTGGCCGACTTGCCGGAAGGATCGTCGGTCGAAGACACGGCGCGTGTGCTGGGCGAGGTCGCGCAGTTCGCGCTGACCATCCCGGATGTGCATTCTGTCCAGACCTATGCGGGCGAGCCGACGCCCTTCAACTTCAACGGCCTCGTGCGGCACTATTACATCCGGACTTCGCCGGAACTGGGCGACGTGCAGATCACCCTTGCGGGCAAGGAAGAACGCGACCGCACCAGCCATCAGGTGGCACTTGAACTCCGCGAGAAGCTAAAGGCGCTCACGCTGCCCGAAGGCACTTCGCTGAAAGTGGTAGAGCCACCGCCGGGGCCTCCGGTGCTTGCAACATTGCTCGCCGAAATCTATGGGCCCGATGCCGAGACGCGCCGCGCCACGGCGGCGAAAGTCCGCGAGGCCTTTGCCAGCGTGCCCTTCGTCGTCGACATCGACGACAGCTATGGCCAGCGCATGCTGCGCATCCGCATCGCCATCGACCAGGACAATCTCGAATATCAGAAGGTCGAGGAAAGCGACGTCTATGACACGCTCCAGAGCCTCTATGCCGAAAACACGGTGGGCTACTCGCACCGGGGCGGCGGCCGCCAGCCCATCCCGATCACGCTGGGCTTGCCCAAGTCGGAACGGATCATCAACGAGCGGTCGCTTTCAACGCCGGTTCCCGCCAATGCGCTTCCCGGCGGACGGGGCGTCGTGGAACTGGGTGACGTGGTCAGCGTGACGCGCGAATTGTCCTCGTATCCGCTGTTCCGGCACAACGGCAAACCCGCCGAGATGGTGACCGCAGAACTCGCCGGTTCCTTCGAGGCGCCTGTCTACGGCATGATCGAAGTTGGCAAGGCCATCGACGCCATGGACTGGACCGGGCTGCAGAAGCCGCAGATCGCGCTTCATGGCCAGCCCATCGACGATTCACAGTCAATCCTGCTGTGGGATGGCGAGTGGGAGGTGACGTGGGTCACCTTCCGCGACATGGGCGGCGCCTTCCTTGTGGCGCTTCTGGCGATCTACATTCTTGTCGTGGCTCAGTTCGGCTCGTTCAAGCTGCCGCTGGTGATCCTCACGCCCATCCCGCTCACCCTGATCGGCATCATGGTGGGGCACTGGATGTTCGATGCGGCCTTCACCGCCACCTCGATGATCGGCTTCATCGCGCTTGCCGGTATCATCGTGCGGAACTCGATCCTGCTCGTCGACTTCGTGAAGCATTCGAGCGAGCCCGGAGACGATCTGCGCGACGTGCTGTTGAAGGCCGGCGCCATCCGCTTCAAGCCGATCCTGCTGACCGCGATTGCCGCGATGATCGGCGCTGCCGTGATCCTGGCGGACCCGATCTTCCAGGGCCTCGCCATCTCGCTGCTCTTCGGCCTTGCCTCATCCACACTGCTCACCGTGCTGGTGATCCCGGCCATCTACATGGCGCTTCGCTACAAGAAGCGCCCGACAGAACCTCAAGTGCCTGCCACCTGAAGCCAGAACAATGGGAGTATGATCATGGCTCATGTCGTCGTCCTCGGTGCCGGACTCGGTGGCACCATCATGGCCTATGAAATGAAGGACCAGTTGCGCTCCGGCGATACGCTGACCGTCATCACCCGTGATCCCAAGTATCACTTCGTGCCGTCGAACCCGTGGATCGCGGTCGGCTGGCGGAAGCCCGACGACATCGAAGTGGATCTCGCGCCAGTGCTTGCCAAGAAGGGCATCGCCTTCAAGCCCGTGGCCGCGACGAAGCTCGAGCCTGAGAACAACCGCATCGAACTCGCGGATGGTTCATCGGTTGATTACGACTATCTCATCAACGCCACCGGACCGGACCTCGCCTTCGACGAGATCGAGGGCATGGGGCCCGAAGCGTTCACGCAATCCGTCTGCCATGTGTCGCATGCGGTGAAAGCGGGCGAAGCCTTCGAGGAATTCTGCAAAAATCCTGGTCCCATCATCGTGGGTGCTGTCCAGGGCGCGTCGTGCTTTGGCCCGGCTTATGAGTTCCTCTTCATCCTCGAGACCGAACTCCGCCGCCGCAAGATCCGGGACCGCGTGCCGATGACCTTCGTCACCGCCGAGCCCTATATCGGGCACCTCGGGCTCGATGGCGTGGGCGACACCAAGGGACTGCTTGAAAGCGAGATGCGCTCCAAGCACATCAAGTGGATCACCAGCGCGCGCGTCAAGAAGGCTGAGGCCGGCAAGATGACGGTCGAGGAGATTGCCGACGACGGCAGCGTGAAGGCCACGAAGGAACTGCCTTTCGGCTATGCGATGATGCTGCCCGCCTTCCGCGGCGTGGCACCGATGCGCGGTATCGAGGGCCTGTCGAACCCGCGCGGCTTCACCTTGATCGACAAGTTCCAGCGCAATCCGAAATACCCCAACATCTTCGCGGTTGGCGTCTGCGTGGCGATCCCGCCCACAGGCCCTACGCCGGTTCCGTGCGGCGTGCCGAAGACCGGCTTCATGATCGAATCGATGGTGACAGCGACGGCTCAGAACATCGGCCTCTTGCTGCGCGGCGAACAGCCGAGGCATCAGGCGACGTGGAATGCGGTGTGTCTTGCGGACTTCGGCGACTCAGGGGTTGCATTCGTGGCCCAGCCGCAGATTCCGCCGCGCAACGTCAACTGGTCATCTTCGGGCAAATGGGTGCACGGCGCCAAGATCGGCTTCGAGAAGTATTTCCTGCGCAAGATCAGGAAAGGCACCAGCGAGACCTTCTACGAGAAGCTCGCCCTCGATGTGCTGGGTATCGGCAAGCTGAAAGAGACCGTCGAAGGAAACTGATTGGTGGAGAACGGGACGATGCGCCTCCAAGAAGCATCGTCCCGGGACTCGTCAGTCCTTGAGCGCGCCCGACTGCTTGGCGGCATGGGTCGCGAGATAGTCCATCAGCGGCGGCGAGAGGCAATCATAGGGCTGCAGCCCCACACGCCTGAGCCGCCTGCGCACCGCATCCATCTTTGATGGGTCAAAGCCCGTCTCGATGATGGAGGACACGAAGGCCGCGAATTCAGGCGGCGACCAGCCCTTCTGTTTCGAGAGTTCGGTGTGGATGAAGTCCAGCCCGAAGAAGCCATGCTTGCCATTCTCGATCCGGCCGAACATGTGCACGCCGCAGTCCTTGCAGGCATGGCGCTGGATGGTGGTGTTGGAATCTACGACCTTGAGCTTGTTCCCGTTGGCCGTGACCTCAACCTTGTCGCGCGGCACCACCGCGACGATGGAGAACACCGCACCCTCCGGCTTCCAGCACTTGCTGCAGCCACAGGCATGATTGTGTGCGCTCTGCGAGGCCACCGAAACCGTCACGGGATCGGTGGCGCACTTGCAACTGAGCGTGCCGCCCTCGAATTTGGGCCCCGCCCTGCGAAACACGCCCTTGTCGATGAGCGGGTGAAGCGCGATGGGCTTGGCGCCACCACGGGCAGCCTTGCGGGCGGCCTTCTTGGCGGCTGCCTTTCGGGCGGCCGGTTTCTTCGCGGCAGCCTTGCGAGCCGCGGGCTTTTTTGCCGCCGCCTTTCTGGCCGCGCCCTTTCTGGCGGCAGCCTTTCTCGCCGCTGGCCGCACTGATTTCTTCACTGACTTTCTTGCCATTCCTGAGGTCCTCCTGGAGTTGTTCTGCACGCTGAGGCGACGCAACTCACCTGCCGGATGGCACGGCGCGACTGTGACAGAGTTCAACCGCGCCGCATAGGTGCTAGTAAGCTGATATCAACCACGCCGTTCCGAACATGCCGGCTGCGAAGACGGTGTGGGCCAGGATGTTGAACATGCGGACCGTCCAGGGATTGGGCCTCAGCGATGCCGCCCAGCCCGCGCCCACGCCGGGTTGCAGCAGGAACCAGCCGGCGCCGATGGTGACCATGCCGAGGATGAAAGCAGGCAGGAAAGTAGGCGCCTTCACCCATTCCGGCCCCGCGGCCAGTACCAGAATGCCGCCATAGACGATCCCTACGGCATAATGCGCGATCCAGCCGATCGCCAGTTCGTTCTGCACCGGTTCGGTCTTGCCGATGTCCTTGTGAAAGACCGTGCCGCGCGGCAGGTGCGCGAACCAGCGCCCGACCATGGCCCAGTTGGGCAGCGCCACTCCAAACGCGGCCTTCAGGAAGATGGCCCACAGGTCCATCGCCGCCGTGCCGCCGATGCCGATCGCCAGCGACCGCCAGATGAAGTCGAACATTGGTTTCTCCCCGGCGTACCGCCCTGCCACTCACCCCGCTAGAGCAGATCGCGGAGAAGCGATCAAGCCCGCAACCTCGCACGCCTGAAGTGCATGGCCCGGTTTCCATGGTGTTTTCTGGCTTCGATGCCCATTCGCTGTGGAGTGGCGCGCGCCGACCTGCTATGGCACGGTGATGAAAAAGACCGACACTTTCGCAGACCGCAGGAAAGAAGCCGAAGCCGCAAAGGCCCGCCTTCTCGAAAAATACAAGACGCGTCCGGCGCCCGACAGCCCTGAAGCGCTGGAACGGGCCGCCGCCATCCAGGCGCGCAACGCCGCGCAGGCCGAGCGCGATGCCGCTGCCGCCTTCAAGAAGAAGCTCAAGATCGAGCAGCAGCGAATCGAGGCGGAATCGGCTGCAGCCATTCTGCATGCCGAGCAGCGGGCCGCTGCCCAGATCAAGAAGGCCGAGGACGAGAAGGCGCGGAAGGCCGCAGAGGCCAAGGCGGTGGTGGACGAGGCCGCCCGCAAGGCCTTGCGCGATGCGCGCTACGCCAGGCGCAAGGCCAAGGGCTAGGCTTGCGCAAGGGGGAACCAATGTGGTTTCCTCTCAGCGCGGGTGATCTGCCACGGCTCGATCCCCTGGCGCGTCACCATCCCGGAGGGCAGGCTTGAAAGACCCATATGAGATCATCGGTGTGGCCCGTGGCGCGTCAGCGGACGAGATCCAGAAGGCTTACCGAAAGCTCGCAAAGAAGCATCACCCGGACCTTAACCCGGGCGACAAGGCCGCAGAAGCCAAGTTCAAGGAACTTGCCGGTGCCTATGACCTGCTGTCGGACCCCGAGAAACGCCGCCGGTTCGACAGCGGCGAGATCGACGCCAGCGGCGCCGAACGTCCTCGCGAGCGCTCCTACCGCGACTATGCCTCGGACAGCGCGCGAAGCTCACCTTATGACAATGCATCTGGATTTGCGGACTTCGCCCAGTCCGATGATTTCCTTGCCGAGATCATGAGGCGGCAGGCGGAACGCGCCCGCAATGCTCCCGGGGCCGACCTGCATTATCACCTCGCCGTCGACCTGACGGAAGCCCTCACGGGCGCCACCCGCAGGCTGACGATGCCGGGCGGCGGCACGCTCGATGTCACCATTCCCGCCGGCATCAGGGAGGGGCAGGTGCTGCGCCTGCGCGGTAAGGGTGCGCCATCGCGTGGCAGCGGCCCGCCCGGAGACGCGCTGGTCGAAATCTCGATTCTTCCGCATCCCTTCTACACGCAGGAGGGCGATGACATCCGGATCGAGCTTCCCGTCACCATCAAGGAAGCCGTGCTGGGTGCCAAGGTGAAGGTGCCGACGCCCAGCGGCGCCGTGATGATGAATGTGCCCAAGGGCTCCAACAGCGGTACAGTCCTCCGTCTCAAGGGCAAGGGTGCCCCCAAGCGTGGCGGCGGCCATGGCGATGAACTGGTGACGCTGAAGGTGGTTCTGCCCGACAAGCCCGACACCGAACTCGAAACCTTCCTCACGACCTGGCCCAACGATCACGACCCACGCCGGAACATCACGCCATGATGATCACCCGCACGGACTTCCTCTACCGCGCCCGTCTCGACGACGCGACGCTCGAGGTGTGGATTTCGGAAGAATGGCTCTCGCCCCAGCGCACCGACACGGAGTTGCGTTTCAGCGAGGCAGATCTCGCCCGCGCCACGCTCATCCGCGAACTGCAGCACGATCTCGGCGTCAACCGCGAGGGTGTCGGCGTCATCCTCAATCTCGTGGACCAGTTGCACGGGCTGCGGCGGGCGCTTGCGGGAAAGCTCGGCCCATCGGCCTGAGCCAGCCGCCCGCCTCACTTTCTCCGCGCCGCACTGGCAGACGGGGCCTCATGTTGAAACTGGAAGAATTCACCACACGGGGAGCAGCCCTTGGCGCGGCAGTATACTGAAGGCGGCCGCAAGGCGCCGCGCTACACAGGAAGCCGCGACGAGGGTCCGTCGCTGCCGCCGATCCGGACTTGGCGGGAGCGGCTCGGCACGCTGAAGAACATCGGCCCGTTCCTGGCGCTGGTGTGGCGCACCAGCCCTGGACTCGCCACGGCCTCGCTGCTGTTCCGGCTGGTCCGCGCCCTCCTCCCGGTGGGCGCGCTCTATGTCGGCAAGCTCATCATCGATGCCGTGGTGGCGCTGGTGCAGCTTCCGGACAAACCGGCGCTCCCATGGGACTGGGTGACGAGCGGGCTGCTCGACCATGTGCTGCTGCTTCTCGCCGCCGAATTCGGCCTCGCCGTGCTGTCCGATCTCCTCGGCCGCGCGGTGTCGCTCATGGACAGCCTGCTTTCGGAACGGGTGACGAACCGGACCAGCGTGCGGCTGATGGAACATGCGGCCAGTCTCGACCTCGAGGATTTCGAGGACGCGGGCTTCCAGGACCAGTTGGAACGCGCGCGCCGCCAGTCCAGCGGGCGCATGACGCTGATGTCGCAACTCTTCGGGCAGGCGCAGGACACGGTGACCGTGATTGCGCTGGGTGCGGGCCTCGTCGTCTATGCGCCATGGCTCATCGTGCTGCTGGGCGTGGCCCTCGTCCCGGCCTTCCTGGGCGAGGCCTATTTCAACGCGCAGAGCTATTCGCTCGACTATTCCCGTACCCCGCAGCGGCGTGAGCTCGACTATGTGCGGCAGACGGCGGCGAGCGTCGAGACCGCAAAGGAAGTGAAGATCTTCGGCCTCAACGGCTTCCTCATCGAGCGCTACCGCCAGCTGGCCGCCGAGTTCTATGCCGGCAACCGCAGCATCGCGGTCCGGCGCGCCTCATGGGGCGGGCTTCTCACGGCCATCGGCACGGTGGGCTACTACCTCGCCTATGCCTATATCGTCTGGCGCACCGTCACCGGGGCCTTCACGGTGGGCGACCTCACCTTCCTCGCGGGCTCGTTCCGGAGGCTCCGCACACTGTTCGAGGGATTGCTCTCGGGCTTCTCGACCACCGCCGCACAGGCGCTCTATCTCGACGACCTGTTCTCCTTCTTCAAGGTGACGCCGGAAATCCTCTCGCCGCCCGATCCCCGGCCCTTCCCCTCGCCCATCCGCGAGGGCTTCGTGTTCGAGGATGTGGGCTTCCGCTATCCCGGTGCCGAACGCTGGGCCGTGCGCAACCTCAGCTTCACGTTGCGCGCGGGCGAGACGCTGGCGCTGGTGGGCGAGAATGGTGCTGGCAAAACCACGCTGGTGAAGCTTCTGGCAAGGCTCTACGACCCGGATGAAGGCCGCATCCTGCTCGATGGACACGACCTCAAGGACTATGATCTCGACGCCCTCAGGGGCCAGATGGGCGTCATCTTCCAGGACTTCGTGCGTTACAATCTGACGGCTGCCGACAACATCGCCGCAGGCCGGATCGAGGCACGGGGCGACCGCGCCCGTATCGCCCGCGCGGCGGCTCAGTCGCAGGCCGACGAGGTCATCGCGCGGCTGCCCGGCGGCTATGACCAGATGATTGGCAAGCGCTTCCGCAATGGTGTCGAACTCTCGGGCGGCGAATGGCAGAAGATCGCGATTGCGCGGGCCTACATGCGAGACGCGCAGGTGCTGATCCTCGACGAGCCGACAGCCGCGCTCGATGCGCGCGCTGAGTTCGAGGTGTTTCAGAAATTCAAGGCGCTGAGTGCGGGCAAAACCGCCGTCCTCATCTCGCACCGCTTCTCAAGCGTGCGCATGGCCGACAGGATATTGGTGCTGGCACATGGCAAGGTCGATGCCGAGGGCACCCACGAGCAGCTGGTGGCGCAGAACGGCCGCTACGCTGAACTCTTCGAGCTGCAAGCCGCCGGCTATCGTTGAAGGAGTGTCAGGGCGGCGCAGCGTTTCAGGCGCCGATGCCGAACCAGGCCAGCGTGATGTCGCCCCGGATGGCAGCGATGGATATGACCACGACGATCAGAACCCACATCATCTTGCCGAAGCTCTTCGGATCCTGCTGACCAAGCCTGGACTGCGCCACGAGACATCCTCCCCCTGAGAGGGCGGAGAATAGCGCCAAAGGTTAACGGTTTCGTTAGCCGCGAGTAAAGTTCGGGCAATGAGTGAAAAACCGGAATGAATGGCAGTTCGATGAGTGGTTCTTCCTCAACCTCTGCCTTGCTTGTTCCCTTGCAGCCAATGTGGTGCCAATCACACTAACGATTCTTGTGACTGGTGGCCGCCGCCGCATCCGGTTTCGACTCTTCCTGATCAACAGACAGGCGTTCACTGGCAGGGACAGCCCCGGGGTCTTCCCCACTTGCCTCCGGACTCCCAAATGGCGGATAGTCAAGCGAGCCCTTGAGGCGTTCAATTTCATCACGAGTCAAACGCGGGAACGGAAGTTTTCCGCTCTTGCGCCACCGCCTGACCGTTTCCTTTGCGCTCTCGCCACGTTTTGCATCAAGCTCGCCATCACGTGCCATGTATAGTGTCTGTGATGGGAACGCGAGTTTGGTTCCGGAGTCCGTGATGACATCATAGATGCGCAGGAAGATATCCTCGCGGATCGCGAAGAAGTCGTTCCATTCCCGCGTTACTGCATAGATGCGGATATTGATGTTGAAAGCGCTCGTCCCATAGCCCGTAAATCGGACACGGATGGTGTCACTGTCGATCCTCGGATGGGCGTGCAGCATTTCGCGGATCCGGACAAGGAGATAGCGCAACTGATCCGGCGCGGTCTCAAGACGCACACCGATGGTTTCATCGATCAAAAGCTGGTCACATTGAGCCCAGTTGACAATTTGCATGTCTGCGAACTGGGCATTGGGAACCGAGATCAGTGTTCTATCAAGCGCGCGCAGCTTGGTTGAACGTATACCTATCGCTTCCACGGTCCCTCTTTGCGTGCCAAAACTGCAGAAATCTCCAACCCGCACCGGCCGGTCAAAGTAGAGCATCACACCACCTACAAGGTTCTCGAGTGTCGGGCGGAGAGCCAATGCCACTGCGAGGCCGCCAATACCAAGTCCGGCCAGGACACTCAGAATCGGCAAGCCAATCTCCTGTCCACCGAAGGCGAGGATCGTTGCGACGCCGATAATACCAATTATTCCGGAAACGAGACGCAACAGGTTTGCGTCGAGTCCCTCATCTGGAATACGGGGCGAGAGAATGATCCATTCAAAAAGGGCACGGACCCCTACCCAGAAGAGCCAGGCATAGGTCAGACAACCCAAAACTGTTTGTCCGATGTCCATGATTCTGGCGAAGTCACCCGACACATTTATGCTTCGCAGAATGAGTGGGACAACAATGGTAACAGCGCCCAGGGCAGCCAGCGGCAATATCATACGCCAGGCAAGAGCACCTATGCGGTTCGCAGGCGCCCGCGTCGATAGAAACCGCTGTAGACGCAGAATCAAGAACAGCAGCGCGAAAGCCAGCGCCGCAATGACCGGAATCTTCCAGACCGGTGTGCCGAGCCAGAGATGAAGAAGCGGCTCAGGCAAGCCTTGCATGAACCAGGCGGGGATGAGGGGGCCTGTGAGATGCGGATAGAGATCGCTGTAGCTCTCGGTATCCACGCTGGTACGCAGAACAAGTTTCTCAATACTTCGAAAGAATCGTGGAGCGACATGCACAGTCGACGGACTGAACAGGTATTCGCCTTCTCGTCCTCCTGTCTTCACGCGGCTTATCCGAATGGGCGTACCTTCAATTCGGTAGCTGTAGGTTCTATCGCCATCGGGTGTTGAAATGTCTGGGAGCTGGGTTGGGTCCGGCGGTGCGATCCGTCCGAAGATATCCATCAAGTAGGCAGCCGTCAGAATTCCGATCTCCCGGCGCGAGGCACTGGCCACGGCATCAAGATCAATCAGCGCGATCATATGGTCAGAAAGCTGCGCAAGGCGCTCTGCACCGGCCAATGTGCTGTTACTGGTGTACTCTCGCAGAGCGGTTTCCATCTGATCGCTCAGCTGCAGAAACGTCAGAAGGGTATCGCGAGGACTGTCTGTGCGTATCGGATACAGTGCGGATTGCGCCTCAGGCCCTGAAACCTGCTGTTCCTGCGCAATGGCGGTACGAGGAATTGCGAAGCCAGCAGCCATGCCAAGGGCAGCCAACAGAAGGATGCAACATCCAAAGAGGCCGGGCGAAAATCTGTTTCCAGTCATTTGCAATCGACGCGACGCTCCACATTTGACAGATAATTGCCCGATTGCATGTTGAGTGGAAATGTTCTGCCTCAAATCCGTGCTACCGGAAAACACCGCATCTCGAGCCTGGGGGATGTCCCGTACTCTGTTGAAAATGCCAAGGCTGGCGTCGCTGGTTGAACCTTATGCAGCATCGGCCAAGCGGTCAACTGCATGGGAGGCTGGCTGCTCGGTCCGATGGTTTTGAAGTGCGGCCTTGAGGATTGG
>NZ_JBGSOZ010000073.1:0-43160 GCF_041738905.1 Aestuariivirga sp.
CCAGCGGAAAACATGGCGAAATTCGCGACATCTGGGACTTGCTCAGCAGAAACAGCTTGCTCATGAAGGCCTCCTCTATCGGAAGCCTTGAATCAAAACTGCAACTGATCCGCAACCAGTTTAATAGGTCCTGAGCCTAGCTCCAGTGCCATCTGGATCGTAGAAATCCTCGCGGCCGAATATGACGTATGCTTCACCTACAGAAGGCTTTGATGAATTCGCAAGAGGAGCGTCGATCACCAGGTCGCCGATTCCGTCAGAATTGACGTCGCCAGCCGAAGATACCGCCCCTATGGTGTTGTAAGCATCCGCACCGTATATCACTATCCCGTTCCAAGTGGTGTCTTTCGCAAGGTCGATATCCTGCAGATTCGCTCCGCCAAAGATCACATATGCTTCTCCGGCGTTCGTCTCGAGATTTCCAACACCGTCACCATTCTTGGCTGACACAATAATGTCATCGCAACCATCGTTATTCACGTCACCCGCGCCTGAAACGGAAGTACCGAGAAAGTCTCCGGCATCAGCACCATAAATGCGGAACCCCTCGCTCGGCGCCATCGGTAACGCGAATGGTGAGTGTGTAGGAACCAAGACCGAGGTCTGCACCGTCGGCAACCCGGATTATACCCGTGGCCGGATCGATGAAGAAGAGACTGCTGTATGAACTGTCCTCGATTGAATAAGTTAGTATGTTGTTTTCTGGGTCGGTGGCATAGACGGCACCCAAGATCGTTCCGCCCAGTGCATCATAATCTACTAGGAAAGACTGATTGAGAATTACGGGAGCCAGATTGGTTTTGCTGCCACCACTTGGTCTTGCCATGATACCTGTCCTTTGAAGAGAGCATTGCCAGCCCACCGGTCCAGAACAAACTGGCCGATTGGGTTCAAAACTCGTCGTATCTATTCCTTGTCGAGATCGTCGCCGGATGTGTGCAGGTAGAACGAGCGCAGGAATCGAGAGGCACCTGGGTGCCGCGGTTCGAGAGGAGAATGATAAAAGCACAAATGAAAAGTGTCGTTTAATTTATACATGCAGTAGCTCTTGTCTGGTAATGCAGGGTTGCCAGTACCGCCAGTCGTGACTTCAGTCATGCCAACTGCAGGCGAGTTGCGGCGTCGCTCATAACTCGCGACCTTGCCGCGCATCCCAAAATGAAAGAAGTCGGCACAAAATATCATGACGCCCTCTGTGGAGCGGGAAGCCGTATCGCGCCTGGCGCAAAAGCATCGGGTGTGCCAACGGCGGCCGTGCAAGGTGATTGACCAATGCTGAATGACGGGTGGTGCTAGCGCGCCGTCAGACCTGACGGCAGCCGGCAACGAGGGCGCATGAGAACGATTGGCCAGGAGCGAAGAAGTCCGGTTACCGCTTGGCGACGCCCCAGTGATGGGGGCTGTCCATAGCCAGCCGATGAAGGCTTGCCTAGTCCGAAAAGCGCCGCTATAAGCCGCCCGGACCAATGACGGAGTGTAGCGCAGTCTGGTAGCGCACCTGCTTCGGGAGCAGGGGGTCGGAGGTTCGAATCCTCTCACTCCGACCATATTAGTAGCCAAGGGGATTCAGCATAAACCTCTGAGTCCCCTTGTTTTTCGGGCAATTATCGGCATGGTGAGAGGCTTCAGCGGTAGTCACCGAAGTAGCCATAAAAGTAGCCATGCGCGCCAATCATCATCTTCGTCTTCGCGGCTCGGTCTGGTTTTTTCAGATCAAGATTCCGGCTGACCTTCGGCAGCACTATAAGAGCCGTGCCGTAGTCGCTGAAACTCTCGGCACCAGTGACCTGATAGAGGCTCGCATCAAGCGCACCATCAAGCTCACGGCCTATGAGAAGGACTTCAGCCGATTGCGGAAAGATGGAGTCGACTTGGCGCGGGACATGACGCGCGAAATCGCTGAACTGGAACTTGAAGAGTATGAACTGTTGCGGCGTGACCCGTGGCGCGCGGCGGTCGAGCCTGACCCAAAGGAATACGGTCTGAGCCGCGCGAAGCATGATGATGACTTCCGAATATTCGCGGCGACGAAGGCGCACAACCGGTTCACGGCCAATCAACCGGCACCGCCACCGGTACGCCGCACCGAGCCCGTGGACAACTATCTGAACGGCTTCCTCGCAGCCAAGGAGTTCAGTGTGCAGCATGCTTCCAAGTCGAAGAGCGCCGTCTTGCGGCTGAAGGCATGGATGGAAGTGCAGGGCATGGCGGCAACCGTGGGCAACGTCACCCGTGAGCTTGCCGGTGACTACATGCAGACCGTTCCGGGCACTCGCAAGACGCGGGTGAACATCGCGGGTCTGCTGTCTAGCTACTTCCGATACATCGTGTCACCGCTGCACAAGCTCGACAAGAATCCGTTCGAAGGGCTGGCCGGTGATCTTGAGGGCAACGCCAAGGTGATCGTCAAGCGCGACTATCGAGACGATGAGATTCAGAAGCTGCTATCAGGCGGCAAGGCTGAAATGGTCGAGACGATCCGCGTCTTGCTGCTTTCCGGGCTCCGTGCAAGCGAGTTGTGCGCCATGACCGTTGCCGATTCTGCACACGATGAAGAGGCTGACCGCAGGGTCTTCCGCGTCCACGGCGGGCCGGACGATGTCACGCGCAAGGCCAAGACGCTTTCATCCAAGAGAGTCGTGCCGGTGCATACCGATATTGACGGCATCGTGAGCGCTCGCTGCGAGGGCAAGGCAGCTGGTGGCCTGCTCTTCCCTGAGTGGCACGGCAAGGCCAATGCGCTCGGCCAGCGCTTTGCAGAACATCGGCTTGCCCGTCACGTGGACGATACGCGACCGGGTGAGAAGCAATCGAGAATCGACCTGCACTCGACTCGCCGGAGTTTTGCGGCGCGCGCAATGGCTGCCTATGCGTCTGGTGTTGGGAGTTTTACGCCATGGACGGTTGCGGATGTTCTAGGGCATGACCGTGAAGTGCAGGTGCTGCCGATGACCAAGAAATATGCTGGCCTCAGTCCGATGAAAGAACGGATTGCTTGCGTGGAGGCCGTCAGGCTTCCGAGTTAGCGGTTAGCGCCATGGGCGTGTTGCCTGCTACCGTGCTGGAGCATCTCAATGCGAGAAAGGGCAAGCAATCGGATCGTACAGTGCTCAAGAAATACCTTGCGCAATCACGCATACCATAGGGTAAGCTCACCGGAATCGGGAGCGGCGAAGATTCGTACAAATGGCTACAACAGAGCACACCATCAATGATGCCCTCGCAGAAGTGCTGCGCACCACTCGAACGGCATGGCGAGAAACACATGTCGTCAATTCCGAGAACACCAGTGCTCTAAAGGGCTCCAACAAGCGACCTGACATCGTCATTGTCGAAGCCAATGTCTCCCCAGTAGTAATAGAAACCGAAGTCGTTCCCGCCGTCACTGTCGAACAGGAAGCGATTGAACGGCTCGGTGTGAGCCTCCGGGTCAACGGGAGGCAAATTCTGTCTGCGGTCGCAGTCAGGATGCCTCTTCGATTTCGGAATAAATCCAGTGCGGAACTTCAGTCGGAAATAACTAACGCAACCGATCTGGAGTTCTGTCTGTTCACTGGAGTCGATGATGCATCTTATTCGCGTTGGCCGAAGAAGGGCTGGCTGACAGGCGGCGTGAGCGACTTATCCATCATCGCACAATCTGCATCCGTGCCGCCTGATGTCATCGAGAAAGCGGCAGACCAGCTTGTGTATGGTGTGAGTGAGGCTGCCGGATTGCTGGCCGAAGTCGCCAAAAGCCATCCGAATGCAACGCTCAAAATCGGTCTAGAGCTTAAGCAGGAAGACGATGACCAAACGCGCCGGATGGCCGCAACCATAGTTGCAAACGCTTTCGTCTTTCACGAGACGTTGTCCAATGGGGCCGGTGCTCTCGCTGAAGTACGATCACTGGATGAACTGCGCGGCTCCGGCACTGGAATGACGAAATCGGTAGTTCTTGCGGAATGGCGCAAGATTCTGAAGGTCAATTACTGGCCGATTTTCGACATTGCGCGGCGCATCCTTGAGGCGGTTCCCGCCACACACAGCAAAACACTGATAGACCGGCTCTCGGCAACGGCGGACCAACTTCTGGAAAACCGCCTGATGAGGTCACACGATCTTACCGGCGCTGTATTTCAGCGGCTCATTGCAGACCGAAAGTTTCTGGCCGCGTACTATACGACTCCGGCGTCTGCCGCTCTTCTAGTCGGATTGGCAATTCAACAAGACAAGACTCCCGCGTCTGGAAATTGGTCTGACGCCAATGGGGTTTCTTCGTTGCGAGTCGCGGACTTCGCTTGCGGTACGGGCACCCTGCTTTCAACCGCTTACCAGCGCATGGGGCAGCTTCACGAATTGGCCGGTGGAGATTCGGAAGCTCTGCATCCGAAGTTCATGGCGCAAGTTTTGGTCGGCTGCGATGTCCTGCCAGCCGCTGCACATCTGACCGCATCAATGCTCGCTGGCGCACATCCCACTTCCAAGTTCGATAGAAGTTCAATCATGACGGTTGCATATGGGAAGCAGCCAAACGGCGGTGTGGCGCTCGGATCGCTCGACCTACTCGACCCGCAGGGGACGCTCGACATCTTGTCAATCACTGCGAAGGCAGCGGAAGGTCTTGGCGAGAAGGAGAAGGATACCTGGGCTTCGCTTCCTCATGCTTCGTTTGATCTGGCGCTAATGAATCCGCCATTCACCCGCCCCACTGGGCACGAGGGCAAAAAGATCGGTGTGCCTAATCCCATGTTTGCTGCCTTCGCCTCATCGGAAGAAGAGCAAAAGGTAATGGGAAAGGCCGTGAAACGTCTGACGACTGGCACCAGCGCTCATGGTAATGCAGGAGAGGCGTCAATCTTTCTGGTGCTGGCGCATCGCAAGCTCAAAGAAACCGGGACGCTCGCGCTTGTCATGCCGTTAAGTTTGATGGCTGGCGATGCTTGGGAGGAGTCGCGCAAGCTACTTGCCAAAAATTACGGAAATCTCGTGCTCGTTTCCATCTCAGGAATCGACGGCGCGGAACTGTCGTTTTCAGCAGACACGTCAATGGGGGAGTGTCTGGTTATTGGTGAGCGCGGCAAGGGACCGAGCACACGGGCAACATTTGCCGTTCTCAGCGAAAGGCCCGCCTACCCTATGCTCGGTGCGGCTGCCGCACATCAGATACGGAAAATCATCGCAAGTGGCAATGTGCGGAAGCTTGAAGATGGTCCACTAGGCGGAACAAGAATCCAATTCGGCGCTGATGTAATTGGCCAAGTGATTGACGCCCCTATACCGAGTGAGGGCGGTTGGAACCTATCGCGTGTGGCGGACCTTTCACTGGCTCAAACTTCGTATCAGATCACACACCGCAACCGAATTTGGCTTCCCGGCACCAATGAAACGGCTGCACACTCGCTGCCGGTGACAACAATCGAGAAGCTTGGCCATATCGGTCCGTATCACATGGACATCAACGCAGAAGGTTCAAAGGGCGCTATTCGCGGACCATTCGAAGTCATTGCATTGTCGGCTGGCGGCGTTCCCACATATCCGATTCTATGGAGTCACGATGCGACACGTGAGTTCACGATGTCCTTCGACGCGGAGTGTGAGGGCATTGTAAAGAAGGGCAAGGATGCATCCGAAGACACGATGATCGCTGACAAGGTTTCGGAGATTGTAGACTCTGCATCTCACTGCCACTTCAACCGCGATTTCAGGTTTAACAGCCAAGCGACAAGCATGCAGTTCACGCCACGCCGCACCATCGGAGGCAGAGCATGGCTTTCGATCAAGTTGAAGTCTGAGAAGCACGAGAAAGCACTTGTTGTATGGGCAAATACTTCACTGGGGATGTTGCTTCACTGGTGGCATGCGAACAAGCAACAGGCGGGAAGATGCTCTATAGGCAAGACTTCCCTTCTCGCTCTTCCAACTCTTGATGTTGATACATTGACTACATCCCAACTCGATGCCGCCGCTAAAGTGTTTGATGATTTTAGCGCCAGATCATTGAAGCCTCTGCATGAAGTCGATACGGATTCCGTTCGGGCGGAACTTGACGAAAGGTTTCTCACGGAAGTCTTAGGCGTTCCGGCAGCCATCTCAGGTGGCCCTCCGATGTCAACGCTACGGGCCAAGATGGCCAGTGAACCATCCATTCTCGGCCATAAGGACTGATCGCTTGCAATATCGTTTTCGCTCCTATATCTGCACCCTCGCATTGGTGGCGCGGGATGGAGCAGCCCGGTAGCTCGTCAGGCTCATAACCTGAAGGTCGTCAGTTCAAATCTGGCTCCCGCAACCAACGCCCTGCCACGTCGGACGCCTCATCATGTGAGGGCTGAAAAATTTCCCAAAAATATTTCGAAACACGGGGCTTGGATCGACCGGGACCCACTCCGGCACCCCCACCCCTTTTCAAAACCGATTCGACTCCCCCGGCACCCTTTGCCGTCTTCGGCTTGCCGGGATCATGCCGACATGGGAAGGCCGCACTCGATTGAGCACGGCCCGCACATGGTCAAGTCGGTGCTCGGTGACTATGCAAGCATGCTCGCAATGGTCTTCGCGGTGAAAGGCTGTCCAGTGCTCGATAGGAAGTCTTCAGCGGCAAGCGTGGCCGCGATGGACCTAAGAGACGGCTTCTGCTTGCGGACGCTGGCAAGCTCCTTAGCCCTTGCTACGGCCTTCGGTTCGCGTTCACCGATGGACTTGCGACCTTCGCACTTTCCGTCTGCTTCACGCTTGCGCTTCCGTGCTGCTGCCAGCTTGGCAACAGTGGTGGCTTTGTCGAATTGAGCGATTGCGCCAAGGACCTGTCTCACCAGCACCGCTGTAGGAGTATCTTCGGTGAAGAAGTCTGGCGCTGACGCCGGTATCAGGGTGATGCCTTGCGCCTTGAGCAGGTCATGGCCGGTAAGCTGCACCATCAAGTCGCGGGCGAAGCGGTCGGGAGATTCCACGATGACCGTCTTTGCGCCATTGGCGATGAGGCGGGTGAGCATGTCGCTGAAGCCGGGACGGTCGGTGATCGGGTCCGCGCCGGAGACAGCGGCGTCACCATACCAGCCGACAATCTCGTATCCATGAGCACGGGCATGAGCCGTGATGGCCGTCCGCTGGCGTGTCTCAGAGTCTTTGTCGGCTCCCACGTTCGCAGCCGAGCTTTGCCGAGTGTAGCCTACGGCTTTGATGAGGGATTTTAGGGACTTCGTCATGATGTTGTTTCCAATTCCTGAGAACTGGAAACAGCCTAACACATATTGCGCTGCACAATGGAGTCCATCCGGGCCGTAGGGTAAACGAAAAGAGCGCGGTTTAGCAGGTCTGGTGGCCGGTCGCGGGGCTGGCCATTAGAAACCTCGTGGGCTGGCCAGATTCGACTGTTCAACAGGGTTGCCGCCATGGCTGGCCTCTTCGTGCTTCGACCATGTGGACGACCTCCTATGGGCTGCAACGGCAGGGGTGGGTTTACCTAGAGGAAGGAGAACGGCGAAATAGGTCAGTAATGCTTACGTATTATGTAACTGTCTAGTTACCCGGCGTTGTAGGCAAGCGGCCTATATCCCCTACTGAATTAGTAGATATTATGTTCCGCTCTGATGGGAAATAGCGGCTGAAATGGATCAAACCTCGCTTTGAGTTTTCGCCAAGGTTATCACGGATCGTCCACCAGAATTTCAGGGGAAACTTCTGGTGCTCCAACTTTTGCCGGGACCTACTGCTAAGTATCTCTCTCCCCTCTCTCCCCAATAGGGGGGGAGAAGAGAGGGTGCGCGAGCTTGAGACGCCTGACTTTTTAGCGCACCCTAGCGCACCCCCCTATGCGCGCCACTTTCATCTAATAATTACGGGGGTTTAATCAGTTTTTCGCCCTGATGGAGCGCACCCTAGCGCATAGGGGGGTGCGCGGGGTTTTAGGGGGTGCGCGAATCGACCTCGAAAACCATTATTCGCGCACCCCTGTTCAGAAACAGATAAGCCAAAAAAACCCAGTTTTCGACCTTTCCGCACCCTTTGGCGCTAACCCCCTGTTCTATGTGGATTAAACGCCGAAAAACCGGTTTACCCGAAATCTTCCTCCTGACCGGGATTCGGCGTGTTCGCTTCGACCGCCTCAAGGGCAAGCTCCTTGTCCATCTCAGCCTGCTTGAGACCGTTCAGGAGCTTGCGCTGCCCCATGGCCGTCAGCAGGAAGCCATCAACCTCCCGCTTGCCCCCACGATTGGCCTGACGCGGGCTGTAGATGTCATTCCGGCGCTCGATGAGGTCATTGGCCAGCAACACCCTGACGGCGGTCGCCACGGCACGGCTGGCTTTGTCGCGCTCCTTGGGGTCGGTGCTATCGAGCAAGGCCTTCATGTTCAGGATCGGTGCGAAGAAGCGGTCCACGTGCCGAGATGACGCACTGAGGTCACACAGCGGGCCGGTGATTGATCCTTCCGCGAACTCCTTATAGCGGTCGGTGTCCTTCTCATCCTTGCCGGGTGGCGTGTGCTCCTTTATGGCTGCCAGCATCGTCGTGACCTGATCGCGGCTGTAGCTGGTGATGTCTTCGTTGACGCTGGCCACGGTGATGACGCCAACGGAACGCGGCAGACCCTTCCGTGAATCCTTGTGCGCCGGGGCCTCGACGCTGTCGAAGGTGAACCAGAAGCGGGCGCGGTTGTTCGGACCAAAATTCTCCTTGTCGGCATGGATGTAGAAAAACCGCTTCCAGTCGTCCTTGGTGACGCTGGAGTCCTTCTCCCGGTCATTCATCGGCACCAGTACCTCAGCCACGCGGACATGGTCACGGATCGCGCCAGCGCCGCGCATGGCATTCCGCTTGTAGACCTCAATGTCCTTGCCATCCCACTTCACCGAATTGTGCGCCAGACCGACTGCGATCCCTTCCACATCAGCCAGCTTTGCCCATGCTTCCACGGCGGTGCTCATGGCCGTGTTGTTGTTCTCATCATTCACCTCAATCGTCTTCACGAAGGGCTCGGCCAGCAACATCTTGACGCCGTGCTCATGGATCACTTCCGAGACCTTCTCCAGCGCCGGGACATAGATGCGAACCGTGTTCGACTCATCCATCTTGGCCACGGCCAGACGATCCTCGCGGCCATTCACGAGCAGGCTCTTGATGACCACGGCGGGCTCGATACCATAGAAGGTGCAAGCGGCGAATACCCGGAGCAGGATGTTGTCGCGGGAGTCCTCAAGGTTCCACAGCCACACTCCCATGGCGTCATCATCGGGCTTCTCTCCGGCTTCCAGAAGGGCCTTCAGGCGGTCAACGTGATCGCCGGGTGCTTCCATGCGCGCCTTGATGTACTTCAGGCCCACAGCGGCCAGAATGGCCCGCAGGATGAGCAGCGTGGACTTGCCCATGCCGCCCGGTGCCGCGATCACGGAAACCAGCCCGTAGCTGTAGGACTGGCCGTAGCAGTATTCCATGCCAGCAAGGTTGACCGGATTCAGATCATCAAGTGTGATGCGGCGCGCGATGATCCCGGCCACCATGTCCTTCGCGCTGGCCATTCCAGCATAAGGACTATGCTTCGCGGACTTTTCCGAGTCTGGTGCGGCAGCCGGAGACTTGCCGGGGTGGTCATCACCAAAGAAGCCAACCGGAAAGTCGCTGATGCTGCTCTTGCCAAAAGAGTCGGCGCTGGCAGCCGGACGGCCACCATGAACCTTGCCCTGCCGGATCGACGTGGCATAGGCGCTGCCTACCTTCACAGCCAGATCGAATGAATCCCACGGCGGCGAGCAGCGCGGATTAAAGTGCTCTTCCATAAGCTCCAGCGCCATGTCAGGGCTGAGGCCCTTGTCATAGAGCCAGCGCGCCGTCAGATGCGTCTCATGGTCACCACGGCTGCCCTGCACTGCCGGTGCGCGGGCCTTCAGATACTCCGTCGCGGCCTCGTTCATGTCATCCGAGTCCATGTCCGGGTGCCAGTCGGTCGTCAGCTTGCTTAGATCGGCGGTGGCCGGGTCGTCAGCCTTGCACAGGGCGGCAATCAGTTCAGCCGGGGCCATCGCCAAGGGGCGATCCTTAATGACCGTGTAGGAGCCCTCCGGCAGCACTGTATTCGGCAGCACCAGATAACCAGTGCCAGCGCGGAAGTCGATTCCCTCGGGACGGTTCGGCCAAGCCACATGATGGTCGAGACCATGGCGCAACACGATGTGAATCCCACCGGACGGACTCTTGATGATGAGGGTGTCGAAGCGGTCCACCAGCCGGTCGATTGCCGCGACCTCGGTGAGGCCTTCAGGAACGGTCATGCCAAGCGCGCGGCAGAGGCCGGTAGCGCCCTTGTGAGTGCCCTTGATGTCAACATCCAAGGCAAACTCGGTGAGGCCACCGGGCACCCATGCCATGCCGCAATCATTGAGCAGCACGTCATCGCTGATGGAATCCAGATCGGCGGTCGCGTCATGCAGCCCACGGGAACCGGGCAACGGAATCTTGGTGCCGCCCGTCAGCAGGAAGAATTTCGCGCCGGGGCAGCGCGCCATCAGAAGCTCAGCAGTCTTCACAAGTGGCAGGCCTGCCAGCGGAAAGGAGACGACTTCTGCCGTAGCCATTTCGTTAGGCTTGTTTTCCTTCGGGCTCTGTGTCATATAGGTCTCCTTCATCGAATATCTCTGTTGACCCGTCATGGTTCGCGCCACGGCGGGTTTCTTTTTGCTTCAGTGCATCTTTGACTTTGCTTCTAGGGCGCTGAGGATTTCATCGCGCCGTCTGCAACCGTAGAAACTGGTCGCGCCAAAGGCTTTCATCGTGGTCTCCACCATGGCGCGGTCGTATGGCTTCAGGGCCATTTCAAACTCAGCGGCGATCTTGTGGTTCGCATTGATGACCGCCTCAAAGTCTTCCAAGATCAAGGTCCAGTCACCGGGCCGCACGTCATCAGCGCTTTCGTAGCCATAGAGTTCTAGCAGCGTGTTGATGTCCGACTCGTCAATCAATCCACGGGCCAGCAGCTTCTCGACTTCGACCCGTGGGCTGTGAGAGGTAAGCTTGCGGACACTGCGCTCCTTAGCCAGACGGCGCGTCTCCTTCCGCACACCAGCCGCGTCGTAGATCGCACGGATTTCCGATGCCTCGATCACCTTCACCGACTCCGGGTTATCGGCATAGGAGAGACCGGCGTGGCCGTCACGCATCCAATCAATCTTGAATACCTGAAGGCCGATGAAGACATATTTTCCTATCCAGTTTGCCATATCATTCGCCTCCGATGGTGCTGAGCGCCGGGTGGCCATTCAAGGGCTCGGCACACTCGACTTCCATCTGTGCCAGCCTCAGCGAGCGGGCTGCCAGCAATTCGGCCATGAAGCGGCGGATGGAGTCGGACTCTTCCATCCTCAGCTTTATGCCATGCTCGGCGGCGATCTGAGTCGTGGCCTTTCCGATATGCTTCAAAAATCTCATCTCACGATCAGTCATTGGTGGTCTCCATTTCAGTTTCAGATTTTGCTCGTTTCCGCGCCATGCCAGCGCGGCGGATTTCCTTGTCATTCAAATCGCGGCAGCCGGGGCATCTCTTTGTATGCCTTGGCGCGTTCGGAATCGGTTTGAGGCAATCAATGCAAATCGTGTCCACGGCAGCGGCGGCGGCTTTTTCCGCGCGGCGGGCCTTCGTGGTCCGGCTGGTGGCCGTCATTCTTTTCTGCCCTGTGACTGCTCGCCCACGGGCGCAATCTAGGCAATAAATCCTATGCTCATGTGAGCCGGTCATATCGGCGTTGCACTCGCGGCAGCGATGATCGACTTCACGCTTGTCAACGCTCCGGCAGACGCCACACGTCCTGAATGTCTGGCCATCCATCGACGGGGCCATGAAGCGCCCGCATTTCTGGCACTCCGGCGTCTTGCTCGGGACGTAGAAGGGGCGGCGATCCTCAAACTTGGGCAAAGGCAGCCGCCCGCTTGAAACGGTGAGGCTGTAGGCCGGTCGCGGTGCCGGGATGGGGAAATGGACCTTCGGAACTGGAGGGGCCTGTACGGCCTCGCTATCGAGCTTGTCTTCGCATGCCTCACACATGGCGGCGGCATAGTCCGGCGAGTCGGTCTCGATGATGCCGGTCTGGCAAAATCCGCACGGTGCAATCCATGTGGCAGCGCCGCACTTCAGAAACTCGGTCGGCACCATGTCCGGCCCGATTGGAATCATGACGGAGTCTGGTGCTGCCGCCAATGCTTCGATTTTCAGAACTACATTCACGCGGCGCTCCTATTCTTCTACTGGTTTGCGTGGACGCACCCGGTGGCAGAAGGCCAATAATGCCACCGGGCTTGCCCCTCGCCTCGGTGGTTTTCACCAGCGGACGAAACTTTGAATTGATAGGCCGAGCGCTCGACCACGATGAAGTTTGCCGCGCTCGGCCTCTTCCACCAGCCTTGCGGCTGACAGGTCTCGGGATTGATGGGCGGCGGGTAACACAACCGAGGGGACAGAGATGAAGCTAACCCCCTCTAAAAACCCCGCCGCCCCTTCATCGGCCCGTATCCTTGCGGACGTGGCCGGTGGTGGGGTTAGACCGACTTCGCGGCCAGATAGACCGTGCCGTCAGCGGACGCGCTCAAATCTGTGACTGAACTGTCACTCCACGCGCTGTCATTGTCGAAGTGTGCAGCGGCAGCGACACGGGCGTTCGCCTCAGATGTGGCACCGACGATCATCACGTTCACGCCACCGATGAGCGTCTTGCCGCCCGGAAGTGCTTCGACCTTGTAGATGTTGGTTGCAGTGACTGCCATTTTAGTTACTCCTTAGTTTGTGGGGGTTAAGTTTGCATGCACGAGTAGTTCAGACGCGGAGTCGGTCCCCGCCAGATGTCACCTTCGGCCAGACGTTGCCGGTCTCGCTGGTGCCGACCGGGCCGTGCGATGTCTCGACCACAAGGTCCTGCGTCGAAGAGTCTGCCAGTGCCACGGCGGTCCAGCCGTCGAAGACCCCGGCGCTGTCACCACACAGGGCTTCACAGCGAGTGCGGGCAGCGGCAGCCGATGCGGCCTGCACCACGAAAAAGTTGCGACGATCCCCACGCTTGAGGCTCGGGTCGGCAGGGCAAACGATAAACTGTGTCATATGAATATTTTCCTTTCTGGTTGAGTGGGGTTTAAGTTGATAGGCTATCAAGCGGACTGACGCGCGGCCAAGCCTGCACTGATCTTGTTCGTGGCGGTGACGCCCGAATTGCTGTCTTCTGCATCTGGCGGATTGATCCTGCCGACGCCCGGATTGTGGAGGCTGAAGCTCATCTTCTCCAAGGTGGTCATCGGACGGACGCCTTCGACCTCAGCCATGGTCTCGTGGATCGTGGCGTACTGAACATCAGCCAGACTTGCATTGTCCTTCACACCAGCGACCATAGAGCCGAATAGGGCTTCGGCTGCCGCCATGACCGGGAAGGGCCGATATTTCTTGTCAGTGCGCTCAAGGGCCGCGATGACTTCGGAACCAAGCTCAAGGTCTTCCGTCAGCAGCGCCGTGCGGTACAAGTCGGCAATCTTCTTCGGCCCTGCCCCATCCAGCGAGCGCGCAATCGAGTCGCGGCGCTGTGATCCGATCATGTAGGCATTGCCTACTGAGATGGGATTTCCGAGATAGTCCTTCGTCTCCTTGATGGCCGCGTTGATCTGGCTCACTTCGGCGCGCAATGCAGCCACCTCTTCGTGCATATCGGCGCGGATGTCTGCGATCTTCGACTGGAAATCATTCTTGGCGTCTACATCGGCCTCATACTTCTTCCGCAGACTGGGCGACATGGAAGCTAGCATCTGCTCACGCGCATCGGTGAGGCTCTTCACCTTGGCGTCAAACTTCGCCCGGACGGCCTTCGCCTTCAGGATGTTGTTGGCCTGCCGGTCCACGAGCGCCTTCTGCTCAGCGGCGTTCTTCGGCATTTTGATCTGTGTGGCAACGGTCATGATTTTCTCCTGCTTCTGATGTTCAATTTCAATGGTGCGGAAGTTGATTGCGGACTTGAGTGCTTCGAACTTCTCGGTCTTCTTTTTCTCAGCAGCGGCCTTGCGGGCTTCGTGCTGCTGATCGAGATGTTCGCGCCAAGTGGTGCGCTTATTGATTCTGCTCTTCATGTTACCTCCCGAGGATTATGGACGGTGCGCGCTCAAGCCTGATGCCGGTGCGCTTTTCTTCAGCCTGTCGTTTCAGGCGGGCTTCAAGCTGTTCATTGGTTTCGCGGCGGTGGACTTCACCACGAGGAATGAATCCCTCTGGCTTCACTCTTGCGTCAACCGCCGCAAGCAATTCGGCTGGCAATGACTCGGGCTCATCGAGCTTCTTCTGCTGTTTCGGCGGCAGCGGGCGGCGCTTGGCATGGAACGCTTCGAAGAAGGCCTTGCCCTCACCCTGATCGGGGTTCATCCGCATGTCCCACACCGCATTGCGGCAGGCATCCTTGAAGCGGCGGGCCATACGGACCTCGGGACTGATGGACTGTTCCCACGCGGCCTGACCTTCAGGGCTGTCGAGCGGCTTCTTCCATATCTTGCGATGATTGAGGTGAGCCAGTTCTGGCGGCGCGAAAATGCCCACCTCGGGGCCGGTGGCAATGCGATAGCCTTCCGGTGCATCGGCGGCAGCCGTCAAGTCCACGTCGAGCGCGGTGATGAAGGGATTAAATGTCATCGAAGTTGTCTTCCTGTTCGTTTTTGATTTCGGTGAGCAGCGCCTGCGTGTGAACGTCCGGCGTGAGGTCAATCACAACTTCCTGCTTGGCGCGCGATGAGAGAATCTGTTTGGCAATGCGTGAGAGGTGAGTGCGGTCTGAATCCGATAGGAAATAAGTCTCCTTCAGCCAGAAGGTGAAGGATGGATTCGACGGATCGTCTGGATTCTGGTTCGCGCCAGAGTTGACATTGACCTGCACATTTGTGTTGCTGGCGGCGCTGTTGGCAGCCGCGAAGTGTTTGTCCGTCGCGCGCTTGGCCATGGCCAGTAGTTTTGTATCGCGTACATGCTGATGCGCGATGACCTGCCCCATGGAGACAATGGGCACCAGCTTGCCGGTGATGGCTTCCTCGACATAGGCGCGATTGGCCATTGCGCCGAACTCACCCATGGCGTCATCCCACCTCATATGAAAGGTGGAACCGAGCAGCTTGCTCTTGTCGTAGAGATTCTTGAACAGACGGCCAGTGCCCTTGCGGCCATCGGTAGCCTCGGCAGCGTCATGATAGTTGCCGCGCTCAGCAAGGAAGGGAAGGAAGCGGTCCACACGTGGATCATCTTCGGTCAATGGCTTGGCATGGGAGAGTCCGGCCTGAAGAGTGTCCTGCAATTCCTTGGGAAGCCGCGCCATGGCCACGCTTGGCTTAACGCCATTGGCGACCTCGGCAGCGATAAACTCGGCCTGCTTCCTCAGCTTCTCAGTGCGCGCGGGACGACCTGCACCTGAGCGATTGCGCTTCTTACGCTTTTCGGCCTTTTTAGCCGCACCACGCTTCGCATGCTCGGGACTGCAATATGGCTTCCTCGGGAGGTCGGTTTCGAACCAGCCGTCTTCACCATCTTCGACGCAAATCTCGCACACCTGCACCCGCATCTTGCGTGGCGGCGGGCTCTTATTCGGTGTGGCGGGGTCGGAGGTCAATTCAAAGCACCTTTCTTTACGGGGTCTTGTTCGGTCTGGTCTCGGTTCGATTTGCATGAACATAGCATAGCGTTAACGGAGTGTAAACACTGTAAGTGCGTTGAGTTATAGATTTACGGACAGTCGTTGACCACTGTGAGCGTTCACAGTAAGATCGCACCGATAGTGGATTGGAGTATCTTTATGAAATCAGTGAAAAAATTGGTGCTTCAGCACGGTAGCTTGATGATGGCGCTGCCGTGGATAAGGTCTGAAGGTCATGCTGCCGAAGTAGTTCAAGCCTTATCTGAAGCGGTTGAAGCCCAAAGCGAGCTTCAAGCGTCTCGGTCGCGGTCTGGCAAAAAGACGAAGATCAAGGATGAAAAGCGCGACCTAATGACCAAGCTGCTGAAGGAGGGTCGTCAGGTGAAGGCTGTTGCGGAAGCCGCTGGCGTTACGCCGATGACGGTCTACAGGCATCTGAAGACGCCCGAGATGCGAGAGTGGTTCCGGCAGCCCGGAAACCTCATGACGTTAGCCGATGTCACGGACCCGGAGTCGATGACTTCGGAACTGCCAGCGGACTTCCATGCAACCGATGATAAAATGCCAGTGGTCAAATCTAGCAGACGGAAGAAGTAGCCATTAAAGTAGCCACTGGCTACCTTTGGAAGACCTGCAAATGCTGGATTATCAACGTTTCCGAGCTTCCCGCATGGCTACCGAATGAGGTTCGAATCCTCTCACTCCGACCAATCTGAAACCCAAGGGGGTTTAGCATAAACTGCTGAATCCCCTTGATTTTTAGACAAATTTCTGCATGGTGAGAGGCTTCACGGAAGGCACCTAAGAAGGCGTCAAAGTAGGCATCTCATGGCCCGGCACGGCTCCAACATGCGAAGGCGGAAAGGTGGCGAGACTTGGTTTTTTCAAATCAAGGTGCCCGTTGACCTCATCGCAGCATACAGCGGCAAGCGTGTCATAGAGCGCAGCTTGAAGACGCAAAACAAAGATGACGCCGTCCTCTTGAGAGACGCCTTTCGCATTCAGTACCGTGCGGAGTTCGAACGCAGACGGAAAGAGGGGACCACGGCTGAGTCGGATGAGGCCATACGTGAGCATCAAGCCTTGCTGAACGCCTATGACGTGCTGAGGCGCAATCCGTCATTCGTGAAGATGGCAGGAACCGGTTTTCTCTTCGAGACCGTCGCGGACTTTGACGACAAGGCGGAAGTACGTGGCGCGCTGAGGGGCAAAGGGCTTTTCGAGCATGGCCAACCGCCACCGGCATTGGCGCGTGAGGAAGATGTTGACTACTATCTGAAGGACTTCCTGAAGGCCAAGGACTTCAGCGTCCAGCATGCCGACAAGACTGACCGCGCGGTGGCGAAGCTCAAGGCATGGCTCAAGGCCACCGGAAAACAGGCGACGATTGGCAACGTCACGGCTGAGGTGGCTGCCGACTATCTGGAAACGGTTCCGGGCACCCGAAAGACGCGGGTCAACATTACTGGCCTGCTGTCATCCTATTTCACCTACGTTGCGAAGACCCGGAAGAAACTGGACGCGAATCCATTCGAAGGCTTGGCCGGTGAGCTTGAAGGCAATGCCAAGGTCATCAAAAAGCGTCCCTACACCGATGATGAGATTGCGAAGCTCTTGGCACCGGCACGGCCTGACCTGAAGCCAAAAGAGAAGATCAAACATGCTGCCATGCTGGACACGATTCGAGTGCTAGCCTTGTCCGGTATGCGGGCTTCCGAATTGGTCAGCCTGACCAAGAGCGATTGCCGTGGCGGACTGTTCCGGGTGCATGGCGGTCCCGATGATGAGGACCGGAAGGGCAAGACGAAAGCGGCCAAGCGAGAGATTCCGATTCACTCGGAGCTTGCCGCCATGGTGGAAGCACGGCGCGGCAAGGTGGGCAAGACTGACCTTCTATTCCCCGAATGGCTTGTGAGGCCACGGGGTAAGCCCGTCCCCGGACGGCCCGCAGAGGGAAGCGCACACGCCCTTGGCAAGCTCTTCGCTGAGCACCGCATTGCATGTGGAGTCGATGACCAAAAGAAAGGCGAGCGGCAATCCCGAATCGACCTTCACTCACTGCGAAGGTACTTTGCGGCGAAGGCAATGGAAGCCATTGCGAAGGGTGAGGCCGGATTCACGCCTTGGACCCTTGCCGATGTTATGGGCCATGATCGGGAAACCTTGCCGCTGCCAATGACCGGCAAATATGCGAACCTCAGCCCGATAGAAGAACGGCGGAAATGCGTGGAGTCGGTGAAGCTCCCTTCGGTCGCGGTGAAGCTGCCAGCGGCTGAGAAGGCCACGGGTGAGGCCAAGGAAGCCTAGCGCCGCTGATTTTCCCGGTCGAATCCACCGGAGTTGTTAACATTTCGTTCTGGACTTGTTCTAGCGGCCCGAATCTGACATGATGTCACAAAATTTCCCAGGGGGTTCGCATGAACGAGTTCACGTCGCTTCGACAGCAGGCAGGTTTGACGGTCACGGACGCGGCCAATCGGCTCGGCTATACGGAACGGCAGATTTACCGTTTCGAGAAGGGCACCGCTCAGCCCCGGAAGGGCGTCATTGAACTGTTGCGCACTCTCAAGCCCCACAATGACGAGTCGAAGGAAGAGCAACCGCCCTTCACCTTCATTGACCTCTTCGCGGGAATCGGCGGACTTCGCAGGGGTTTCGAGGCCATTGGCGGGAAGTGCATTTTTACCAGCGAATGGGATCGCTATTCACAGAAGACGTATCGCGCAAACTTCCCCGATGATGACCACGAAATTTCCGGCGACATTACCAAGATCGAGGCGAAGGACATTCCCGCTCACGATGTGCTCTTGGCAGGCTTCCCCTGCCAGCCGTTTTCCATCGCGGGCGTCTCCAAGAAGAATGCGCTGAACAGGCCGCACGGTTTTGCCTGCGACACTCAGGGGACTCTCTTCTTTGATGTGGCGCGCATCATCGCGCATCACAGGCCGCGCGTGTTCCTTCTGGAAAACGTCCGCAACCTTGTGAACCACGATAGCGGACGGACTTTTCAAATCATTCGTGACGCGCTCGAAAAGGAACTTGGCTACCACATCTCTTGCCGGATCATCGACGCCAAGTCATGGGTGCCGCAGCACCGCGAACGAATCTTCATTGCCGGATTCCGTGATCGCAGTGACTTCACATTAGACACGCTGAAGGTTTCCGCGTCCGCTGAAGGGCCGAAGCTAGCGACCATCCTGCACAGGGAAGATGGCACCGAAAAGCCTGACGGCCATTTCATTGACGGCAAGACGCGCAAGGTCTCTTCCAAGTACACGCTTTCCGCTCACCTGTGGCAGTACCTTCAGGACTACGCGGCAAAGCACAAGGAAAAGGGCAACGGATTTGGCTTTGGCCTCTTCGGCCCGTCTGAAGTTGCCCGCACGTTGTCAGCCCGATACTACAAGGACGGTTCGGAAATCCTCATCAAGCAGAAGGGCAAGGCACCGCGCCGACTCACTCCCCGCGAATGCGCGCGGCTCATGGGATTCGACAAGCCGGACGGTTCGGCGTTCAAGATCGTCGTTTCCGATACACAGGCCTATAAGCAGTTCGGGAATGCCGTGGTTGTGCCGGTGGTCACCGCAGTGGCAGAACACATGAAACCATTTATTCTTGAGAGTGCCGACGCCCCCGGCGTCATGAAAATCCGCGCCAGTGCCTGATATTGTCGATCAACTGACTCGAAGCCGGATGATGGCGGGCATTCGCTCGACAAACACAAAGCCCGAACTTGCCATCCGCCATGCGCTTCACCGCAGGGGCTTCAGATACAGACTCCACAAGAGCGGCATGGCGGGAAAGCCTGATATTGTGCTGCGAGCCTACGGCGCAGCAATCTTTGTGAACGGCTGCTTCTGGCATGGACATGATTGCGCTTTCTTTCGTCCACCGCAGACAAGGCCGGAGTTCTGGACTGCGAAGATTGAGGCAAACCGCCGAAGGGATGCAACCGTCAAGGAAGCGCTTGCCGTGGACGGATGGCGTCAACTCATCATTTGGGAATGCGCCATTCGTGGAAAGAAAGCGGATGCAATCGAAAAGGTTGCAGATCGCGCGGCCCGCTGGATAACCTCCAAGAGACGTTATGAAGAGATTCGGGGTGAATGATGCCAGTCACTGACCTTCCTTCATGGATAGAACAGCATGCGCGGGCCGGAACGGTTTGGCTGGTGAAGCGGCTTGCTGGCAATGACACGCTGGCAACCGGGGCGCATCAAGCCGGACCATACTTGCCGAGAAATCTGGTTTTTGAACTTTTCCCGGCAGTGAACCGGATTGAAACCAAGAATCCCGACACGGCTGTTGACCTCTACATTGACTCCCATGTGGACCACCGTGAGGCCCGCATAGTCTGGTACAATAACAAGTTTCATGACGGGACTCGCAATGAAACGCGGATGACTCAGCTTGGAGGGCAGGCGTCGGCCCTTCTCAATCCAGACAGCACCGGTTCCGTTGCCGCCTTGGTCTTTGTCTTGGACAATGCAGGCCACGCGGCTTCCTGCCATGCATGGGTTTGCGACAACTCAATTGAGGAAGACGTTTTCGAAGACCGGTTCGGCCCGATTGAACCGAAGACTTTCACCGTATGGCGTCCGGGCCTTGTTCCTGAAGTTGCCCAGGTAGCCGCTGCCGCGCCATGCCGGTTGACCCGTGAGCAACTGCCACCGGCATGGCTGCAAGCATTTCCGACCGGCGAAGAGATAATCGCCAAGACGCGGGAAATGCGGCCTGATGCCACGCAACCGGTTGATGACCGGCTTATCCTTCGCCGTGAATGCGAGTTCGAAATTTTCAAGAGCGTTGAAGAGGCCATATACCTGCCCCGCATGAGTGAAGGTTTCACGACCATTGATGGCTTCATAAGCCTCGCCCAAACCATCCTGCAAAGCCGGAAATCGAGGTCCGGCACATCTCTTGAGCTTCATGTGCGCAACATCATGATGGAAGAGC
The DNA here is from genome assembly GCF_041738905.1 of Aestuariivirga sp. Classification (GTDB taxonomy): domain Bacteria; phylum Pseudomonadota; class Alphaproteobacteria; order Rhizobiales; family Aestuariivirgaceae; genus Aestuariivirga. The sequence goes on from NZ_JBGSOZ010000073.1 coordinate 20,569, forward strand.
ACTTCGTTCAAAACACGGATTTTTCCTTCCGCCCGGTGATTGAGGGCAACAAACGGCCAGACTTCCTTTTTCCATCGGTGGCAGCGTACAATGATGCCTCATTCCCACGAGAACGGCTGCGAATGCTTGCGGCAAAGACCACCTGCAAGGACCGTTGGCGTCAAATCTTGCCGGAAGCGAATGCCATACCGGTCAAGCACCTTCTGACACTTCAGGAAGGTGTATCGGAAAACCAGTTCAAGGAAATGCTGGACGCCGGAGTCCGACTCGTTGTGCCGTCGAAATTGCACAAGAGATACCCGAAGGACATTAGGCAGGAACTGATCACCTTCGAAAGTTTCATCGCTGAAGTGCGCTTGCAGAACAGCGGCGGGTGACGGAAAGTCAACGCTCATCACTTGCCTGCCCTTTCCATGAGGCTAGGAAGTCGGGTTGAGCGTGGGCGGCTGAGCGGGGACACCATTCGGAATGCGCATCTGATTTGCAACCGACCTCATTGCCTCTTCGGACGCCTTGATGAAATCAGAATGCTCAGAGAGTTCCGCGTCTTCGAGTTTGGCGGCAACGAATAGTTTTCCCTTTGGCCTAACCGTGAAAACGTCCACGGCAAAACTCACTCCATTGACTCGCATGTCGATAGCATGCTGCACCGTCCAGTATGCTGCCAATGTGCCTTCTACCAATGTGGGTTGCTTGCTTGGCCAGTAAACCTTTTTCAGGAATCCCAAGAATACATCCGCGCTGCTTTTGCCGCTGCCCATGCTGATGAATGGCAACTCAGGTGTCATTCTTTCCACAGCCACTTGAGGTGTAATCTCCACCAGCTTCAAACCATCCTTGAATGGAGCGGCCAACACACTATGACAAATGCAATCATTGCTGGCAACTTGTGGCCCGACCACTCGGGTAGCAAGCCCTGCTGTCTCAAGGGCCTTGTTTACGAGCGGTCGAAGATGTTCCTGCAACTTAGCAATGCTTTTGTCGTAACCTTGATTCAGAAATTCGGGGCACTTATCGTCCACAATGGCGGCAAGCTGTTGGCCCATCCCAAGATGACCGCTGGACGCAAAAAGAGCGGACTCGCCCTTAACGATTCGAACCTTTGTCACCTGTTGGCCAACGGTTTGTTGACCCATAGCACCGTGAGTAGCTTGCCGGTCGGCGGCGATTACAATCCCGTCCTCGCACAAGACCCCCACCAATAGTGTCATGATGTTTAGCCGACGAATACGCTGTTTTTCCGAAACTCAGGATACTTAGAGTAAATCGCCTTAAGGAGTTCTGGAAACGGCTGCGACGAAACCCAGTCAACCACCCTTCCCAAAAAGTCTGACCCAGTTGCACCAACTGCTTTTTTCACCCCTTCAGCGGCGTCCATGCCAATAGGCGTTGCGGCAAAATACTGCCAAGAGCGGTTTGGAACGTTTAACTTCGCAATCAACCCTCTTTCGGTCAAACTATCAAGGTCACGATAAATATCAGAATCAAATGGGCCGTAGTTGTATGGAACAAAATGGTAGAAATCATCGCCAACAATTGCGGCGGCCTCTTGCCTCATCAAGAACATTGCCTTCTGAATTTGAACGGGCGAAAGCGCCTCACCGCGCCTATGGGCAACGGCCAACAACAACCAATCCAGCCTGCCTGTCATCCTATCGCACTAGCCTCCGATTCACTGGAAGGATATCAGCATCTCTACCGAGAGTACAGCCTAGTCCCGCCCCGGTGCCGTCCATGTCGCCGTGGGGTCTTCTCTTTTCGCGGATGCCCTTCGAGGATTCCTCATCTTCACAGCCTCAGCATTGTAGCGGGTTTCAATTTCCCCATCACAATGGCTGCATTGCAACGCGCCGGGGTCTGAAAATGGCAGTTCGGCCATGCCGTGGCGGTCGAGGCGCGTGCTGGCCATGATGGTGCCCTCGCCATTGCAAAACGGATAGGGGCACTGGGCCTCATAGATGGCCGTGAAGGCGTCATGGTCAATCAAGAACCATTCAATGCCAGTGATGACCCCGGCCCGCGTCTGCCCACCCTGTAGCATCTTGCGGATGGATTGTGGTGTGATCGGCGCAAGTTGCAAATTCTCGACGTGCCTAATCGGGATTGCTTGCCGCAATGGTGGCCGCTTGCCAGTCGCGGCGATAGCAGCGGCCTCAGCTTCAAGGGCATCTAAATTGGCATCCGTCACGGCTGACCTCGCATTCATGGATCAAGAATCGTCGGGAGCCGCATGGGATGACAACTACCACGCGGCTCCCTTGAGTCCGCATGCCCTGCAAGGTCATGGCGCTTCGCGGCATGCACTGGGAGGGCACGGGACTCATTTCTCAGTGTATGGACGGTCAATTGGCCAGTGGATTGCCGCCACGTCCCAACTTGGGCCAAGGTCCGGTTGCACGGCCAACGGGTCCGAAAGGTCCGGCAACAAAATTCTCTGTTGCCGTGTCAGACAGCGCCGTGGCCGTCCATTCAGCCGCTGCGAATGCTCCCGCAACATCGCCGGTCATGGCCTCGCATGCCGTGCGCGCGGCGGATGCACTTGCTGCACTGACTACAAAAAGATTCTTACCGTCACTGCGACGGGCCGACTCAACGGGATGGATAACGTACAAGCTCATGATTCAGTTTCCTTTCAGTCAAACGAGTCGGGATTGTTTCCCGGCCATGGCATCCGACTCGAACACCATGGTCCAGGTATTGATTACTGAGCCGAAAGACCGCTGCTTATCTTGGACGTGGTAGTCTTGGGCTTGCTGAGGACCGTGGGGCTCACGGGAACCGCACGTCCGGGGCCAAACTTCAGGCCATGAGAGAGCTTCTCATTCGGCGTGAGCGGGTTGCCCTCAGTCTGCCGAACGGCTGCGATAGACTCGGCGTGAAGCCTGTCAATGATGGCAATCAGCTTCGCCGCTTGTTCCGCCTCTTCACCGAATCCGGCTGTGGCGATTTCCTGAGAACTGAAAGGCCGGTCACCGCGCGGAAGCTTGTCATTGGCCACCACAAGGGCACCGATCATGGCCTTGTTGCCGGTGCGAATGGCAACGGTTGCGAGATTCCGCATGGCATGCGGGCCTAGTCCGTTCACTTCCGTAGCCATGGCATTGCGCTCGGGCGTCCCGAAGCCGTGGACGGTTGCGAGGGCAACCGGATTGGTGAGGATTGCCTTGGCTTCGATGGCATCGGCGCGCAACGTATTCAGTTCACCCGCATCCTTCCACCTGGATTCCGAAGTCTCACTGCGATAGCCCTTCAACCAATCGGCAAATTCTGATTCATAGAGCTTGCTCATTTCATCGCGGCGCTTAGGGTCCGTGATGGCTTCCACATTGCGCGCGGTCATGGCCTTCCGCTTGGCCACTTCCATGTTGTACGCATTCAGTTGCCTGCCATGGGATGCATGGGCGATCACGGCGCGGTCATATGTGCCCTTCAAGTGGGCAAGGCTTGCCGGGATGTTGCGCTTGGTAGTCTTCAGTTCGGTTTCCATTGTCTGTCTCCTGTTGATGTTTACTTGTTCAGAGGATGCCGCGCCGTGCGGCTTCCTCCGCTACCGCTGCCATAAAGAATTGCGTCCCGACGCGAAAACGCGGGACCGGATAGGCGCGGAAATAGTCATCCCAAAGCCGCTTCAGGTCATCCGGCGTGACCTTGGCCGCGAGCGGAGACATGCGATGGGCTTTATTCGCCCGGTCATAGAACAAGTCCATAATCGTGGAACCGGGACCGAACATGCGAATAATCGGGTCAGCAGCTTCGCGGTCAAGGCGAGCCTGCCATTCCGCTTCCGTGGGAAGCTGCACAAGCTGATTGCGAAGGTAGGCCGGTGCATCTCCCGAATGGAAAATAAGAGGCCTTCCGACCTTGCGGCCATGCTTGGCGGCTTCGCGGTAAATTTCGCTGACCTGATCGGCCTTGGCGAAAAAGTCGAGTTCGGATGACATGATGGTGATTCCTTTCATATGTCGTATGGATTTGTTTCGTCAGTATGCGGAGTAACATCGTGGTACTCCACGTCTTCCGCGTCGAGATATTCTTCGAGGTAATCCGGCCTAGCCGCGATTTCAGCCATGGTTTCCCTGCGGTTCGCGTGAACCTGTTGCAGCAGACGCTTGAGGGTTTCCATATCGGCTTGGGGAAGCCGGTGGAGGTCGCTGGACTTGACGATGAATTGCGGGTCATTCGGGTCAGCCGCATTCGGGTTGCCCGCGTCCACATTGATGGTGGTCTTGATTTCACGGAGTCCGAAGTCGAACTTCTTGGCATAGGCCAAGACAATCTTGGAATCGCGTTTGCGGACGTACATGGGCTTTTTGGTTGCCGGGTCCAGAACCAGACCCTTGGAGTTGACCACGGGTACCATCACACCTTCGAAAAACTCTTCCTTGAGAACGTCCGCGACCTTCTCTTTCCATGACTCGAAGATGTCTTCGCAGGCGCGCCCGAATACCAGGTCACGGGCCATTGCTGTCAGATAGGTGCGGCGAGTGTGCGGACTTCCGTCAACCAGTTCGGCTGCCTTCTGGACGCTGCCAGTGGTGCGATAGGCTTCAAGGAATTGTGCCTTGCGCTCATCGGTGAGCGGATGACGGGCATGGGGAATCGTATCGGGTGAACGTGCGAGCGGCGTCTTGCCGTCTCCACCTGCCTTCCATCCCTTGGCCTTGTCGGGAAGATTGCTCTTGCTCACCTTTGGCACCGTGTTGACCCTTCACTATTTGAACTTGGGCCTATTATCCGGGTGCGCAGGGGGTACTTAATACCCCCGATTTGCATAGTGCGACAATTTAGCACAGGAAAACATGTTTAGCCATGGTGAAACTATCGTCAGTATACGGTCAATCTCAAAGGCGATTTTCTGGAACCTACGGCCCAAAAATCAGAGGACGTTTTCAGTGATACCCGGCCCAAAAATTTGACCGATGCCTTGCGGATGCCCCACGCACGGGGCTGGGGGGTTACCCCTACCTAGGGGTCTATTCCTAAGTGCTTTTGGGGGTACGGCAGGGTCAGCCGTGATCCTTGGCCGGATACCTGGACTCAGGATGACACATGGAAAATGCCGCAACCCGATGAGGTCACGGCCATGAAGACGGCGGATGATGTGGACGGCGGTTAGGCTTGCGTCTCAATCCTGTTCACGAGTCGCATGACGCTTGCGGGATGCCACTGGCCACCGTGACGGGTGAGGATGCCCTTGCCGTTCAATGCGTCTGCAATGGCCTGCAAGCCGGTGATGCCCTCTGCCTTGATCGCTGCAACGTCTTCCGCAAGCTCAGCCGCATAGTTACTGGCCAATGCCTTCACCTTTGCAACACCATTGGCGCTGCCAACGCGATAGGACCGGCCAAAGGCCTTTGCTCCAAGAGGTCCACCAAGCTTGACACCGCGCGCCTTGGCCGCTGCTAGGGCATCCTTGGTGCGCTTGCTAATGGCTTCCGCCTCATGCTCTGCGAATAGAACCATCATGCCAATCATTGTCTTGTTTGCATGAGGATTATCGCAGGTCAGAAACTCGACTCCCTCATCGCGCAAGCGGTACAGGAAGGGCACATCACGGGTGAGCCGGTCCAGCTTTGAAATGAGCAAGGTTGCACCCGTCTTGCGGGCCATGCGGATAGCCTCTTGCAGCTTGGGCCTTTCCGCCTTGCGACCGGACTCCACTTCCACAAGCTCAGCGACAATCTTGCAGCCCGCTTTCTCCGCATAGGATTCAACTGTGGCCCGCTGAGCTTCGAGGCCAAGGCCGGACTTGCCTTGCCTATCGGTGGACACTCGAAGGTAAGAGACGAATTTGCAGGTCATGACACAACTCCAACTGACATTTTGCATACTCTTATACGGTCGTATGAGGGATTGTAAATCTCAGATGGTGGCCGTGGTTACCGGATTCAAGTTCCGCTTGGCCGGTCCTTTGGCCGATCATGGCAGGCCAGATGGAAGGCCGATTGCTGCAACAGAGAAGGCCTCCGGCTGGCATTGCTGATCATGGGCACCCTGAGAAGCCTGCCAAGGGTGGACGGCCCTGCAAGGCAACGGGTCCACCGTCCGTGATAGTCTGTAACATTTTGTTACATGTGTGATAGTCTGTAACATTTTGTTACATGTGTGATAGCTTCGAGCGTATGGGTTGTGGGCAAAAGGCCTCTACCTTCTAGTAGGTAAGTAGGCCAATGGGGTGGTTCGCAGCGGCGGACCTTGAAAACCTCAGCTTGGTTTTCTGCCATGTGTTTGGATTTGTGTCCTCTACTCTTCGCCGCTTCAAGAGCGGCAAACTAGATAGATGTGAACCTCGCATGGTTCACCATCCTATATATAGGTGCGAGGTGATGCGAGGTTGAAAACTGGCGTTTTATCGTTGTTTTTCATAAGGATAACCTCGCATGAGCAAAAACCTCGCATGACCTCGCATGAAAAAGCAAAACTCAATGAATCCGGGCCTTTCTTCGCCATTTGCATTATCGTGCGAGGTGGTGCGAGGTTGGTAACCCGATGATTTATAAGGGAAACAACCTCGCACGTGCGAGGTTCATGCGAGGTTTGGTGCGAGGTTTTTTCGCATTTTTCACCCTTGCCGCAGGTTTTGGCTGAGGTTTTCGAGGCCTCAGCCCTACGGCTTTGATATTCGGGCATAAAGTGCCAAAAAACCCCTTCCACTAGGTTTTTCACAATCAGGCCGCGTTTTCGGCGGCTTCCAAGCGATCAATAGCAGGCTCCCGAATCTCGAAAACGCCTTGAGCACCCGGACTGACATTGAACGTCACCACCTTGCCGCTCTTGATGTGGACAACGTTGCCGCTGCCCTTGAACAGACGAGCAAGGTCCTTGATCAAAGTCGGGACGCTCTTGCCCTTCTTTCCGGTTTCCGCCTTGGCGGCTGCCCTGACCTCAGCCGGGGCCTTCCGGTCATCGGCAATGGCCTTGTTCATTTCCAGCCATGCCTTGGCCGTTTCGGAAGCGGTGAAGGTGGTCTGATCCGGCGACTCCTCATAGAGGCTCACCAAGAGGTCAATGAAGCGGGCACGGCGCGCGGTGTCCTTGGTTACGCTGACGGCCCGCTGTACCTTCTGACGGCCCTTGGAAGGCACATGGCAGGCAACGGCCCCGGTCCTAGACTTGCCGAACCTGTCCTTGCCATCAAGCTCGATTGAGTCCGTGGTGAAGACGAAATTTTGGTCCTCTTCGGCTGCCTTGGACCTGACAAGCTTGGCGGTCCGCGTCTTCTTGTCCTCAGCCGTCGAAATGTGAATGACGGTGCCGGACATGTTTTCAATGATGCCACTGCCGAACGTGGTTTCCTCATTCGCCTTGGGCGGGTGAGCTTCAATGATGGTGAAGCACCGATCATCCGGCCCGGTGCGGAACTTGGCCGCAAACGATTCCAGGTAGGCCGCGCCACGGGCCATGGCCGCGTCATCACTCATGCCCTTGTCGGCAAGTGCAACAAACCGCTGCCACGTGGTGATCCAGATAACCAGCTTGCGGGCACCTTGAACCTTGGCAGCCGCCATATGGGCTTCAATGTCTTCGCGCATGACTTCCATGAGGGCTTCAATCTCATCTTCGGTTTCCGCCTTGAATCCTTGCAGGTCATAATCCAGAAGCTTGAAGCGGGCCGGGTCAATTTGCGCTTCCGGGTGCGCCTTGTGCCATGCCTCATCGCGCATCTTCACGCCGGGCTTGTCTTCAAGGACGATTCCGACAACGTACCATCCGGCGTCCATTTCTTCGCCCATCCAAGTCTTTTGATCGGTGGCGAGCGACTTCAACAGGTCCATGACCACAATCGTCTTGCCACTGCCACGCTTGCCAAGGACAATGGTGTAGCTCGACGCCGGGACAAACTGGTCAACCGCGAACTCATAGTCCTGAATCCGCGCGGCATATTCGGTGCTGGTCAACAGACTGGACCGGAGTCGGTCCTTGATGCTCATGGGATTGGGCTTCCGGCTCTTCGGAGCGTCAAACTCATCGTTGTCATTGTCGGCTTCCGGCTCATCATGCTCACCGTCTTCCGCACGGCGCATGAGTCCCGTGTTCTTGGAGCCGGGACGTTCCTTGCCGTACTTGAATGCTCGGTCAATCTTCAGTTCAAGGTCTTCGGGATACCACGGCGGCTCACACCGCTCATTCCATCCGCCGTCTGCCACCAACATTTCGAAGATGGCAGCCTTGCTCAGATTGAAGTCCTTGAGCTTGCAGCACGTGACATAAGTGTGAAAATCTCCGCCGTTGCCCTCATAGGCCGGTTCACGAGTCTTGAGCATCTCCCTTCCCATGGCAAAGGCGTCGTCCGAGTCCACGCCATCGGGATCAATGGACAGGTGGCCATTTTCGGGCCGGTGCTTGGCCAGATTCATCTTGGCCTTGATAACCTCAGGCAACGGCGCGAACGGCGCATCATGCGTAATGGAATAGAATGCCGGTTCAAGCGTGTCCGGTTCGAACTCATCGGGCAGATAGGTCTTGCAGCCGGGGCCTACGGCAAAGCCGTTCCCTGACCGCGTATCGAGGCCGGGTCCAAGCGCCGTGCGGACGGAATTGGAATAGATGGCATCGGACTCGAAATACAGATGATATCCGCCCTTCGGCGTCCTCACCGTGAAAGTCATGGACAGCAGATTGGCCTTCGAAACGTCCAGCAAATCACATGCCGTCTTGATTCCGGTTTCACCCTCATCAATATCCAGAATGAACTTGTGAGGACCGGCAACCGGGCCGTAGTTCGACTCCGGGTCATCCTTGAACCAAGCGCGGATTGCATTGGCGTCCGTGGTGGCAAACTCATCATATCCCCAACGGCCAATGGGATGCTTGCCAGTGCCACGGCAATACTTCTTGCCACGCACACGCATGGCGGGATCATCGGGCAAAGGCGGCAATCCGCAAGAGCAAGTGGCATCGGGCCTCTTGTATGCGGCGCGTACCAGCTTCACGCCACGGCTGGCGAGCAAGAGGGCAGCGGCCAAATTGTCCGTGGGCTGATTAGTATTGACATTCGAGGGGAAATCGCTCATATCTCTGTTACTCCGTACACTGTTGACTTACCTGAGACCCGCCGCGTTGCCACGCAGGCGGGTTTCGCTATTTGGGATCATGCGGCCTTCGAAGGCTTCCTCTTGTCGCGCTTGTCGTGGGGCGGGTAGTAGGTGGACTCACCGAACATGAGGTCACGGCCCATAAGACGGTCTTCGATGTTGTCGGCGTAGGCTTCATTCACAGCGGCATTCGGCACACCCTTGATGGTCTGCTTCAGGTTGTGCATGTCGAGTGCCCAGTTCATCGCGTATCCATCCGGGTAGTAGGTCCACTGTTCAATGAACTCCCGCACGGGAACGGTGATAACGTGCGTCTTTTCACCCATGACAAAGCTGAAAAGTTGAATCTGAAAACCGCTTGAGTCTACCCTCTCGACTCGGCCCTGATATTGGATGTCGCCGTCCTTCCACGAATGGCAGTAGCGGCCAATCATTGCCTTGCAGAACAGCCCAATGCATTCGTGGCGCAACTCTTCCTTGGTGAGGTTGTATCTCATGTCAGCGGCACACCCGGAAATCAGAGGGCCATCCGCTGAAGCGCCAAGAATGGAAGCTTTCAAAGTGCTTGCCGGTGCGGGCGAAGTATTCCGCGTCATCCCGCTCAAAAATCTTTCTCAGGCTCATTTCGTGCAACTGATTGCTGGTATAGAACTTGCGTCCGGCCATGATCGAACGCGGTTCAATCCGTGCGAGGCCACTGCGGCTCAAGTCCATGTCCTTGGTGCGAACGCGGTCAATGCGCCACCACTCGCCATCAAGCTTGATGTGGTTGCCGGTCCAAGGGTGCTTGCTCATGGCCATTACTCCCCACATGAGGGGTGAGCGGGGTGGCCCACGGGCGGCATGACGGGCGTTTCGCGGTAGAGGCCAAGGTCACGCGCGCTGTAGCGGCGGCTACGGCACAGAACAGCGGAAGGCTTCGCAGTGGGGCGAAGGCTGGTCTTGTGCAGCATCTGCCGTTCGGTGAGGCCCAAGGCCATGGCAGCTTCACTGAGGGTCACGGCGCGGTCTTCACCGCGAAGGCAGGCCATGAACCATGCAGGCTCGCATTGCGCGGCCTTGCACATCTGCATGAGGGGGAGTCGTTCGGTGGTCCGGTCATAGGGCCGGTCCATGGTATTGGTCAGGGTGCGCGGATGCACCTTGAAGGCGTTTGAGGCGGGAAGCCGGTCAACAAATCGAGGGTATTCCATCGGTGGTCATCTCCGTCGAAAAGAGGACGGAGAAACGCACCATGCGCGAAGTCACCGCCTCATTGGGTTGAGGTTTGGTGCCATCACGCTCGTGAGCGCCTATTTAAGCGGTAACATGTGTTCTCATGTTCGCTTGCCCACTTTGGTGGCGGTCGCGGGCATTAATTCTTTATTACCACGGCTGCTAAAATCTTGACAACCCCTAAAATGAAAAATTCTACACGATGCCCGGCCAAGGTAGGCGTCAAAGAAGGCATGTGAGAAATTGAGAAAGCCCAATGATGGCTGAATTCCAGCGTTTCTTGGGCTTCCCGCGAATCGGACCAATGAGGTTCGAATCCTCTCACTCCGACCAATAGAAAACGCGGGCAATCGGCGAGATTGCCCGCGTTTCTTTGTTTGACGGATCTTCTAGCGCCGGCCGAGCAGCGCCCAGATGGCGGGGAAGCCCAATGCTGCGATTCCGGCCTTTACCGCGTCACCCGCGATGAAGGGCAGAAGCCCGAACTGGACGGCCTTCTCGAAGCCGATCCAGCCCGACAGCCACAGAAGGCCCGGCACATAGACCACGGCAGCGCCCAGCAGCATGGCGGCGAACATCTTCGGCACCGTACGGTCCCAGCCGCGTTCGGCAAGCAGGCCCACCACATAGGCCGCTGCGATGAAGCCCAGTACATAGCCGAAGCTTGCCAGCATCACGCCGGACTTGAACTCGGCGAAGACCGGTAGGCCGATGGCACCTTCAAGCGCATAGAGCGCCAGCGTGGCAGCACCCAGCCGCGACCCGTAGGCAGCACCGATCGCCAGCACGGCGAGCGTCTGCAGCGTCATCGGAACGGGAAGCATCGGCACGTTCACCTGCGCGGCCAGCGCCACGAGAAGCGAACCCGCTACCGCGAGAACCGCGTTGCGGAGTGCCGTGGAACCCGTCATCGGCCACAGGCGGTCAGAAAGAAGGCTGGCATTCATGGTCATTCACCCCTACCCTGTTTAAATCATGCGTCGTGCATCATTTATAGTGTTCAAGTTCCCTCGCCGCAACAGCACATGACCGATCTCCACTTCGACCGCGACTTTGACGTGAGACCCGGCGAGGCGGTGGCGATCTCACCACTCGTTCGCCGCGTGCTGGCCAATAATCCCAGCCCCTTCACGTTCAAGGGAACGTCGACATTCATCGTGGGCCGGGGACAGGTGGCGGTGATCGATCCCGGGCCTGACGATGATGCCCATCTCGATGCCCTGCTGCACGCAGTCCGCGGCGAGACGGTGACGCATATCCTGGTCACGCATTCGCATGCGGACCACTCGCCCTTGACGGCCAAGCTGCAGAAGGCCACCGGTGCCAGAACCCATGCCTATGGGGCGGTAGCACCCACCGGCGAGGCAGGTCTTCGTCTCGATTCCTCCATCGACCATTATTTCGACCCGGACATCAGGCTTGGCGACAGAGACACGCTCACCGGCCCCGGCTGGTCGCTCGAATCGGTCTTCACGCCGGGCCACATGTCGAACCACATGTGCTTTGCGCTGAAGGAAGAGAAGGCGCTCTTCGCGGGCGATCATGTGATGGCCTGGGCGACAAGCGTGATCGCGCCGCCCGATGGAGACATGGGGCAATACTTTGCTTCGCTGCGAAAGCTGCTGGACCGGGACGACGACATCTACTTCCCCTCGCATGGGCCATCGAAGCGAAATCCGCTGCCGCTGGTGAGGGGTTACCTCGCACACCGCAAGATGCGCGAGGCCGCCATTCACGCCCGCGTGGCGCAGGGCGCCCGCACCATTCCGGAGATCGTCGCTGCGATCTATGCCGATGTCGATCCGAAACTCCATGCTGCGGCTGCGCTCTCGACGCGTGCTCATCTCGATCACCTCGTCGAACAGGGAAAGCTGCACGTGACGGACAACACATACACGGCGGCCGCGCCGTGATGTGAACGAGGGGTGAACCGCAAGTTCACCCTCGCGACACGCTGCACCCCCTATCACCAGCTTGTTCAACACGGCCAGGCGGCATTCCGCCCCTGGAAAAGAAAGCTGCCCCGACATGGCTATTCCGACAGAGAATGCCGATCTGCTGATCGGCACCGACAACTTTGACTTCATCAATGGACTGGGTGGGAATGATGCCATTCTCGGACTTGGAAATGATGACTTGCTGCTTGGCGGCGACGGCAACGACTTGCTGGTCGGCGGCCGTGGCAGCGATACACTGAATGGCGGTACTGGCAACGACACCGCGAACTTCAACGATTCCAGCCTTCGGGTTAGCGCAAACCTCTCGCAAGGCATCGCGCGCTTCAGCGCAAACGACTTCAGCAACACATCGGAAGTCGATACGCTCCTCAGCATCGAGAATCTCGTCGGCGGAAGTGCCGGAGACCAACTCATCGGCAATGCGGCGGCAAACAGAATCTCCGGTATGCTGGGGAACGACCAACTGATCGGATACGCCGGAAACGACCATTTGGTCGGTGGGGACGGCGACGATTACCTCGATGGGGGCAAAGGCGCCGACACTCTTATCGGAGGAGCAGGAATTGACACGGTCGACTACTTCTACAGCGGCAAGGGCGTTCAGATCAATCTCATCGACAACACGGCGAGCGGCGGCGATGCCAATGGCGATGTCATATCGGGCGTCGAATCCATCTACGGATCGGACTTTGCGGATACGCTGACTGGCAACTCCAGCAGCTCCTCGCTGGCGGGGAACGTTGGCGATGACTTCATCACCGGCAACGGCGGGAAAGACGATATCACGGGCGGCATGGGACACGATATCCTGTCGGGCGGCGGCGGGGCCGATACATTCCACTTCCATGACGTTGCAGAGTCGGGCACTTCGGCTGCAACGCGCGACCTCATCACCGACTTCAAGACAGGCGCCGATCATATCGACCTCTCGCATGTCGGGTACAACGGCGACAAGTTCAACACGGTGCATTTCAGTTTTGTGGGTTTGCAGAAATTCTCCGGCACCGGCGATGAGCTTCGGCTGGTCTATTCGGGCGCGAACACATTCATTTACGGCGATGGCAACGGCGACAAGCTCACCGACTTCCAGATCGAGTTCACAGGACACCTGACCTTGACCGCCACCGACTTCATTTTCTGATCCTGGTTTCAAGCGATGCCGGTTGCCGAAACTGGGCGACCGGCGGCATGAATGCCCTTGCCCCTTGAGGCTGGACGGGCAAGACTCGCAACACGTCCAGACAGACGACACCCGACACGCCCGATGGCTGCGTTGTCAAGCCGTCCGCATACGACGACTTTGACGTGACGCCGAATCACATCCTCATCCTCCGCAACGCAGGTCCGCAAGGTGGGCCCGGAATGCCGGAACGGGGCATGCTGCCAATTCCGGAAAAGCTCGCGAAGCAAGATGTGCACGACATGCTGCGCATCTCGGACGCGCGCATGAGCGGCACCAATCATGGCGCCAGCATCCTGCATGTCTCGCCAGCGGCCTATATCGGCGGACCATTGGCACTGGTGAAAACGGGCGACACGATGTCGATCGATATCACCGCACGATCGATTACGCTCAATGTCTCCGACGCCGAACTCGTCTCACGCAAGTCCGCGCTGAAACCGCCGCCGCCCCGTTTCGAGCGGGGTTACGGCTGGATGTTCGCCCAGCACATCGGACAGGCCGACGAAGGCTGCGACTTCGACTTCCTGCGCACCGACTTTGGCAGTCCTACGGGTGAACCTGCGATTTTCTAGCAAATCTGAGCATCCAGCGTGTCAGACTTGGGGCTTGGGCAGTTCAATTCCCGTTATCTTCGCGATCATCCGCGCCACCGAGGCGTCGTCGTCCTTGCCCATGCCGGCGGCGGCGGTCATCAGGAACATCTGGAGCGCTGTCGCGGCAACCGGCATCGGGAATTTTTCGTCGCGGCCCATGTCACCGACGATCCCTAAGTCCTTCGTGAATATCTCGACAGCGCTCCGGGGCGAGTAGTCGCCATCGAGAATGTGCGGCACGCGATTCTCGAACATCCAGCTATTGCCCGCCGACGCGGTGATGACCTTGTAGACCGTAGGCAGGTCAAGCCCGAGCTTTGCCGCGAAGGTCATGGCCTCGCAGGCCGCCGCGATATGAACGCCAGCCAGCAGCTGGTTCACCATCTTGAAGGAGGCGCCGATCCCCGCCTCGTTGCCGAGTTCGTAAATGGTTGCCGCCATCGCATCGAGAGCGGGGCGCGCCGCCGCGAAGGCGTCTGCCGTTCCCGACGCCATGATGGTGAGATGGCCCGCCGCTGCCTTCACGGCACCGCCGCTGATCGGCGCGTCGAGATAGTGGAGGCCCAATGCCTCGGTCTTTGCCGCGAGCTTTCTTGCTTCCGCAGGGGCCATGGTGGCGGACGATATGATGACGCCGCCCTTGCGAAGCCTCGCGGCTGCACCATTGCCGCCAAACAGCACGGCATCGGTCTGGGCTGCATTCACGACGACGGTGAGAAGAACATCCGCATCACTTGCCGCTTCCGCGCCGGAGGCAAAGCCACGGCCACCGGCCTCTTCCAGCCGTTTCACCGCGGCCGGGTTAAGGTCAGCACCCGCAACCTCCAGCCCCTTGCGGAGCATCGATTGCGCCATGCCGAGCCCCATGGAGCCCAACCCGATCACACAGGCTTTCGTTGCAGTCATGATGTGAAGGCACTCCTCAGGTGGCAGGGAAACGATAGTCGCTGAACCGCGCGCGCAATTCCATTTTCGAGATCTTGCCGGTGGCCGTGTGGGGAATATCATCGACGAAAACCACGTCGTCCGGCATCCACCATTTCGCAATCCGGCCCTGCAAGTGGGACAGGACAGCTAAACGGTCCACAGCCGCACCGGGCCTGCGCACGATTACCAGAAGCGGGCGCTCGTCCCACTTGGGATGGGGCAGGCCTATGGCAGCTGCCTCCTGCACGCCGGAGCATCCGACCGCGATGTTCTCCAGCTCGATCGAGGAAATCCACTCGCCGCCCGACTTGATGACATCCTTCGAGCGGTCGGTGATGTGCATGTAGCCATACTGGTCGATGGTGGCGACGTCGCCGGTGTCGAACCAGCCGTCGGCATCGAAGGCGTTGAGACCCTCGCCCTTGAAGTAGCTCTTCGCCACGGCCGGGCCCTTCACCTTGAGCCGACCGAAGGTCCGGCCATCATGCGGCAGCACGTTGTCATCATCGTCGGTGATCTTCATGTCGACCATGAAGGGCGGGCGGCCCTGCTTGAGCTTGATCTTCCACCACTCGCTTTCGGGAAGGCGCGCGACCTGCTCCGACCTTGTGCCGAGCGATCCGATGGGGCTCATCTCGGTCATCCCCCAGGCATGGATCACATCACAGCCATAGGTCTCGACGAAGGCCTTCATGATTGATTCCGGGCAGGCCGATCCCCCGATGACGACGCGCTGCAGATGCGGCAGCCTGAGTTCCGGGTTCTGTTCGAGATATTGCAGCAGCATGAGCCACACAGTTGGAACAGCCGCAGTGATGGTCACCTTGCCGAGGTCCAGCAACTCATAGATCGAGGCGCCATCGAGCTTGGGGCCCGGCATCACCATGGCCGCGCCCGACAAGGGGCCTGAGAACGCGATGGACCAGGCATTGGCATGGAACATCGGAACGACCGGCATCATGCGGTCGCGGCTGGAAATCGCCATGGCATCGCCTAGCGCGCACATCAAGCCGTGCAGCACGTTGGAGCGGTGCGAATAAAGCACGCCCTTGGGATTTCCGGTGGTGCCGCTCGTGTAGCACATGCCGCATGCGGTGTTCTCGTCGAACTCGGGCCAGACGAAGCCGCAATCACCCTCGGCGATGAGGTCTTCATAGCAGATGACATTGCGCAGCGTGGTGGCGGCCGGCATATGCGCCGCGTCCGTCATGATGATGAAGCCCTTCACGCGCGGAAGTTTCTCCTGCAACGCCTCAAACAGCGGCACGAAGGAAAGATCGATGAAGATCCACTGATCTTCGGCGTGGTTGATGATGTAGTCGAGCTGGTCGGTGAAGAGCCTGGGGTTCAGCGTGTGAACGATGGCGCCGAGGCCCATCACGCCATACCAGATCTCCAGGTGGCGCCATGTATTCCAGGCCATGGTGCCGATGATCGAACCGAGCCTCAGACCAAGGCGGCGTTCGCAGGCGCTGGCCAGCGCACGGGCACGGGCGTTGAGCTGGGCATAGGTGGTGCGGTGGATGGGGCCTTCGACGGAGCGCGAGATGATCTCCGTCCCGCCATGCCAGCGGGCCGCGTGGTCGAGCACGCGGTGAACCAGCAGCGGAAAATCCTGCATCAGCCCACGCATTTGCGGTCATCCTCCATGTTCCATTTTCCTCTCCCTTACGCATGAGGGGGAAGAAGAATTGTTTGGAGTTTAGCGGGTAGGAGGGTGCGAAACCAGATGCCGCGCTAGCGCTGGAACGTCAACTTCTATGGACATTCAGCATGATGCAGTCGAGGCTCAGGGCCCCCCTCGCCGAAATGCAACGCCACGCGAATACTCGCACATCTCAGCCGCCATGCCTTCTCCATTTGCAGTGGGATTCAGGCTCGCTGCGGCCCTTATCATCGTCTCTCTTCATCCCGAGTTCGTGGTGTTGCATCCATGATGCGGGACGCAATCAGAAACAGAAATGCGTGTGCGCAGTTCTGTAGGAAAACGTACAAATAGTATCTGAAGCCAGTCGGGGTTAAGGCCCCATTGATGATCAGGTCATTGCCATTCAGACTATAGGACAGCCTGGACGATGGCAAAAAGACAAACAACGCGATCGTAGACAAGAAAAGCATCGTGAACATTGCGTCGCGGAGTAAGAAAACCCGACGTCTTGACCAGCAATCGCTAGACTCGAATTCCTTGACAGAGACGCCCCCCAAGGTGCCAGGACGTTTGCGCATCGTTGAACTCGTCCGCTGGATGCCCAAGACGAGAAGCCAAGTCACAAGCATGAGCGGAAAGTACAAGACACTTGTCTTTAAACTAATAAAGATCGTGAATTTGAATAGCTGCTCTGCGGAGAGAGATTGAACTAATTCAATTCCAGAGAACATGCATTCACTACCGCACTTGGACACATCGCCCCATATCAAGCCACCGAACGCAACGCTCAGGCCGCAGAGGATGAAGACTAGGTATCTTCGCAACCAGTACATGCTGCCACTACTACCGAGATTTCCGCTCAGCTTGCCCACTTGCGTCGGCCGCATCGATGAGGGCATGCCCTCCATAAGGTTGCCGATTTCTGCCTTCGCTGATGAATGCACGCGAACAAGTCGTTTGTGAATTCATCTTAGGTATTCCACCTTGTCCGAAGAACAAGACCATACAATCATGGGTATTTTGGCTATTCAACTCAAGAAACGACCTTCCGGTAGTCTATGGGCGGGATCGAGCTACGCGAGAGCATGAGTGTGCCTACCTGTCACCGGGACCGATCGAGTCTTTCCACATCGTGGGGCAGACAAATTGTTTTAGCCCTAACGGTAAAGCAGATGTGCCGCCAGATCACAGGCAGGTCAGCTTCTAGGATCAATCGGCGTGATCGCGCCAAGGCCCAGCACCTGCTCGATGAAACGCGCGCCAGCCAGCAGCCTCGCTTCGCCGCGTCCCGGCGCCACGACCTGCAGGCCCACTGGAAGGTGTGTCTTCGTGAAACCGCAGGGAATGGAAATCGCGGAACAGCAGGCCAGCGTGATGGCGTGGACGATCATCAGCCAGTCGACATAGGAGTCGAGCTTCACCCCGTCGCATTCGGCCACATAGCGCTGTTCGACGGGAAAGGGCGGAACGATGGTTGTGGGGCAGAGCAGAAGATCGTAGTGGCCGAAGAAACGCCGCATGCGGCGGAAGAGTTCGCCCCTCTGGGCTTCGGCCCTTGCGATCTCCTCGCCCGTGAGGCGCAGTCCCTTTTCGATGTTCCAGACAACTTCCGGCTTCAACAGATCGCGATGTTTGTCCAGCAGCGGTTTCATGTTGGCATAGGACAAGGCCCGCAAGGTCTGCGCGCATTCGCGGGTTTCCGACATGTCGGGATGGGCTTCCTCGACAATGACGCCTTCGGCCTCGAGTTTTCGCGCGGCGGCGAGAACGAGGCCCGCCACCTCAGGGTCGACCGGCGGAAGGCCCAAGTCGCGCGATACCGCGACGCGCCTCGGCTTCCAGCCTGAGCGGGCGGCTTTGAGATACGATGTGCCGTCGGAGGGCAGCGAGACCGGGTCTGCCGCTTCCTCGCCCACCATCGCGTCGAACAGCAGGGCCAGGTCCTCCACGTTGCGCGCCATGGGGCCTTCGACACCCAGCGTGGAGTCAATCTTGGCTCCGGGCGTTGCAGCCACGCGGCCCGGTGACGGCCTCATGCCCGTCACGCCGCAGAAGCTCGCGGGGTTTCGCAGAGAGCCGCCGAGATCGGAGCCATGCGCCACCCAGGCCATTCCGGTGGCGAGCGCCACTGCCGCCCCGCCCGAGGAGCCAGATGCGGACAATCGTGTGTTCCAGGGGTTCCGGGTGATGCCGAAGACCTCGTTGAACGTGTGCGCGCCCGCGCCGAACTCCGGCGTGTTGGACATGGCGTAGATCAACCCGCCATTGGCTTCGAGATGCGTGACCAGCAGGTCGGACGTCTCTGCGATACGGTCCTTGAAGATGGGCGAGCCCTGCGTCGAGCGCACGCCCGCGACATCGGCCAGATCCTTGATCGGCACTGGCATTCCGGCCAGAACGCCGCGTTCGGCCATGGGTTTCTGCATCAATTTCCGCGCTTCACTGCGCGCACGGTCAAAACATCGTGTCGGCAGCGCATTGACCGCGCCGTCGACCTCCGCCACCCTTTTCTCCAACGCGTCGAGGCAGTCGAGTGGCGAGATCGTGCCGCTCTTCAGGCCTTCGACAATTGCCGTAGCGGTCATCCGGATCAGGTCAGTCATGGCGCGTCCCCCGTGCTTTCGGATGACTTGAATCCGTTTGCCGCGCCCCCGTCAACAGGCGTAAAAGCCGCCCAGTCATTCCAAGGAGTAGAACATCATGAATGCACCGGTTGCAGCCCCAGGCATGAACAAGCAGTGGGTGGAGCGCCGCGCCAAGGCCGTTTCCCGCGGCATCAGCGCAGGCGCCCCGGTCATCGCGGCCAAGGCCGAGAACTCGGAGATCTGGGACGTCGAGGGCAATCGCTACATCGATTTCGGCGGCGGCATTGCCGTCGTCAACACCGGTCATCGCCATCCGCTCGTGATGAAGCGCGTCTATGAGCAGCTCGAAGCTTTCACCCATACCTGCGCGATGGTGATGCCCTACGCGCCCTTCATCGAACTCTGCGAGAAGCTCAACGCGGTCGCTCCCATCTCGGGCGAGAAGAAATCGGCGCTGGTCACCACGGGTGCTGAAGCGGTGGAGAACGCGGTGAAGTTCGCGCGTGCCTATACAGGCCGTTCCGATGTCATCGCCTTCAACGGTGGCTTCCATGGCCGCACATTGTTGGGCATGGCGCTCACTGGCAAGGTCGTGCCCTACAAGGCCAAGTTCGGCCCGATGCCCGGCGGCATCTGGCATGTGCCCTTCCCCGTGGCCCACAAGGGCGTCACGGTGGAGGACTCGATTCATGCCATCGAGTGGCTGTTCAAGGCCGATGTCGAACCCTCGCGCGTCGCCGCGATCATCATCGAGCCGGTGCAGGGCGAGGGCGGGTTCTATGTGGCACCGAAGGAACTGATGGTGCGCCTGCGCAAGCTTTGCGACGATCACGGCATCCTCCTGATCGCCGATGAAATCCAGTCCGGCTTCGGCCGCACGGGACGTTTCTTCGCCATGGAGCATTATGGCGTCGAGCCCGATCTCATCACCACGGCGAAGTCCCTTGCCGGCGGCTTCCCGCTGGCGGGCGTCATCGGCCGCGCCAAGATCATGGACGCACCGGAGCCTGGCGGCATCGGCGGCACCTATGCGGGCAACCCGGTGTCCTGCGCCGCTGCGCTTGGCGTCTTCGATGCCTTCGAGCAGGAAGGTCTGCTGGAGAAGGCCGAGAAGCAGGGCGTCATCGTCATGGAGCGCCTGAAGTCGATCAAGGCCAAGAACAGGGGCATGCCCATCGGCGACGTGCGCGGTCTTGGGGCCATGTGCGCCTTCGAACTCGTCACCCAGCACGGGGGCAACGAGCCCGACGCTGCAGGCGCCAAGGCGCTGGCGGCCAAGTGCCTCGAGCGCGGCCTCCTCATCCTCACCTGCGGCGTCTATTCCGACACGGTGCGCATGCTGACGCCGCTCACGGCCTCGGAGATGGTGCTGAAGGAAGGCCTCGACATTCTCGAAAGCGCCATTCTCGGCAATTGATCCAGCCGTCTTCCTGACCCATATACCGCGCCATGGTGATCATTGCTCTCCTTGGCGCGGTTCTGTTTCTGGCCCTCATTTTCGGGCCTCAGGCGTGGATTCGCGCGACCATGCAGAAGCATGGTGTGGAGCGCGCGGATTTTCCCGGCACCGGGGGCGAACTCGCGCGTCACATTCTCGACAAGGCCGGGCTTTCCGATGTGAAAGTCGAGCGCATTGCATCTGGTGACCACTATTCGAGCACTGACCGTGTGGTGAGGCTTTCGGCCTCGAACTTCGACGGGCGCTCGGTAACGGCCGTCGCGGTGGCCGCGCATGAAGCGAGCCACGCCCTTCAACACGCCGAGGGATATGGTCCGCTGATGCTGCGACAGAAACTCGCCGGCCATGCCATCATCATCCAGCGTGCCGGATCAATTCTGATGATGGCGACGCCCGTCATTTTTGCACTCACCCGTTCGCCCGTCGTCCTGCTGGGCGGCACTCTCGGCGCCATCGGCATCATGCTCTCGACGGTCGTCATCCACGCGGTGACGCTGCCAACCGAATTCAATGCGAGCTTCAAGCGCGCGCTGCCCATGCTGGAGAGCTACATCCCGCCCGAAGACATGCCCGGTGCCCACAGTGTGCTGAAGGCCGCCGCCTTTACCTATGTGGCCTCTGCCCTTGTCACGCTGCTCGACATCTCGCGCTGGCTCAGGGTGCTAAGGTTTTGACGTTTTGACGCGTCCTTCTTGATTCCCGCCTACGCGAAGACGACCCAAAAACATCCTCAGCAAACTTGAATGTGCATATCGGATTGCCGTCAACGCATTCTACGTGCTTGGCTAAGTCGCAGGCAAGTAACTCAGAAATAGCACACCTAGACAAGCCTGCTTGCCCGAATGAGCAGGAGATATTGCAAGAATCTTTTTTGCTTCAAATGGAAGTGTATCTGCAGGATTTGCTTCGAAGCCAGCTCGTAACAACGTCCCTGAACTCCCATCTTCAAAGAAATAGGCGTCATGTGGCCCTGCGTTTACAATCCAACCCTCCGACGCACCGGCAATGACTTTCCTACCCTCGCTTGATTCAAAATGCCCCTCAAATCGCATAAACGGGGCTTTCTCACTCGCCGCAACCATGAAAACACTCCCTGTTTCTAATTCACCGGATCGTGGCAGGTTACACGCTCCAATATCAATGACAACTAAAATCTTTACGTAAGCGTAAGTACAGCTAAATTGGTGAGGACTTTACATTGTGCAGTCAGCATCCGCTTATGCTTTGTGAGTTTTCAAGATAGGAGCATTTTACAGAAGGGAATAATTTCAAGAGGTTAGTTGTAATCACTTGTCGCGGGTACGCTACTGACATCTTCATACTCTATGCCTGTAGTCATGTCGCGACACCCTGCGGGATTCTGCTCATGACGGTGAGTTCGGATGGGTGGAGCGGCGGGTCGGCGGATGGATTTATGCTTAACATGAGTACCCCCGGGAGGTGGTCGGGTGTGCCCTCTGGGCGCTACGGTCCAAACGCCTTCAATTGCTATTTGAATTTCCAAAGAACACACCCCGGCCGGAAAGTCCTGCCAATATCTCGGGCTCTGCCATGCGGTTCCTAACGCTAGCTTCACTGCTGGCATATCCGCGTCGGGTAGCGCCCGCGCCTCCCAGCATTTCAACAAGCCAGATACCATGCCTGCACAAGAATGATGCATGTCTTGACTTCCCTTCGCCTCCCCAATTGCGTTTGAACCGCCTCCTCTCCTGCAGGGGGGAGAGGACAATTCGCGCCTGAACGTCTTCTTCCGCCTGCGGACAAGAAGGAACCCGCGATGGCTGGGAGATGAGGGACACCGGACGAAGTTGCAAATGCCCGCATGCGTTCCCCGCACATCGCGCATGTCTGGGGGATGTCCCGTACTCTGTTGAAAATGCCAAGGCTGGCGTCGCTGGTTGAACCTTATGCAGCATCGGCCAAGCGGTCAACTGCATGGGAGGCTGGCTGCTCGGTCCGATGGTTTTGAAGTGCGGCCTTGAGGATTGG
>NZ_JBGSOZ010000080.1:0-35140 GCF_041738905.1 Aestuariivirga sp.
CCAGCGGAAAACATGGCGAAATTCGCGACATCTGGGACTTGCTCAGCAGAAACAGCTTGCTCATGAAGGCCTCCTCTATCGGAAGCCTTGAATCAAAACTGCAACTGATCCGCAACCAGTTTAATAGGTCCTGAGCCTAGAGATGGCGACGAGTTCAATTTTCCAGCGAGTATATTTCCTGATCCGGGCTCTCCGTTTATCAGAGGATTGATCTACGAGGCGCCGCAAGTCGAATCGTTCAGATCGACATCTTCCGGGACTATCGTCATCGTCGCCGAACTCGAGAATTTCGGGGACGACCCCCGGGACTTCAC
Source organism: Aestuariivirga sp. (assembly GCF_041738905.1). Classification (GTDB taxonomy): domain Bacteria; phylum Pseudomonadota; class Alphaproteobacteria; order Rhizobiales; family Aestuariivirgaceae; genus Aestuariivirga. The sequence goes on from NZ_JBGSOZ010000080.1 coordinate 315, forward strand.
TGGTATCGTGATCTACAATAACCAGGGATACCCTTCGCTGCCTGACTATTTTCCTGACGAACAGTACATCGTCGACACCTCCTCCAATCCCGACACGATCGCGGATCCCGATGTCGCCACCCTCGACAACGACCCAACGGCTCTCAACAGTGATCAGCACGGCTCCAACAGCTATGTCGTCGTCTATCGCCGTGACGCGGCAGACGGCAGCTTCTCCGACATTCGCGCCATACTGCAGAACAACTTCACAGGATATGTAAAGGAATTCACGATCAAGCGCTCGGCCACGGGCGAACTCTCGAAGCCGCAGGTGACCCACCTCAATGGCGGCGGGTTCATCGTGGCCTGGATTGACGAATACGCTCCCGATCAGCGCGAGGTGCGGCTGCAGCGCTTCGATGGCGACGGCAACGCCGTGGGTAGCCAGCTCACTTTCGACAACCCCCAGGGCCGCTACATCTGGGACTTTGATCTCGAAACCATGGCCAATGGCCGTGTGCTGCTGACCGTTTCCGAAGGCACCGACAATCGCGGCATCGCCTATGCCATCTACAACGTCGATGGGAATCTCATCACCGGCACGGATAACGGCGAGACGCTGACCGCCAATTCGGGCGACTCGATCCTCGAGGGGCTTGGCGGCAGTGACACGCTGATCGGCCTCGATGGCGACGACTGGATGAGCGGCGGCACCGGCACCGACAGCTTCGATGGCGGCGGCGGCAATGATACAGTGGACTTCACCTACTCCAACTCGGACTGGACCGTGAACCTGCTGACCGGCACGGCAGTAGCGGGCTCCACCACCGAAGCCCTGGAGAGCATCGAGAACGTCAACACCGGCGGTGGCGATGATACAATCACCGGCGACAATGGCATCAACATCCTCAAGGGCAATGGCGGTGACGACACCATCATCAGCGGCCAGGGCGCGGACGACATCGATGGTGGATCGGGCATCGACACCGCCGACTACGAGAACGAATGGACAGGTCTGGCGCTCGCCTCATTTGGAACCCGCACCTATGACCTCGAAGCCGACCAGATGGTGTGGGCCGATGTGACGGCTCCTGGCTCTGGCGGCTATATCGAGCGCATGGAGGGAATCGAGAACGTCATCGGTTCTGATTTCGATGAGACATTCATCGCCGATCTCGCAGCCAACACCTTCACCGGCAACGGCGGCAACGACACGTTCAAGGCACACAACGCCTTGATCTATCTTTCTGCTCTGAAAGACATCTATCTGGGCATGGACGGCATCGACGCAGCGGATTTCGGAGCCATTACGCTTGCCTCCGGCCACACCAGCGCGAGCCGCAGCTTCACCATCACGCTGACGGGCAACTCAACCGTGGCCCTTGGCTCCGCCGTCGAGGATGGCGGCGGTACGTTGGCGACTTTCCTCGACATCGAGACCATTCGCGGCTCCAGTTATGACGACACGATCATTGGAAACACCGTTGCCAACCAGCTCAATGGAGGGGCCGGTGACGACATCATCTCGGGCGGTGGCGGCATCGACGACCTGCGCGGCGGCAATGGCGACGACACTCTGGCGGGCGGCGCGGGCGTCGACATTTTCAACGGCGGGAATGGTTCTGACACGGTGGACTATTCGACCACTGCGGGGAGCGCCACCTACGATCTCGCCCAACAGAAGTTCCTCGGTGCCATTACCGAAAACTGGACGTCCATCGAGAATGTCAATGCCGGATCCGGCAATGACACCTTGATCGGAGGCACCGGCATCAACATCATGGACGGCGGCGCGGGCGACGACGTCATCCATGTGAACGATGCGGGCGATGTCGTGATCGAGGCGGCCGGACAGGGCAACGACCGCGTTGTGGCATCGCTGAGCTACGTGCTCTCGTCTGGCGCCGAAGTCGAGACACTCTCGGTCAGCAACATCTTTGCCTTTGACGAAATCGACCTGACGGGCAACCTGCTTTCCCAGACCATTATCGGCAATCTCGGCAACAATCTCCTCAACAGCGGCGGGCCGGGGGGCGCGGCGGATATCATGCGCGGACTTGGCGGCAACGACACCTATCGCGTCAACAACAGCGCCGACGTGATCGAGGAAGGAATTGGTAGCGGCACGGATACCGTCCGTACGACGGCAAGCTACACACTTGCCTCAGGCGTGGAAGTCGAGCGGCTGCTTGCCCTCGCACCGGCCAGCACCAAGGCGATGGACCTCACCGGCAATGAATTCGGCCAGATCATCGCGGGCAATGCCGGTGCCAACACCCTCACCGGATGGGACGGCGACGATATTCTCGTGGGACTGGACGGCGCTGACGTGATCGACGGTGGCGACGGGATCGACACGCTCGACTACAGCGCCTCCGGCGCGGGCGTGAAGCTGGCCTTCAACAATGGCTCCGCAACCGGCGGCCATGGCGAGGGAGACGTCGTCTCCAACATGGAAAATGTTATTGGCAGCATTTTCGGCGACACATTCACGGGCAACAACGGCGCCAACTTTCTGGATGGCGACAGCGGCGACGACAAGCTGAACGGCGGCAGCGGTCAGGACCAGTTGGCGGGCGGCAGCGGAAACGACACGTTCGTGTTCCTGAGCACCACGCACAGCGGTGCCGGTGAAACGTTGCGCGATACCATCCTGGACTTCGCGGCCGGCGACCTGATCGATCTCTCCCTGATCGATGCCCAGGAGGGTTCTGCCGCGACCGACGAGGCCTTCATCTTCATCCCGGACACGATATTCAGCGGCGAGGGCCAGATCCGGGCGTCGCAGGTGGGCGCCGATACGATTGTCTACATCAACACCAGCGGCAACGGCGGCACCGAGATGCAGATCGTGCTGGCAGGGTTCGCCGTCGGCGACCTCTCGGCGGCGGACTTCCTTCTCTAGGGCGATGCTCTCGCGGGCGGGCATGCCGGGCCCGCTTGCGGCGCATTTCAGAGGCGGCTATACCCCGCCTCGGCGCCGGATTAGCTCAGCGGTAGAGCAGCGGTTTTGTAAACCGAAGGTCGGGGGTTCAATCCCCTCATCCGGCACCATTTCCCTCGCCAGCCCCATGGCGCGAAACTCAGCGGCCCATGCGGCAGCAGGCCCCATGCGGGTTGTGCTTGACAGGCCGCGCCGACGCGTTCATTGACGGGTCACGGACGCCTTTCCATGCGTCCGTTATCAAACAGGAACCAGAAACCCAATGCCAAGCGACAGTCATAGTCGATCGACCATGCCGTTACGGGCGCTGGCGGGTATCTGATTTCGGATCGGTTCCCCTGCCACCGCCGGTAACGGCTGGTCGCAACGAGGTGAACCATGACCTTCAAGTTCTATTCGAACGATCCCGTACGCGCCCCGCACGGTGAAACCACCCGCCCGGACCATGGCGCGGCCACCATCGTCATCCTCATGATGTCGCTGGTTTTCGTGCCCATCGTCGCAGCCCATCTGGCGGTGCTCTGGCACGATCACATGCAAGGCGTCGGCCCCCAGCAGATCGCCGGGCTGATCAGTCAATTTCTCAATCAAGGCTCCGACGCCAACTGACAGACATTGAAGGCCCGCCGGTCCAGCACCGGCGGGCCTTGCCTGTTTCAGAGGGGATCAGGCTCCGCCATCGCAAACGTGTCGATCTCGATGATCATGCCGGGATAGGCGAGGACCGGGAGCGCAATGTCCGTGGTCGCCGGACCGGGCGTTTTGAAGAAGGCCGAACGGATGCGGAGATTCTCCTGGAGCGCGTCGAGCCCCGGCGGCCCGGCATAGACCGTGGTCAGCTTGCAGATGTCGTCATAGTTGGCACCCAGTTCCCGCAGAATCGAGCCGATGTGGACCATCGCCTGCGCCGCCTGGGCGCGCATGTCGAAGGGATTGACCGCGATGCCTTTGGTGTCGAGCGAGACTTGCCCGCCCAGGAAGATCATGTCGTGGCACTTGAGGCCGTGCCAATAGGGAATGTCGACGGTCCAGTCCCATAGCGTGTCGGGCCAGACCTGGCGGCGCGGCAGATGGCTCCCGTCCTCACTCAGCATGGCAACCACCTCGATCCTGATGAGTTGGCCGTCACGGGCGTGACGCGGGATGGGAACGCCAGTTGCGGCAGGTCCTGGTTCGGCAAAATTGGCGGCACAGGCCATGGCGGCGGGCTCGAAATCCTCAACTTTCCCCTGCCCCACGTACCAGCGGTTGATCTTGACCACATCGGCGAATGCTGCCCCGAAGGACGCCAGCGCTGACTTGACCTGCGCCATCACCTGATGGGTCTGCGCGACTATATCACCCTTGTGCAGCACTTCCCCGCTGGCCGACACAGGGCTTTGCCCGCTTACGAAGATCATCTTGCCGCAGCGCACGGCGCTCGCAAAGGCAGCGGGAAGCGGCGACAGGCCGACGGCATCCCCATGGGACCTCGGCAAGGGATCGCCGTTCTCCGAAGCCATTGCATAGGCCTCGATCATCACCTCCGCGCCGGGGAAGGCCAGATAGGCCACCGGCACGGCGGTGACAGTCGGCCTCAGGCCCGGCGGCAAATGATCGCCAATCAGTTGCAGAACGGCATCCTCATCGCGAGAACCATCGTTCACGTAGAAGCAGAGCAGCTTCACGACATGCGACAGATCGCAGCCGGAAGCGGCCAGCACCGTGGCCACATTCGTCATGGCACCGTTGACCTGCGCCCGCAAATCGCCGGGGAAGTTGATCCCGCCCGAAGGCCCCAGATCCATCTGGCCGCTCACCCAGACGAACCGCCCGCAGCGCACGGCGTGGCTGTGGCTCAGATGGGGACCCCAGGACCAGTGGTCTTCAGGTACTGCGAATTGCTTCTTCATGTGCCTCAACCTCGCTTGGACATCGAGTTTCGGTTGCAAGGGGCTAATGCGTCAATGCCTAGGGCTTGCTCTGCAGAGTCTCCACGTATCCGATCAGGTTGGCGATGCGGCGGTCGACGGAGCCTTCGTCACCTTCCGCACCGCCAAGCTCTTGAGCGGCCTCCGCCTTGAACCAGGTTCCCCAGACCGGCATTTCGCGCGTGCCGTGGCCGGTGAGCGGGTCACGGCCATCGATGACCCGCATCAGCCGGTCGGCGGGAAAGGCGCCATAGCGCGCCGTGAGCGTGGTGAGATCGGGTGTCTTGACGCTGAGGCCGAAAGATTTGGGACCGTCACCCTTGCCATCCTCGCCATGGCAACTCGCACAATACATGTTGAAGTCGCCCTCGCCCGACACGCCGGCATTGGGATTGTCCTCATGAGCCAGCGCAGGGCCACACAAAACCATGAGCAGAAACGCGGAACGGAACATCGAACTGGCCATATGGTCACCTCTGAATCAGCCGCGTTCCCCATCGGCAGACTAGGACTGCGACGACGGCGACCGCAAGAAGATTAGGGCGTCGCCGCCTTCAGCTGCACGCTCTCGCCGCAACCGCAGGCTGAGACCTGGTTCGGGTTGTTGAAGACAAAACCGGACTTGAGCGTCGTCGTCTGGAAGTCCATCTCGGTTCCCAGCAGGAACATCATCGCCTTGGCGTCGACCAGCACCTTCACGCCCTTGTCCTCGACCACCTCGTCGAAGGGCTTCTGGTCCTCGGCCCATTCCATCGTGTATTCCATGCCGGCGCATCCGCCGTTCTTCACGCCGATGCGAAGGCCCACGACGGGCCTTTCGGATTTCGACATGATCTCGCGGACGCGCGCCGCAGCGGCGTCAGTGAGCTTCATGATCTGGGGGCGCGGACGGGGTGTTGCGGAGGCCATGATGTCTCTCCTTACCACATGTTCATTGCGACGCGGGCTTCTTCCGACATGCGGCTGTGGTCCCACGGTGGATCGAAAACGATCGTCGCCCGGCACGAGGCAACGCCGGCCACCGTCGAGACGGCGTTCTCGACCCAACCTGGCATGTCGCCCGCCACGGGGCAGCCCGGCGCGGTGAGCGTCATCTCGATTGCCACGTTGCGGTCATCATCGATGTCGACCTTGTAGATAAGGCCCAGTTCATAGATATCGACCGGAATTTCAGGATCATAGACAGTCTTGAGGGCTGCCACGATGTCGTCGGTCATGCGGGCAAGTTCCTCCGGTGGAATGGCCGACGGGTTCGGCGCATTCTCCACGTGAAGGGTCTGTTCTGCGGCATCCATCATCCGAAAATCCTCCGGGCAGAGATAAGCGCGTCCGCCAGAACATCAACCTCTTCGAGGGTGTTGTACATGGCGAATGACGCGCGGCAAGTGGCTGTCACGCCGAAGCGCTGGAGCAAAGGCTGGGTGCAATGGGTTCCGGCACGGACGGCGACCCCCGCCCGGTCGATCACGGTAGCGACATCATGGGCATGGGCACCCTCCATGGTGAACGACACGATCGCGCCCTTGTTCCGGGCGCGGCCGAAAATGCGGAGACTGTTGATCTCCGACAGGCGCTGCATGGCGTAATCACGAAGCTTTGCCTCATGTGCGGCAATGTTGGCGAGGCCGATGCCCTGCATGTAATCGAGCGCGGCCCCAAGGCCGATGGCCTGAACGATGGCGGGCGTTCCAGCCTCGAACCGGTGCGGCGGATCATTGTAGGTGATGGCGTCGGTGGTGACTTCCGCGATCATCTCGCCGCCGCCCTGATAGGGCGGCATGAGCTGCAGCAGGTCCTTCTTGCCGTAGAGCACGCCGATGCCGGTCGGCCCATAGGTCTTGTGGCCGGTGAAGACATAGAAATCCGCGTCGAGCGCCTGGACATCCACAGCCATATGTACCGCCGCCTGGCTGCCGTCGACCAGCACGGGAATGCCGCGTGCGTGAGCCAGCTTGATGACCTCCGCCACCGGCACAATGGTGCCCAGCGCATTCGACATGTGCGTAATGGCCACGATCTTCGTGCGGGGACTGAGCAGCTTCTCGAATTCCTCGATGAGGAAATTGCCGTCCTCGTCGATGGGCACCCATTTCAGGACCGCGCCCTTGTGCTCGCGATGGAAATGCCACGGCACGATGTTGGAATGATGCTCCATGATCGAGAGGACGATCTCGTCGCCCTCCCCGATCACCATGCCGCCATAGCTCTGGGCCACCAGGTTGATGGCCTCGGTCGCATTGCGCGTAAAGATGATCTGCTCGGCGGTTGGCGCGTTCAGAAACCGCCTGACGCTTTCACGTGCATCTTCAAAAGCTTGCGTCGCCGCATTCGACAGATAGTGGAGACCGCGGTGAACGTTGGAGTATTCCTCCGTGTAGGACTTCATCATCGCGTCCAGCACCGGCTTCGGCTTCTGGGCGGAGGCGCCGTTGTCGAGATAGACCAGCGGCTTGCCATAGACTTCACGCGACAGGATGGGGAAGTCGGCGCGGATGGCGTTGACGTCGAAGGCGTTCATCCGGCCCTCCTGTGCTCGGTGAGCCAGCGGGCGGCATAGTCGCCAAGCGCTTCGCGGATGCCATCGTGTGCCACCATCTCGAAGGCTTCGCCGACAAAGGCCGCGATCAACATGGCCTTGGCCTCAGCCTCGGGGATTCCGCGCGACTTCAGATAGAACACATGGTCGTGGTTGAGGTCGCCCGACGTGGCGCCATGGCCGCAGGCGACATCGTCTGCATAGATCTCGAGTTCCGGCTTGGCGTCGAACTCGGCCGTCTCGGACAGCAGCAGTGCATGGCTCGACTGCTTGCCGTCGGTCTTCTGGGCGTGGGGCTGCACGATCACCTTGCCTTGGAAGATGCCGCGGGCATGATCGTCCATCACGCACTTGAACAGTTCGCGGCTGGCGCAGTTGGGCACCCGATGATCGACCACGAGGCGCGAGTCGGCATGCTGCTTTCCGGCGAGCAAGTAGGCGCCGGAGATCTTGGCGTCGGTCCCCTCGCCGAGGAACGTGTAAGTGCCGTTCTGGCGGTTGAGCTTCGCGCCGGAGGTGAGCGTGAAATCCCGGAAGGTGACGTTGGCCGCAAGTGTCACATGAGCGTGCGCCAGGTGGATCGCCTCGCGGGCCTCCAGTTCCACCTTCACGCGGTCGAGCCTTGCGCCCTCGCCGATACGGATCTCGGTCACGCTGTTGGCGAGATAGCTGCCCTCGCCGATGTGTGTCTCGATGATCGTTGCGGAGGCGCCCGCCTCCACCTCGATCAGGTTCCGCGTGGCAACGGTCCGGGGCGCGGCATCGGTCGAGATCAAGACCAGTTCCAGCGGCGTGTCGGCATTGCCCGACAGCGTCACATGCGCGCCGTCGGTCGCGAATGCCGCGTTCATCATCTGCACCGGCTCAGTGGCTTCGGCACGGAATGCGAGCGCCTCGTTGGCGCGGCGGGAATGTGCGGCGTCATAGGCGCCGTTGACGAAGACCATGCGGGTCGCGGCGATGCCATGGAAAAGCGACGCTTTCAAGAGCCGCTCGACCTCGCCCACATCCTCCGTCACCTGCTGGCGCGGCGGATAGGGCTTGTCGATCATCTGGCGCAGGTCGGTCCAGCGCCAGTCTTCCATGCGACGGTGCGGGAGCGAGTGCCCCAGCGCTTCTTCCGCAATGGTCCGGACAAGGGCCGTTGTCATGCCGCATCCTTCTCGAATTCGGCGTAGCCGCGCGCTTCGAGTTCGAGCGCCAGGCTCTTGTCGCCCGACTTGACGATGCGGCCCTTGGACAGCACGTGGACGAAATCCGGCACGATGTAGTCGAGCAGGCGCTGGTAATGCGTGATGACGATCATGCCGCGATCGGGCGAGCGCAGCGCATTGACGCCATCGGCCACCACGCGGAGCGCGTCGATGTCGAGGCCCGAATCCGTCTCGTCCAGAATGCAGAGCGAGGGTTCCAGCACAGCCATCTGCAGGATCTCGGCGCGCTTCTTCTCGCCGCCCGAGAAGCCCACGTTGACTGGCCGCTTCAGCATGTCGGCGGAGACGTTCAGCTTTGCCGCCTTCTCCTTCACCAGCCGCATGAAGTCGGGTGTGGAGAGTTCCTTCTCGCCGCGCGCCTTCCGCTGCGAATTGAGCGCCACCTTGAGGAACTGCATGGTGGCGACGCCCGGAATCTCGATCGGATACTGGAAGGCGAGGAACACGCCCATGGCCGCCCGCTGGCTCGTCTCCATCTCCAGCAGGTCCTCGCCCTTGTAGGTCACGGACCCTTCCGTCACCTCATAGCCCTCGCGGCCGGCAAGGACATAGGAGAGCGTGGACTTGCCGGAGCCGTTCGGTCCCATGATGGCATGGACTTCGCCGGGCTTCACGGAAAGCGTCAGCCCACGGATGATCTCGCGGTCTTCGTCTTCAAGCTTCACATGGAGGTTGTTGATGTCGAGCATAGTATGTGAACTCTTCCCTGTTTCGTCATGCCCGGACTTGTTCCGGGCATCTTCCTGTCTTGTGGCTCGAGATTGCAGGGACGAGCCCTGCCATGACGAGAATTCCTGTTAACCCACGCTCCCTTCGAGCGAGATGCCGATGAGCTTCTGCGTCTCGGCCATGAACTCCATCGGCAGTTGCTGCAGCACGTCGCGGACGAAGCCGTTGACGATGAGGGCCACCGCCTCTTCCTGCGTCAGGCCGCGCGACATGCAGTAGAACATCTGGTCATCGGAGATCTTCGAGGTCGTCGCCTCGTGTTCGAACTGGGCGGTCGAGGTCTTGGCCTCGATGTAGGGCACGGTGTGCGCGCCGCACTTGTCGCCGATGAGGAGCGAGTCGCACTGCGTGAAGTTGCGAGCGTTGGTGGCCTTGCGGTGCGCCGAGACGAGGCCGCGATAGGTGTTGTCGCTCTTTCCGGCGGCGATGCCCTTCGAGATGATGCGGCTCGACGTATTCTTGCCGAGGTGGATCATCTTTGTCCCTGAGTCCACCTGCTGGCGGCCATTGGAAATCGCGATGGAGTAGAACTCGCCGCGCGATTCCTCGCCGCGCAGGATGCAGCTTGGATACTTCCAGGTGATGGCAGACCCGGTCTCGACCTGCGTCCACGAAATCTTGGAACGAGGGCCACGGCAATCGCCGCGCTTGGTCACGAAATTGTAGATGCCGCCCTTGCCTTCCTCGTCGCCCGGATACCAATTCTGGACGGTCGAATACTTGATCTCGGCATCGTCCATCGCGATCAGTTCGACGACCGCCGCATGAAGCTGGCTCTCCTCGCGGGTCGGCGCGGTGCAGCCTTCGAGATAGGAGACGTAAGAGCCCTTGTCGGCGATGATGAGCGTGCGCTCGAACTGGCCGGTGTTCTTGGCATTCATGCGGAAGTAAGTGGACAGTTCCATCGGGCAGCGCACGCCGGGCGGCACATAGACGAAGGAGCCATCGGAGAAGACGGCGGAGTTCAGTGCGGCATAGTAATTGTCACCCTGCGGGACGACGGAGAAGAGATACTTCCTCACAAGCTCGGGATGCTCGCGGAGGGCTTCCGAGATCGAGCAGAAGATGACGCCTGCCTTGGCGAGCTCAGCCTTGAAGGTGGTGACGACGGAGACCGAGTCGAACACCGCATCGACGGCCACCTTGCCGGAGGCATATTCGCTGACGCCCGCATCATCGAGTTCGCTCTTCTCGCCCTGCTTCCTGACGCCCGCGAGAATTTCCTGTTCTTTGAGCGGGATGCCGAGCTTGGCGTAGGTTTCGAGCAGCTTGGGATCGACTTCATCAAGGCTCTTCGGCCCCGACATGCTCTTCGGCGCGGCGTAGTAATAGAGATCCTGAAAATCGATCTTCGGATAGTGGACCTTGGCCCAGGTGGGCTCGTCCATCTGCAACCAGCGGGTATAGGCTTCGAGGCGGGCGTCGAGCATCCATTGGGGCTCGCCCTTCTTGGCCGAGATGAAGCGGACGATATCCTCGTTCAGGCCCTTCGGCGCGAAATCGGATTCGATTTCGGTTTCAAAGCCGTACTTGTACTTGTCGACTTCGATGTCCTTGACGAGTTCGATTGTTTCGAGGTCAGCCATTGTTCTTCTCTATGCAGCAGCGCGGGCCTTGTGGCGGGCAAGCATCTTGCGCCACGCGGCGGTGAAGTGTTCGATGTGAGCGGATGTCGTGTCCCAGCCCAGTGATACGCGGATGGCGCCACGGGAGATTTCAGGTGCGACACCCATGGCGGCCAGCACGTGGGACTTCGCCACCTTGCCGGACGAGCAGGCCGAACCCGAGGAAGCCGCGATCCCTTCGAGATCGAAGCCCATCAGCAGTGTTTCGGCATTCATGCCCGGCATGGCGAAGCAGGTGGTGTTGGGAAGACGCGCAACATCCGCGCCGAAGATGATTGCGCCTTCAAGCGATGATTCCAGCTTGTCGCGCAAATCCTTGACGGCGTTCAGCTTTTCATTGGCCACCGCGCCGAACCCGGCAATGGCGGCAAGGTTCTCGGTGCCGGCGCGGCGGCGCAGTTCCTGGCCGCCGCCATGGATCAAAGGCTCAAGTGCGAGGCCATCGCGGACGACGAGCGCGCCAGCGCCGACAGGACCTCCCAGCTTGTGGGCGGATAACGTCATGAGGTCGACGCCCAGCAGGCCGAAGTTTACCGGAATCTTGCCGAGTGCTTGGACGGCATCGGTGTGGACAAGCGCGCCATGCGCCTGCGCCAGCGCCACGATCTCCCGCAGCGGCTGGATGACGCCCGTCTCATTGTTGGCGAGCATGACGCTGACCAGCGTCCTGCGTCCCGGCAGAAGCCGTTCAAGCGCCGCAAGGTCGACAATGCCATTCGCATCGACGGGAAGTATTTCGACCGCCTTGCCTGACGCTTTCGCGGCTTCGAGAACCGACGGGTGCTCGATGGCCGACACGATGAGCCGCTCGACCGGCGCACCCTTGAGCGCCAGATTATTCGCCTCGCTGCCGCCGCCAGTGAAGACGACCATGGGCGCGATGACGCCAATCGCGCGGGCCACTTGCTCACGAGCATCGTCCAGCAGCTTCCGGGCCATGCGTCCCTCGGCGTGGACGGAGGAGGCGTTGCCGGTCACGTCCATCGCCGCAATCATCGCCGCCTTCGCCTGCGAGCGAAGCGTCGAGGATGCGTTATGGTCGAGATAGGTTCTCATCAGGCAACGGACCTTGCTTCCGGGCGCACATGCCGGTCCTTGGTCTGCTTGATGGTGGCGGCCAGTGCGAGGTTGCGCTTCTCCACGACGTCCTCAAGCGTGATCGAGGACAGGAAGTTCATCATCTGGCGGCCGAGCGACGACCACAGGTCATGCGCGTTGCAGCGCTCACCCTTCACGCAACCCTCGACTGCATCGCCGCCACAACGCGTCAGGTGAAGCTCCTCGTCCGCCGCAAGGATGATGTCCGAAATGGGGATCTCTGCGGCAGGCCTCGCTAGCCGGTAGCCGCCGCCGGGGCCGCGCGCGCTCTCTACGAGCCGGGCCTTGCGGAGCTTGCCGAAAAGCTGCTCCAGATACTCCTGGCTGATGTCCTGCCGCTCGGCGATTTCAGCCAGCGAAATGGGGTCGCCCTTGGAACATGCCGCAATGTCAATCATCGCCATTACGGCATACCGGCCCTTGGTGCTCATCTTCATGGCGTCTTCTCGGGTCCCATCTGCACGAAATCCTTGATTTTGAACCCCGCACCCGTGCTAAAGGCGAGGTCCGATGACGGGACCATGCCCGCCAGTTTCGAATAATTCTAAACAGGGATATAGAAAACCCGAGTACCGGAGTCAATTATTCGGTGGACATCCACCGGAAAATTCCGATCGGCGTCTCCCCAAAGGACCAGAGCCAATATGCCGGAAGTGATTTTCAGCGGACCCGCCGGACGGATCGAGGCGCGTTACCACCATTCCAAGGCCCCGGGTTCGCCCATCGCCATCCTGCTTCATCCGCACCCGACCTTCGGCGGCACGATGAACAACCCCATCGTCCATGCCATGTACCAGATGTTCCAGACGCGGGGCTTTTCAGTGCTGCGCTTCAATTTCCGGGGCGTGGGCCGCAGCCAGGGCATCTTCGAGAACGGCGCAGGCGAACTCTCTGACGCCGCCTCGGCGCTCGACTGGCTCCAGTCATTCAACCGCGAAGCCAAAATCTGCTGGATCGCGGGCGTCTCCTTCGGCGCCTGGATCTCGATGCAGCTCCTGATGCGGCGGCCGGAAATCTCGGGTTTCATCTCGGTGGCGCCGCTTGCCAAGCATTATGACTTCTCGTTCCTGGCGCCCTGCCCGGCGTCCGGTCTGTTCATCAATGGAGAGAAGGACACGGTGACGCCGCCGGAAGCAGTGCACAGCCTTGTTTCCAAGCTGAAGACCCAGAAGGGCATCGCCGTCGAGCACAAGGTGATTGCCGGCGCCAACCACTTCTTCCAGGACAAGATCGACGAACTGACCAAGATCTGCTCGACCTATGTGGACAAGCGGCTGGCCGCCGAAGGCCAGCTCTGAGGTTTTCGCAACGGTTTTCGGGTGGCGCCTTGGCGGTGGCCAAGGCTAAGGCGTCTCCATGAACAGCGCGAAGCACATCAGTCTTGCCGACTGGGGCCTTATGGTCATGCTGTCGGTCATTTGGGCGGGCTCGTTTCTGTTTGTCGGCATCGCGGTAAAGGAACTGTCGCCGCTCGTCATCGTCCTGGCGCGGGTCGTGCTGGCGGCCGCGGGACTGGTTGTCCTGCTGGTCGTGACAGGAACCAAACTGCCGCGAGACCGCGCCAGCTGGATCACCATCGGCGGGCTGTCCGTCCTCAACAACATTCTTCCCTTCATCCTCATCGTGACCGGGCAGACCATGATCGCCAGCGGTCTTGCCTCCGTCATCAACGCGACGACACCACTGTTCGGGGTGGCTTTCATCGCGATGGCGGGGCTTGAACCGCTGGTAGCCCGGAAAGTCGGGGGCCTTCTCATCGGCGTGGCGGGTGTTGCGATCATCAAGGGCGGAACGCTGTTCGGAGCAGGATCACAGAGCATTGGCATCCTGTGCTGCCTTGGTGCTGCCGCCTGCTATGGGCTGGGCAGCCTGTGGGCCAAGGCGAAGCTTAAGGGCATCTCTCCCGTCAGCGCCGCGACCGGCCAGCTGCTGTGTTCCTCCGCCATCATGATGGTCTTCGCCTTTGCCTTCGACGATCCGTGGACGCTGCTCGACGCGTCTTTGCAGGGCTGGCTGGCGTTGCTTGGCCTGTCGCTGCTCGCCACTTCCTTTGCCTATGTCATTTTCTACCAGGTCGTCCAGCGCGCCGGGCCCGCCAACGTGCTGCTGGTGACCATGATGATCCCGGCATCCGCCATCGCCATGGGCTTCTTGGTGCTTCATGAAACGCTGGAGCCGCGCGAGATCATCGGTGCGCTGATCATCATCGGCGCACTGGTGATCATCGACGGGCGTGTCGTCAGCCTCTTAAGGCGTGGCGGCAAGACCGCCTGACAAGGGCTCCGGACATCCCGTGGTGCCGGGGAATGTGATCGGCAGCCCCTTGAGGCAGCGAACCGCGAGATAGGCCCAGGCCTCGGCCTCCATCGAGTCTCCGTTGAAGCCCGCTTCTTCCGCGGTCTGGAACACTGTGGGACGCCCGGGAAAGGACTCCATCAGCGTGCGGTTCAGGCGCCCGCCCCCGCAAACGATCCAGCGGCGCGGCGCCTCCGGAAACCAGTCATCTGCCTGCATCACGCTGAATTTCGTAAAGGCCAGCAGGGTTGCTGCTCCATCAGCATCCGAGAGATGGCCGAGCGGCAGCGATGCGAAGCTGTTGCGGTCGAGGGACTTTGGCGGCCTGTCCTCGAAATAGGGATTTCCCAGCAACTGCGCGAGGGCGCTTTCATCAATTTTGCCCGTGGCGGCGAGGCGGCCATCCTCGTCGAAGGGCCTTCCAATGCGCTTCAGGCACCAGTCGTTGAGCAACGCATTGCCGGGGCCGGTGTCGAAGGCGATCAGTTCGCCGTTCCGTCCGATCCACGACACATTTGCGACGCCTCCGATGTTCAGAAAAGCGACGGGCCGCTCTGGCAGCGAGGCGGCCAGGGCCCGGTGATAGACCGGCACGAGCGGAGCGCCCTGCCCCCCAGCGGCGACGTCGGCCGCGCGCATGTCCCACATAACGGGGCGGCCAAGGCGGCGTGCCAGTGCAGGTCCGTCTCCCAGCTGGACGGTCAACTGCATCTCCGGCCTGTGGATGACGGTCTGACCGTGAAACCCGATCACGTCGATTTCAGAATCACTTAGGCCATTGTCCTTGACGAATTTCTGAACGGCATCCGCATGCCAGCCGGTCAACGCACGCTCGGCATCGCCCAGAATGCCGGGGCGGGCGGTCCGATCCGTCAGCGCCTTGGCTTCCTCCAGCGCATCCTGCAAAAGCGCCTGCTGTTCGGGGCGGTAGGCATAGGTTGCGGATGGACCTCGCTTCACCACGTCCTCGCCGTCGGTATGGAGCAACGCGACGTCGATCCCGTCGAGCGAGGTTCCCGACATCAGCCCCAGTGCCGCCAGTGGTTTTGACACGACTTCATCCCGTGGTAAGAGCCCGCACCGCTTTCCGAAAAGAGTTCAGTGCCATGAGCCAGTTCAAGTCCGATTTCCTCAACATACTGTTTAGCCGCGGTTTCATCCACCAGATCTCGGACCCCGAGGCGCTGGACGCTGCCGCGAAGGCCGGCACGATTTCGGGCTATATCGGTTTCGACGCGACCGCTGCCTCGTTGCATGCAGGCTCGCTCGTCCAGATCATGATGCTGCGGTGGATGCAGAAGACCGGCCATCGGCCGATTGCGCTCATGGGCGGCGGCACCACCAAGATCGGCGACCCCTCGTTCAAGGACGAGTCGCGCAAGCTCCTCACGGTCGAGCAGATCGCCAGTAATCTTGCGGGCATCCGCCAGGTCTTCACGAAATTCCTGACATTCGGCGATGGCCCGACGGATGCGCGGATGGTCAACAATGCCGACTGGCTCGACCATCTCAACTACATCGACTTCCTGCGCGACTATGGCGTTCACTTCACCATCAACCGCATGCTCAGCTTCGACTCGGTGAAGCTCAGGCTCGACCGCGAGCAGCCCCTCACCTTCCTCGAATTCAACTACATGATCCTGCAAGCCTATGACTTCCTCGAACTGTCACGCCGCGAATCCTGCGTGCTGCAGATGGGCGGTTCCGACCAGTGGGGCAACATCGTCAACGGCATCGAGCTTGGCCGCCGTTGCGACCAGAAGCAGCTGTTTGCGCTCACCTCGCCGCTGCTGACCACATCGTCGGGCGCCAAGATGGGCAAGACCATGTCCGGCGCGGTCTGGCTCAACGCCGACTTGCTCAGCCCCTATGACTACTGGCAGTACTGGCGGAACTCGGAGGATGCCGACATTGGCCGCTTCCTGAAACTTTACACGGAGATGCCGCTACGCGAAATTGATCGGTTGGCCGCACTCGGGGGTTCCGAGATCAATGAAGCGAAAAAGGTGCTGGCCACGGAAGCTACAGCCATGTTGCACGGGCGCGAGGCTGCGGAGCAAGCGGGCGAAACTTCTCGCCGAACATTCGAAGAGGGACAGAGTGCTGAGGGTCTTCCAACCATCGAACTAGACCTCGTGAGTGGAGTCGGTTTGCTGCAGGCTTGTGTTGCTGCAGGCTTTGCTACGTCGAACAGCGAAGCAAGACGTTCCGTTCAAGGCGGAGCTATAAGAGTGAATGACATGCAGATCACCGACGAGAGGTATCGACTTGACAATCACATCAAGGGCAACAGGGACTCGATAAAACTTTCAATGGGCAAAAAAAAGCACGTTCTAGTGAGACCAAAACTCTGGCAACAATAACCTAGTTGTTCTCGGCATTGTTCCGGCCTTGGGACTTGTTGCCCTGGCCGGTGTTTCCATATTCGAAGAACTTGCGGAAGATGCCGGGCGCCACGGCGGAAACCGGGTTCATCTGGAAAACAGGCTTGTCGATGGTGCCGCCCAGGGCAAATGTGACGCCGATGATGCCTTGGCCCTTGCCGCCGGTGAGAATGTCACCGACCAGTGGAATGTCGCCGATGGCAGCGTTCAAGGCATAGGCCGGGATGATGGTGCCGGTGATGTCCACCGCGCCATCAGACTTGCGGATCAGCCCCTCCGCACTCGCGCCCAATTCGTTGCCGCGGACGAGGCTTTCGCCGATCCGGATGAACTTCTGGTCGGAGGTAAAGGGCAGCGTCAACTTGGCGAAGGACAGCGATTCCCGGCGTGGTCCGCTCTTCTTCGGCTTGCCGCGCGAGTCGAGTTCGGCAAGGGCGGCCTCGTTGCGAACCTCGAAGTTGCGCAGCACGAGCTGGCCTTTCCTGACCGAGGACGAGGTATCGTTGGACAGCAGCGCGAAGAACTCGATCTGGCCGCCCGCAACCTTGGAATAGAGATTGGCCGCGCGGATGGCGGCGCCCCCGTCGCGTCCATTGATGCGCATCTCGCGGCCACCTTCAACGGGTGTCACGCGGAAGACCACAGGCTGGCCGCTGAGGAACGTTCCGCTGATCTCGGCGTCCTCAAGGCGCGAGCCGCGCGCGCGGAGTGTGCCCGAAGCCCCAGTGATGATCTCGCCCCGATTGGCGTAGACACGATCGAGATTGAGCGAGATGCTGAGAGGCTTGTCCTTTGCCGCCTCGCCGCCATTCGCTTCGCCCGACTTCCGCGTGCCGAACATCGAGCGGATCAGAGGGCGCGCATCGAAGCTGTCACCCTTCAGGGCGATCTGCGTTTCACCGTCCGTCTCCTTCACGTTCAGCGCGAAGAGATTTTCGTCGCTCAATCGGATTTCCGTCAAGTCGATCTCCCGGAAGCCGCCGGCCTTCGCCTTGGCACTCAGCGCGATGCGGCCCTTGATCGACAGGCCGGGGCCCTTGATCACGAGGTCTTCCACGCGCCGTCCCTTCTCGCCCTTGCCGAAGAAGGTCAAGGTTGCCCCAGTCTTCGCGGTGGCGGGCCTGAACCAGCTGATAGCCGGAATGCGCATCTCGACATCGTCGAGGTCAGCCTCCACGGAGACCTTGCCCTGCGGATCGCCCAGATCCTCGATCGTCGCCTTGATGCCGATGGGGCCACGCGCGAAGGTGCCGAGGTCGATCCCCATCTTCTGGCGCTGTTCGCCATCGAGCTTTGCCTCGATGACCGCTGACTGTTTTGCCTGCGGACCCGCCGCGCGTTGCCATGTCAGCTTGGCGGGAACGCCAGCGATCTTCGCGGGGCCGTGGGCCGTGAAGGCACCATCGTCCACCGACAATTCGATTTCACCTTCGGAAATGTCGATGCCCGGAATGGCGTCCTGCAACGCGGCATTGGAGAGCTTTGCGGTGACATCGACAATCACGCGCTCCTTGGGCACATCCTTCATGAGGGGCAATGCCAGCTTCACCTTCAGCTTGGTGTTGCCGTCGAGCTTCGTCGTGTCGAAGCCGGTGTTGCGGATGAGATTGAGCGCAGGATGGGCTAGGTATTCGATCAGCGCCTGGGCATTGGCCTGAACGTCGAGGTCGAATTCCGCCAGGGTCTCGACGGCCAGAATGTCTGTGGCCTTCATGGTGCCGGATGCAAGCCGCCCCTTTGCACCCGAAGGCAGCGTCACATCCGCCTTGTCGACTTTCAGGACGAAGTCATTGTCGGTGAGCTTTCCTTCACCGGACGCGTTCAGGAGCGGCGGCAGGTCCCTGAAATAGCCCGCCGTGACGCCCGACGTGCGGAAGCCGAGGTTGATCGAGCCCTTGGGGAGCTTGCGGTTCCTCTGCGCCGCCGCCAGTGCATCGACCGGCAGGTTCACCATGAACTCGCCATCGTCGATGCGGCCGCTGCGGATGTTCTCGTTCAGCCACTTGCGCGTCTTGGGCGCCATGATCGGCGGCCAGAGCTGCTTCATCAGCGTGGCGGACAATCCCCGGATGCGGCCCGACAGCAGGATGCCCGCCGACTCGGAGCCTCCCGTGATGGCGCCCCGGAGCCTGATCCCGCTGTCACCCGACATGACCACGAGATCGTCGATGTCGAGCCGGGCCTCCTCGATCGCCGCATTGCCGATGAAGTCGACGCGGTCCACGGCCACCGGAGCCTTGTTCGAACCCTGCGCATCGATGGCCACGTTGCGGGCCTGCAGCGAGATCCTGAGGGCGGTCAGCCGCCCGTCGGCATCGCGGACGGGAAGAACGTTGCCCTTCACCTGGGCGCGCGAACTGCCTACGAGCAGCGTCGAGTCGGTGATGATGATGCTTCCCGTCACAGGGTCGTAGTCGGCGCGGAGAGAGCCCTCGTCGATGATGATGGGGTCGGCCAGATAGTCCGGCAAGCCAACCTCGCCGGCTGCCGCGCTGAACTCCGCCGTGGCCTTGGTGATGAGCCCGGTGTCGGTTACCTCCATCTCCACCTGGCCCGACAGCGGAACCTTGACGCGGGCCAGTTGCGAGAGCGCAAATATCTCGTCAGAAATGTTGGCGGGAACAATATCGTTCACCCTCATGCTGATCGAGAAGGAGCGGGACTCGCGGCGGTAGCTGGCCGACATGTCGGCGTGCCATGTTCCCTGCTCGTCGCCGTTCGAGACTTCCGCATTGGCTACCACCGCAAAGCCATAGGGCATGCGCCTGAAGACGAGTTCCGCCTCGGGCACGTCCCAGATCGAATCATTGGCCTCGTCGTAGAAACGGATCTCGCCATTGGCGATCCGGATGGTTTCGATGGAATTGATCGAACCGCCCCCACCTTGCGTGTCCGGCCCGCCGCCACTCAGAATATCGATGAGGGTTGCAGCCCCGCCGGCGTTCTCGAATGCTCCGGCGAGGCTTTCCTGATCGCTCTTGCCCGGCATCTCTGGGACATCGGCATCGACGGAAACCGTTTCATTCTCGGGCGCTGCATCCCCGAAACCAAGTTCCATCCTTCCGTCGAGCGTGCGCATGACACGGATACGCGGGCCGATCAGTTCGATCGAGGTCGGAACCAGCCTGCCGGAAAGTACCGCGTCTTCCCGGATGCCGATGGCGGCGCGCGGTGCGCGGGCAATGAGGTTGCCTGAACTGTCCTTCAACTCGATGTTGCGGAGGCGGAAATGCGGAATGCCCGTTTCGGCGGCGCGTTCGATGACCGCGCCGCCCACCGAAACCGTCATGCCCGTGAGGTTGCGGTTGATCTGCTGCTGGATGGTGTCGCGCATGAAATCGAGCGCGACCGGCCCTTGCGACAGCCGCACGTAAAAGGCGATTGCCGCAATCAGCAGGACGGTCAAGACCGACATGATGCTGTAAGCGGATATCTTAACCAGCCGCCGCAACCTGCTTCCGTTCCGCTGTCAAATAACAGTCATCATGTGCCATCCCCAAAGCCCGTAGGCAATGGGCAAACATCCTCTCGGAGGCACCTTTGGCCACCAAACATGGGCCAAACCGTGGCCATGGCGGAGGGGCCTGGTCGAAGCCGGGGGCCTGCCCGAGCCTCCATCCCGGCCTCCGGGCAATTGGCATGACATCCCTGCGTTCGCTTGGTACTCTGTGCAGGTGATTCCGGCGGCGCTAACAGATCAAAAGGTGGAACCCCCGTGTTATTCCGCAAGCAGAAGCCTGCCGTAAACGACAACCACGATGCGGTTGTCCCGACGACCACGCTCATTGGTGCCGATACCACTTTCGAGGGCAATCTCTCCAGTGACGGCGAAGTCCGCATCGAGGGGATATTGCGTGGCTCCATTCGTGCCCGAAGCTGCATCGTGGCGGCACAGGGCGTGGTGGAAGGCGACATTACGGCGGATGATGTCATCGTCCATGGCCAGGTCACGGGGCCGTTGCGCGCGGAGCACGTTCACCTGCAGACCGGCGCCACGGTCGAGGGCGACATCACCAGCGATACCATCGCCATTGAAACCGGCGCGCGGCTCTCGGGTGCCGTATGGCAGAAATCCCAGGCCGAGGCGCAGAAGGCCCAGCCTGCGCTCTCCTATGGCGAGGCACCTGCCCTGTTTTCCGAGTCGCTCTGGAGTTCCCAGCGCGACGACGACTTCCGGCCTCTGAGGGCAGTTCGTCCGCGGGCGTCCAACGGGCGCTAGACGTCGCCTTCGTCAGGGATATTCAAAAGTCGACCACATGCCTTGCAATGGACGGCATCGCGCTCATGGCGCAGCAAGCCGCAATCCGGGCATTTGAAATTGACCTTGTCCGGCCGCAGCATCACCTGGACCAGCCGCAGGAACAGCGAGACGCCGAAAATCATGATGACGACCGCTGTAAGCCGGCCCCATGTGCCCTTGAGCACGATGTCACCGAAGCCCGTGGTGGTCAGCGCCGTCACCGTGAAATAGAGCGCATCGCCGTAGTTGCCGATTTCCGGATTGATGCTGTGCTGCGTCTCGTAGACGATGGCCGTCATGCAGAAGAGAAAAACCACGAGGTTCAGGGCCGAGAGCACAATGTCCTCGTGCCTGCGGAACCACTTGAAATCCTGCCTCAGCCGCTTCGTCACCTGATAGGAGCGGAACAGCCGCAGCACGCGCGCCACCCGCAGGAATGCGAAGCCCTCTCCGACGATCGGCGCCATCAGCGACACGATGACGATCAGGTCGAGGATGCCGAAAGGACTGAGAAGCATCTTTCGCCTGTTGTGAGCAATCCACAGCCGGGCCAGGAAATCCGCGATGATCAGGACGCCGATGACCGCGTCCAATATCTCAGTGCCGCGAGCACGGAGGAAGGACGACGCCACGATGAACGTGATGGTGACGACATCGAAGATGAGGAGACCATACCTGAAGCGATGCCCGGCCTGGGTATCGCCTTCATAAAGGTCTTCCAGGCGCTCCTTCAGCGGCTTCGCCGTCTTGGTATCCATTCCCGATCAGTAGGACAGCTACCCCGACTCGTCCAGTCTGGACCTTGGCGGCATTCCCATTATATTTCACTGCCTTGAAGAGGAGTCACCCGAGCATGCCCAAAGGTTACTGGATCGCCCATGTCACGGTTAGCGACCCTGAGCAGTACAAGCTCTATGCGGTCGAAGCACCTGAAGCCTTCAAGAAATATGGAGCGAGCATTCTGGCGCGGGGCGGCGCCTTCCAGCAGATGGAGGGAGAAGGACGTCCACGCAATGTGGTGATCGAATTCCCGAGCCTGCAAGCCGCCATCGATTGCTACAACTCGCCCGAATACCAGAACGCCAAGGCCAAGCGCGCTGGCGCTGGCGTTGCCGAGATCGTGCTCGTGGAAGGGGTCTAGTCCCCGCGCAATAAATCGAAAAGACTGACCTTGCCGATGGAGGGCAGCTTGACCGCGAGGTCGCCCGGATCGATGCCGATGGCGGTCCCCAGCAGGTTCAGCTCGAAGCCCTCGTCCAACGCGACGGTCATCCCCGCAATGCCCCAGGCCGACACAGAAATCCCCGTGCCTGATGGCGCGCGGGCCGCCTGGAACCCGCCGCCAAGATAATCCTTGCCCACCGCCACTGGCGGGAGTTCGGCATTGAAGCCCTCGGTGTTGCGTACGACCCAGGCGACAAAGCTGTTGGAGTTGGGGCCGGGCCAGACCGTGTAGCTGCCTCTTACACCGTTCGGATAGCGGGTGATGCTTTCCTCGACGCGCGGGATGAGCGCTTCGGCCTCGGCGCCGCTGAGTTCCATCACCACATAGGGCCTGTTCCCATACCAGAAGGCATCGGCCGGATAGGCGTCACGGCGGACCGGATTGCCCCAGCCCACGACATCGTAACGCGTCCAGCGATCAGCACCCGCCGGCTTGAGCACGATCGACATGTGTTCGGCAAAAATCGATTTCCAGCGCCCGGTGCGGGCCGCGAGTATCATCACCCTGGCTTCGGGGACTGAACCGGCCTCGGGCAGCAGGCCCGATGAGCCCCAATCCGCCGATCGCCAGCTTTCAGCCCAGCCGCGCGACATGGATAGTCCGGCCCCCACGGCGATCGGAAGCATGATCGCCAAAAGCACATAGACTGAAAGGCCGTGGAGAAATCGCCGTAGCACGGCCGGGACACTCGCCGCATGTGATGGCAGGATCAAGGCGCTTTTCATCGCCTGCCCCCGTTGCTAAGACCGCCTTCCAACTTGGGGAGGACAACATGAAGCTAGCCATTGCCGGAGCCGCCGGCCGCATGGGCCGGGTCCTGACTCGAATCGTGCATGAAACGCCCGGTGCCGAGATCGCAGGCGGCATCGAACCCAAGGGATCGCCCCATGTCGGCACCGACATGGGCCAACTGGCGGGGCTTGGCCAGCTAGACGTCGCCATCACCGACGATCCGCTTCAGCTTCTCACCCACATCGACGGCATCATCGACTTCACCGTGCCGGCCGCTACACTGGCCCTGGTCGAACTCACCGCACAGGCGCGCATCGTTCATGTGATCGGCACGACCGGCATTGACGAGGCAGGCGATGCAAGGATCAAGGCAGCCGCGCGCCATGCCCGCATCATCAAGTCCGGCAACATGTGCCTGGGGATAAACCTGCTCGCGTCGCTTGTCCGGCAGGCGGCAGCGAAGCTGGGCGAAGACTACGATATCGAAATCCTCGAGATGCACCACAAGCACAAGATCGACGCGCCGTCGGGCACCGCCCTCCTGCTGGGGCAGGCCGCCGCCGAAGGCCGCGGCATCGACCTGGCGCAGCGCTCAGTGCGTTCGCGCGATGGCCACACGGGTGCTCGCCAGGCGGGCGACATTGGCTTTGCCACGCTCCGCGGCGGCTCGGTGATCGGCGATCATACGGTGATGTTCGCGGGCGAGACCGAGCGGATCGAGCTCACGCACAAGGCCTCGAGCCGCGACATGTTCGCCAAAGGAGCGGTCAAGGCCGCGCTGTGGGGTTTCGACAAGAATCCCGGCCTCTATTCGATGACCGACGTATTGGGACTGGAGTGAACCGCATGGACCGTCTTCTCGTGCTCGTCCGACATGGCCAGAGCGAATGGAACCTCAAGAACCTGTTCACCGGCTGGAAGGATCCTGACCTCACCGAGCAGGGCGTGGCGGAAGCTCATCGCGCCGGCCAGAAGCTGAAGGCCAAGGGTTTCCAGTTCGACATCGCCTATACGAGCGTGCTCACCCGCGCGCAGCACACGCTGGACATCATGCTGGACGAACTGGGCCAGACGGGCCTCACCACCATCAAGGACCAGGCCCTGAACGAGCGCGACTACGGCGACCTGACCGGCCTCAACAAGGACGACGCCCGCGCCAAGTGGGGCGAGGAGCAAGTGCATATCTGGCGCCGCTCCTACGACGTTCCGCCCCCCGGAGGCGAAAGCCTCAAGGACACGCTGGCGCGGGCGCTTCCCTACTACATGAAGCATATCCAGCCGGATGTTCTCTCCGGCAAGCGGGTGCTTGTGGCGGCGCACGGCAATTCGATCCGTTCACTGATCATGGCCATCGAGGGCCTGACGCCAGAACAGATACTCAAGCGCGAACTCGATACCGGCGTTCCGGTCGTCTATCACCTCGGCGCTGACTCGCGGCCAGTCTCGGTCGAAACACTCGCCTGAGATTACCTCACGCGCCGAGGCTTTCCTTCACGCGCTGCTGGAAGTAGTGGACGCCCTGCTCATGGCGGGGCGACAGCGGGCCCGCGCTGTAGGAGCCTGATGCATAGTTCCGGTGCGTCGAGACGCAGACCTCGTAATCCTCGCGGACCACGGCGAGGTTTCCGGCGATGGTCTTCTCCTGCGCGGGGCGGGCCGCGTCAGACGTGTCGGCAAAGTAGAAATGATAGATCTGCTCCGTGCGGTCCGTGGAAATCGGATTGATGCGCGAGGTATTCATGCCTCCGTCGAAGAGCGACAGCGTCCAGTTCGGCCACATCCACAACCACTTGCCGCGATAGAATAACCCGTCGCGCGGAGGAGCCGTCATGCGGACGAAGCCTCTATGGGCGGTGGTCTTGAACTGCTCGAAGTCGATCGCCGCGAAGAAGCTCGGATGGGTTCCGGGGATGTGATAGCCCTCTACAAAGTTATCCGTATAAATCTTCCAGTTGGCATCGAAGATCACGCGGTCGGTCTTCAATGCCGTGTAGGTTTCGATGGGCTCGTCGCCAAGCTCGGTCACCAGGTCGCCGATCTGGCTCACGAGGTCTTCTTGCGGATCGATGGCGACGAACAGCAATCCCCGCCATGTCGCCACGTGGATAGGCTCTAACGGCCAGTCTGCCATGTTGAAGTCTTTGTCCTCGCCAAACCAGGGCGCGTTGATCAGGCGGCCGTCATCGGCAAAGACCCATTGATGATAAGGACAGCGGACGGTGGCACAGCGGCCGGTCCCCTCCTCCAGCAATTGCGCGCCACGATGGCGGCAGACGTTCCGGAAGGCTCTCAGTTCGCCGTCGCGGCCACGGATCGCGAAGATCTTGATCCCTGCAATATCGGCCGAGACATATTCCCCACGCTCCGCCACCTGCGAGACAGGCCCGAGCAACTGCCAGGACCGCGCAAAAATGGAATTGCGTTCCTGGAGAAATACCGCCGGGTCAACATAGAGTCGCGGATCGAGATTGAGCATGATACACCTTTCAAACAGCATCAGGATGCTGGATCGAGTTTTGAAAGGCAAGTGCGTGGTCCGCTCCATGGCCATGCAACATCATTCTCACACCGGAGGAACTTCATGATTGGATCGCTCAGGACATTCGTGATTTCGGCCACGGCGGCCGCGTTTCTCACCGCATCGGTCTTGCCGTCGATGGCCTGCACGCGGGTCGTCTTCCTCGGAGACGACGGCACCGTGATCACAGGCCGCTCGATGGACTGGAAGGAAGACATGTTCTCGAACATGTGGATGTTCCCGCGTGGCATCGCGCGCACTGGCAAGTCAGGGCCTGACAGCATCGCGTGGACATCGAAGTACGGCAGCGTGGCGGTGGCGGGCTATGAACTCGGCACCGCCGACGGCCTCAACGAGAAGGGCCTCGCAGGTAACCTGCTCTATCTTGCGGAAAGCGACTACGGCCTCGGCACACGGCCCGGCAAACCCTATCTCTCGATCAGCCTGTGGATGCAATACGCGCTCGACAATTTCGCAACCGTGGCGGAGGCCGTCGAGGCCCTCGAGAAGGAACCGTTCCAGATCCTGGCGCCAAAGCTCCCCAATGGCGCCGAGTCCACGCTGCACCTTTCGCTCTCCGATGCGACGGGCGACTCGGCGATCTTCCAGTATGTGGGCGGCAAGCTGGTGATCCATCACGGACGCCAGTACCAGGTGATGACCAACTCTCCCACCTTCGACCAGCAGATCGCAATCAACACCTACTGGGCGGGAATTGGCGGCCTCACCTTCCTGCCGGGCACCAACCGCGCGGCAGACCGCTTCGTGCGCGCGTCCTTCCTGATCAAGTCCGTGCCGACCTCCACGTCAGATGCCTATATCAAGGCCGTTCCCAACCAGAGCTTCGTCAACCAGGCCGTCGCCAGCACCATGGGCGTGGTCAGGTCGGTCAGCGTTCCGCTGGGCATCACCACGCCCAACGAGCCGAACATCTCGTCCACCATCTGGCGCACGGCCATCGATCACCGCAACAAGGTCTATTTCTTCGACAGCGCCACCAGCCCCAACACATTCTGGGTCAGGCTCGACGATCTCGACTTCAGCGATGGCCAGCCCGAGCGCCGCCTGACCATGATGGGCGGACAGGTCTATTCCGGCAACGTGGCCAAGCTTTTCGAGCCGATGAAGGATGGCTTGCAGTTCATGGGCGGAGAGCCCCCCGCGCCATAAGGCACGGGGCGCTTCCCACTACTCGATGTCTTCCACCACCTGGTCGCCGCCGCCCCTCACCTTGTGGGCGAGCGAGGCCTGGATGAATTCCTCGACTTCGCCGTCGAGCACGTCGCCCGGGGCGGTCGATGTGTGGCCGGTGCGGAGGTCCTTCACCAGCTGATAGGGTTGGAGAACGTAGGAGCGGATCTGGTGGCCCCAGCCGATCTCGGTCTTCTTGGCATTGGCCGCGTCGATCTTTTCCTGCTGCTTCTGCAGTTCCATTTCATAGAGCCGCGCCTTCAGCATCTTGATGGCCGTGGCGCGGTTCTTGTGCTGCGAGCGCTCGGCCTGGCAAGCGACGATGATGCCGCTTGGCATATGGGTGATGCGGACGGCGCTGTCGGTCGTGTTGATGTGCTGGCCGCCTGCGCCCGATGCGCGATAGGTGTCGACCTTCAGGTCCGAGTCCACGATCTCGATGTTGATGTTGTCGTCGACCACCGGATAGACCCAGACCGAGGAGAACGACGTGTGGCGGCGCGCGTTCGAGTCATAGGGCGAGATGCGCACGAGGCGGTGCACGCCCGACTCGGTCTTCAACTTGCCATAGGCGTTGTGGCCCTTGATCTGGAGCGTGCAGGACTTGATGCCCGCTTCTTCACCCGGATGCTCGTCCAGCACTTCGGCCTTGTAGCCGTACTTGTTGGCATAGCGCATGTACATGCGCATGAGCATCGAGGCCCAGTCCTGGCTCTCCGTGCCGCCAGCGCCCGCGTTGATCTGCACATAGGCGTCGTTGGCGTCGGCCTCGCCAGAGAGCAACGTCTCGATCTCGGTTTCGGCCAGCTTCGGCTTCATGGCGACGAGCGCCTTTTCGGCCTCGGTGACGATCGACTGGTCGCCTTCCATCTCGCCCATCTCGATCAGCTCGGTGTTGTCCGCGATCGACTGTTCGAGATTGCGGATCATGCCGATCCGGGTGTCGAGATCCTGCCGCTTGCGCATGATCTCCTGCGCCTTCTGCGGATCGTTCCAGATCGAAGGGTCTTCGGATTTGGCGTTCAGTTCGGCGAGGCGGCGGAGGGCATTGTCCCAGTCAAAGATGCCTCCTCAGCAGCCCGATGGACTGCTTCATGTCGTCGACCAGAGACGAGATTTCAGCGCGCATGATACTTGCTCAAATTGGAATTCGGTTGAAGGCTCAATAGAGGCCGCCGCCCTGCGTCGTCAACCCGCCATTGTCGGCCGGGGGCTGGACGGGCGCCTGCTGGGCTGCGGGCTGCTGGGCGGGAACGAGCACCATGCCCTCGCCTTGCGCGGGCGCCTGCGCGGTGACGGTCCCCTCGCCGATGATCTTGGTCGCGTCCGGCGGTTCGTCGCCCGGCTTGAAGGCCTCGAGAATGGTGCCGTCCTTGCCATAGATGGCGCGCTTGCCGGATTTCGCGTCGATGGGAATGAGCTCGATGGCGCGCGGCACGCGGAAAGGTGTCGCGGCCTTGTCGCGGAGTGCCAGCCGCATGAAGTCGGCGACCAGCGGTGCCGCCAGTTCGCCGCCGGTGCGGCCCTTGCCCATGGGCTTGGGGTTGTCGTAGCCGATATAGGCGCCGACCACGAGGTCGGGCGTGTAGCCGATGAACCAGGCATCGCGCTCGTCGTTGGAGGTGCCGGTCTTGCCGGCCACGGGCTTGCCGAGGACCCTCACCTTCTTGCCGGTGCCGCGCTCGACCACGCCTTCCATCATCGAGGTGACCTGATAGGCGGTATAGGGGCTCATCACCTGCTCGCGCACGTCGAGCAGTTCGGGCTCGGGCAAGCCTTCGCTCCATTCCGCTGCCGAGCAGCTGCCGCAGTCGCGGGCGTCATGACGGAAGATGGTGCGGCCATAGCGGTCCTGAATTCGGTCGATCAGCGTGGCGTCGATCTTCTTGCCGCCATTGTCGATCATCGAATAAGCGGTGACCATCTTGAGCAGCGTCGTCTCGCCCGCGCCCAGCGCCATGGCCAGCTGGAGCGGAAGCTTTTCATAGATCCCGAGGCGTTGCGCGAGGTCGGCGACCTTCACCATGCCGAGTTCGGCGGCAAGCCGCACGGTCATCACGTTGCGGGACTGCTCGATGCCGCGGCGAAGCGTCGAGGGGCCGAAGAACTTGTTCTGGTAGTTCTTCGGCTTCCACATCTTGCCATCGGACATCTTGAATTCGACGGGCGCGTCGAGCACCACGGACGAAGGCGAATAACCATTGTCGAGGGCTGCCGCATAGACGATCGGCTTGAACGAGGAGCCCGGCTGCCGCAGCGCCTGTACCGCACGGTTGAACTGGCTGCGGCTGTAGGAGAACCCGCCCACGAGAGACAAAACGCGGCCGGTATGCGGGTCCATGGCCACGAGAGCGCCTTCCACATCCGGCATCTGGACCAGATGGTACTGCCTCGAGTCCTTGCTCGGCGCCACATAGATGACGTCGCCGGGCTTCAGTACATCGGCGGCTGTCTTCACTTCGGGTCCAAGCCGCGATCCGTCCTCGTAGGCATGGGCCCATTTCAGCAGTTCGAGCGGGATCGCCGCCTTCTCGCGCTCTGGGCCTTGCGCGCCATCGGGCATGAATTTCGGCTGGAGGCCGATGACGGCCTTTTCCTCATTCACCGCCAGAACCACGGCCAGCCGCCACGGAGCGACGTCGGCCGGCACCTTGCGGGTCTTGAGAAGCGGACCCCAGTCATCGCCAGTCAGTTCGACGGTGGCGATCGGGCCGCGCCAGCCGCGCTTGCGATCGAAGCGGATCAGATGCGTGGCCAGCGCCTGGCGCGCGTAAAGCTGAAGCTTCGGATCGAGCGTGGTGCGGACGGACAGCCCGCCCTTCTCCAGTTTTTCCTTGCCATACATGGTGACAAGCTCGCGGCGGACTTCCTCGGCAAAGCTCTCGGCAGCAAAGAGTTGTGCGCCGAAGGGGCGCGGGTTCACCTCGAGCGGCTTGGCCTGCGCCGTCCGCATCTCGTCTTCGGTGATGTAGCCGTTCACCTGCATCTGCAGCAGCACCCAGTTGCGCCGCTCGATTGCGCGTTCCTTCTGGCGGAACGGATGATAGTTGTTGGGGCCCTTCGGAAGGGCCGCGAGATAGGCTACTTCCTCGAGTTCGAGCTGGTCGAGCGATTTGCCGAAGTAGTTGAGCGAGGCAGCGGCTACGCCATAGGAATTGAGGCCGAGGAATATCTCGTTGAGATAAAGCTCGATGATCTGGTCCTTGGAGAAGGTTTGCTCGATGCGCTGGACGAGCAGCGCCTCCTTGAGCTTGCGCTCGATGGACCGCTCATTGGTCAGCAGGAAGTTCTTGGCAACCTGCTGGGTGATGGTGGAGGCACCGACGATCTGCCCCTTGCCCGTAGCCTTCACCTGCACATAGCGGTAGGCGGCAGACGCGATGCCCTGCCAGTCGAGACCGCCATGGGTGAAGAAGGTCTTGTCCTCGGCCGAAATGAAGGCCTCGATCAGGCGTTTCGGCATCTGGCTCACGGGCACAAAGAGGCGGCGCTCCTCGGCATATTCGGCAAGGAGCGAGCCATCGGCGGCGTGAATGCGGGTCATCACCGGCGGTTCGTAGGTGGCCAGCTGCTTGTAGTCGGGCAGGTCCTTCGAGGAATCCCAAATCACATAGGAAACCCCGGCCGCCGCGACCAGGAACAGCATGAAACCAACGGTAAAGAGCCAGCCTATGAAACGCAGCATCGAGAGTTCAGCACCTGCCTGTTATCCGGGCCCGATTACACGAAGCGGGTGGCCGGCTACAGTTAATTCGCTAGAGGCGGATTGTGGCCCTTGGGAGGCAGGTGGGGTGGCGGGCGGGTGGCAGGCCGGCAGGGCTCACTCGGTCCTTACGGCAACCTGCTGGGCGAAATACTTGCCGATGGCCTTGGCCATGGCGGCCGCGACGCGCTCGCGCCATTCGGGCGAGGTCAGTTGCTTTTCATCGTGCTTGCTCGACAGATAACCGAGCTCGACCAGCACGGAAGGAACATCGGGCGCCTTCAGCACCACGAATCCGGCGGAACGCATCGGTTTGCCGGTGAAGCCGGTGACACCCTTCATTTCGGACACGGCCTTCTTGGCGAAGAACAGCGAGTTGTTCTTCGACTCGCGCTGCACGAGATCGATCAGGATACCCGTCACTTCCTCATTCTCGGTATCCAGATCGACACCGGCAATGATGTCGGCGCGGTTTTCCTTGTGGGCAAGGGCTTCGGCCTCGGCGTCGGAGGCCTTGTCCGACAGCGTATAGATCGTGGCGCCGCGGGCTTCGGGGCCGCGAACCGTGTCCGCATGAATGGCGATGAAGAGATCGGCCTCGTTCTCGCGGGCGATGCGGACGCGTTCCTTCAGGGTCAAGAACTTGTCGCCGGTGCGGGTCATGATGACGTCGACATCGCCGGTAGCCTTCAGGATATCGCGGAGCTTCAGGCCATAGGCCAGTACCACGTCCTTTTCCTTCGTTTTCTTATGCCCAATGGCGCCGGGGTCAATGCCGCCATGGCCGGGATCGATGACGACCAGGCGGCGGCCGTCCTTGCGGATCTTCGGGGCCGGTTCGCTTTCCGCTGCGGCGGCCCCGCTGCCGGGTTTCGGCCTTGGAAGCGGAATGACTGCTGTGGGCTCTTCCGACGCCGCTTCGTTGGAAATTTCGGGAACCGGTTCTTCCGCCACCCCGGCGACCTCCGAAGGGGGAGCTTTCCCAGCCTCGGCCGCGTCGGCAATGGCGGTCAGCGACGTCCTTTCGTCCACCTTGAGGGCGGCTGCGAAGGATTCCGCCGTCGTCTGGACGAGATCGACGACAATGCGGGCTGGCTGGCCCGCCTGCGGTGCGACCACGAAGGATTTCTCGATGAGGACCGGGCCATTGGTGTCGAGCACGATGCGCGACCGGCCGGTTTCGACAGGCCCGTAGCGGTACTCGCGGATCAGACCGCGGGTGTTCTGTCCGGCATCGGGCGGCAGGTTGAAGGTGACGCCCGGCAGGTCGATCATGACGCGGTAGGGGTCGGGAAGCACATACACCGTGTAGCCCACCGCCTTGCTCAGGTCGGCCACGAAGCGGGTGCGAATGTCGTCGCCGCCGATGCGGGCGCCCGTCGCCACCGGCTGATCGGCCGCCGCTGCCGGCGGAAGCCGGTAGCCGCTGAGCAGGAACAGCAACGCCAGGGCCAGCCCCACCATAAGTCGGGCCGCAGCCAGGCGCGGGGGCGGAACGGACTGAAGGTTCATCGGCTCGGGGCGCATCCTCTCTGGGGGTCGCGTCCAAACTAGTCCCCACAGGGTTAACCATTGGTTGCCGCCGGCGGCCTGAGAGGAATGCTTGCAATTCCAAACCCCTGCTCATAAAAGGCACGCGTCTCCCGAATGTCATGGCCGCGAATCTGCGGTGTATGTGACCGGGCGTCAGATTTCGCGTGGGGCGGGGTCCGGATGCGTAAAGTCATCCTTGTCTCATCGCGGTAGAGAGCGTGATCCTCGGAGGGATCCGCCAGCTAGGAACCGTTCCGGCCCCCGGAACACAAGGACAATCTTGGGCATGACCCACGCCACGACGAGAGCGCAACTAGAGGACCGGTCATCATCGGCCCCAGCAGGAATGCCTCCGTCCGCATCGGCCGTCGTGCCCCATTCGCGCAGCTGCACACCAGGGTTCAACAGGCGTCTCCTTTCCGGAGCGGAGAACCTATCGGCCTTGCCGTGCCGGCGCAAAGGACATGACATATGGGCAGCAAGATGCTCATCGATGCAAGCCACCCCGAAGAGACCCGCGTGGTCGTCCTCAAGGGGAACCGCATCGAGGAATTCGACTTCGAAAGCGCCGCACGCCGCCAGCTGAAGGGTAATATCTACCTTGCCAAAGTCACCCGCGTGGAGCCGTCGCTCCAGGCGGCCTTCATCGAGTATGGCGGAAACCGGCATGGTTTCCTGGCCTTCTCGGAAATCCATCCCGACTATTACCAGATCCCGCTTGCCGACCGCATGGCGCTCCTCCAGGCCGAGGAAGAAGAACATGCCCGCGAGAACGAGGACGATGACGAAGAGGCCGGAAACAGCCATCGCAGCAGCAGCCGCAACAGAAGCCGTGGTGGCCGCGACCGCGGTCGTGACCGTGGTGGCGAAAAGGCCAGTGCCGATGGCGAACATGGCGACAACGGCGAACATGATGACAATGGAAACGGACACTCGGACGAAACAACCTCGTCCGACTATCATCCCGAGTACCACGAAGAACATGACGAGGACGCCAGCCAGTCAGCTTCCTATTCCGATTCTGCCCAGTCCGATGACGACCAGCCCGACCACGATCATCACGATGGCGAACATCACGACGACGCCTTGGACGACGGGGACGACGAGCCGTCGCGCGCCGAGCCGCTTGCCGCCACACATGATGCACCCAGCATTTCGGAGGCCGTAGAGCCCGACGAGGACGAAGGGTCCGGCGAAGCGGAAGATGAAGGTGAGCCCGAGGATCACGCCGAGGCTGAAGACGCGGCCGCTGCTGCGACCGCCTTCGAGATGCATGAAGAAGCCGAAGACGTGATCGTAGAGGCCATCGCTCCTGCACCCAGCATGGACCGCGGCATGCCCGGCGAACTCGGCAATGGCATCGAGGAAGTGGGCGAAGACCCCGAGGCCCAGAAGGTCGAATCGATCGGTGCTGAAGACGCCATGGAAGAAGTGCCGCAGCGCCGCCGCAAGGTGCAGCGCCGCCAGTACAAGATCCAGGAAGTGATCAAGCGCCGCCAGGTGATTCTGGTGCAGGTCGTCAAGGAAGAGCGCGGCAACAAGGGTGCCGCTCTCACAACATACCTCTCGCTCGCCGGCCGCTATTGCGTGCTGATGCCGAACACCGCCCGTGGCGGCGGCATCTCGCGCAAGATCACGGACTCGGGCGATCGCCGCCGCCTCAAGGAAGTGGCGAAGGAGATCGAGGTGCCGCAGGGCATGGGTCTGATCGTCCGCACCGCGGGCGCCCAGCGCACCAAGACCGAAATCAAGCGCGACTACGACTATCTGCTCCGCCTGTGGGAGAGCGTGCGCGACCTGACGCTCAAGAGCCAGGCCCCTGCCCTCGTCTACGAGGAAGGCAGCCTCGTCAAGCGCGCCATCCGCGATCTCTATACCAAGGACGTCGACGAGGTGGTCGTCGAGGGCGACGAGGCATACCGTGAAGCCAAGGACTTCATGAAGATGCTGATGCCCAGTCACGCCAAGAACGTGAAGCCCTACAAGGACACGCGACCGCTGTTCTCGCGCTATCAGGCCGAGAGCCAGCTCGACGGCCTCTACTCGCCAACCGTCACGCTGCCGTCCGGCGGCTACATGGTGATCAACCAGACGGAAGCTCTCGTCTCGGTCGACATCAACTCCGGCAAATCGACGCGCGAGCACAACATCGAGGACACGGCACTCCGTACCAACCTCGAGGCCTCCGACGAAATCGCCCGCCAGCTCAGGCTTCGCGATCTTGCCGGCCTTGTTGTGATCGACTTCATCGACATGGAGGAGAAGCGCAACAACCGCAACGTCGAGCGGCGCCTCAAGGATGCGCTGAAGAACGACCGCGCGCGTATCCAGGTCGGGCACATCAGCCATTTCGGCCTTCTCGAAATGTCGCGCCAGCGGCTCCGCCCGGGCCTTCTCGAAGGCTCGTCGCGCACCTGCCCGCATTGCGAGGGACGCGGCGTCGTCCGGTCGATCTCCTCCTGCGGCCTCTCCGTCCTGCGCGCCATCGAGGAACACCTCATCGCGCGCAAGCCCGAGAACCTCACGGTCAAGTGTACCCGCGAGATCGCCTTCTACATCCTGAACGAAAAGCGCGACAACCTGCTGTCGATCGAGACCATCTATGGCATCTCAGTCTTCATCACGCCGAGCGATGAACTCAAGGGATCACAGGCCCTGATCGAGCGCGCTCCCGACCGCAACATCCCGCCGCGCAAGGTCATCGTTCCGCCGGTCCGCATCGACTCCGCCTTCGAGGAAGACGAGGACGAGGAGGCCGAAGCCGAGGCCTCCGAGATTGAGACCCCGCAGGAGATCGACGCTGACGACGATGGCGATGACAACTCTGATGCGGGAGAAGATGGCTCCCAGCAGGACCGCCAGCAGCAGGGCAATGGCGAGCGCTCGGAAGGTGGCAAGAAACGCCGCCGCCGGCGCGGCCGCCGTGGTGGCCGTGGCCGCGAGGACCAGCCGCAGAACGGTTCGCCCGAG
>NZ_JBGSOZ010000120.1:0-10101 GCF_041738905.1 Aestuariivirga sp.
GGCGCGGGCTTCCTCCAGCGTGGTGACGGGAAGCCCGGTGAGGGCGGTTGCCTCGCTCTCGTTGGGGATCACGTAGTCGCAGAGGCCGTAGATATCGTCCGGCACGGAGGCTGCGGGCGCCGGGTTGAACACGGTGATGACGCCCGCGGCCCTGGCGATCTCAAGGCCTTTCCGCGCGGCCTCGATCGATTGCTCAAGCTGCGTCACGAACACCTGCGCGCCCTCGATCACCGCGCGCTGGGCCTCGACATCGCCAGCGCTGATGCCGCCGCCCGCGCCCGGCACCACGATGATGGCGTTCTCGCCCGTCTCGTCCGACACGAAGATATAGGCGGCACCCGTGGGCTCCTTGTCCGAGATCGCCACGCGCGGCGCGATGTCCTCGGCCTTCCATGTCGCCAGCGCGATGTCGCCGAAGGCGTCACGGCCAAGCCGCGAGATGAAGCTCACCTTCGCGCCCGCCCGCGCCGCGGCCACCGACTGGTTCGAGCCCTTGCCGCCCGGTCCCATCTTGAAACCGGAGCCCATCAGCGTCTCGCCCAGCACCGGCTGGCGGTTGGCCCGGAACGCGAGGTCGGCCACGTAGACGCCGAGGATGGCGATGCCCTGGTTCATGGGAAATCAGCCCTTCGGCGGGATCACGCCCTTCTTGAGGATGAAGCAGCCGTAGAAGCGGGTCTCGCCCGTGACGATCACGGCATAGGCTTCCTTGGCCTTTTCATAGAAGGCGAAGCGCTCGATCGAGCCCATGGGCCAGGACTTGCCCTCGGCCTTGTCGATCACCTTCTGCACTTCCGCCTGAACGGGCGGAATGTCAGCCGGGTTGGCGCCCACTTCCATACGCTCGGCCGGCTTGTCGACGAAACTGTCGAGCGGCATGACTGAGAGAATCGCCTCGATGGCTTCGGCCGCCGTCAGATTGTCCATCCGTAGCAGGTTGCCCGTCACCGTGTGCCGCGCCACCGAATCAGCGGGAAAATTGGTGTCGCAGATGACGAGGTCGTCGCCATGGCCCATGGCGCGCAGGCACTGGATCACATCCGCATTGAGGCGGTTGTCGAAATTCCGAAGCATCTTGAAGTCCTCCCAAACTCGGGGAGGGAAGCTAGAGAGTAGCGGCGCCACCTGTCAACAACGCTATAGCACGAAGTCAGCTTCGGTGAGCACATATGAACCTTTGAGGCCGACGGAAAAATCAGCGATCCCATCGCCATCGACATCGCCATAGACGATGGTGCTGCTCGCCGTTCTCACAAATCGCAGGTCTCCGGCAGAATCGAAGGCGGATCTTGCGATGAAGGTGAAGGTATCGTTGACACTGCCGCCGGGTGTGAAAGCATCGATTGCTGACAAGTCTATCTTGTCGCTTCCCTGTTTGAAGTCGAGAATCATATCGCGCATTCCGTTGTATGCGCTGTCTTCGGGTGCCAGGAAAACAAACACATCATCGCCTGATCCACCGGTCAATCGGTCAGTGCCAAGACCGCCCGTCAAGATGTCGAAGCCAGCACCACCCAGGAGAACATCAGCGCCCTCCCAGCCATTTGCGTGATCGTTTCCGCTTCCGCAATCAATTGAGTTGCCGGCTTCATTCCCATCCAACACATCGTCACGGCCACTGCCGATGATATTCTCGAAATCACGAATCTGGTCGCCTTGGGCATCGCCGCCGGACAAAGGGGCCAATTCATGGATGTCAACCTGGACGCCTTGTCGCGATCCTTCGTAACTTATCGTGTCAATTCCAATTCCGCCTTCCAAGCGGTCGCCGCCTTGCCCGCCAACGATCGTGTCATTGCCAGCGTCGCCAAACAACTGGTCGTAGCCGGCTCCGCCGGAGAGAAAGTCATCGCCGTCGTTACCCCAGGCCGCATCATCCTGTTTGCCAGCCAGCACGCGGTCGATTTCATCATCACCAGTGAAGACGAGTTTCTCGATGCCAGTCACTGTCATTCCATTGCCGATGTCCGCTCCCAGCCCGCCAGAACGGATGTCGATCGTAATCGCAGGTGTCGTTCCAGTTGCCGGCGTTTCTAGAAACATGGCCAGAATATCCAGTCCCGATCCACCGTCGATGGCATCTGCCCCCTCGTCATGGAAGATGCGGATGTAGTCATTGCCGCTTCCGCCATCGATCGCGTCGGCGCCCATGCCTCCTTCGAGAAAATCATCGCCGTCGAAACCATGCAGAATGTCTGCACCTGCATCGCCGCGCACCACATCGTCCAATGCGGTGCCCGTGACTTGATCGTTTCCTGAACCTCCCCAGAAGAACAGACTTTCAATGTTCGTAACCGTCGTATTCTTGCCGAAAACCGCGTTCCCAGTGCTGAGATCGATGATGAACGCAGCAGACAAATTCATGACGTTCATGGACAGTTTGTCGATTCCGTCGCCGCCATCAATCGTGTCGTTGCGGCCGTGCGTGTAAATCGTGTCATTGCCTGCGCCGCCATTGATCGTGTCGATGCCATCAGCAGATGCGGCGGGTCCATAGCCGAACAAGATGTCATTGCCCGAGCCACCATTGAGAATGTTCGTTCCCAGTCCACCCCAGAGCGAATCTGCCCGCGACGTTCCAGTGATCATGTCATCGGCGACACCTCCCACCAGGCTGACATGGGACCCTTTCCAGCTTGAGAACGTCCAACCCGACGCGTCAAAGACGTTCTGATCGAGATTGACGACGATACCGACAGCCGAGATGGAATTGCCAATCAGGCCGACGCTTTGATTGATGTTGAGATCATCAAATTGCGAAGCTGCGAAAGTGGCTATCCTGCCGCTGCTGAGATTGGCAAAGCTTATGAAGGTGACGACTGGCGAAAATGTCTGACCGGTGTAGTTGGTCGTGGAATTCACAAACAAGGTGGTCATTTCGTCGAGTTTCTCCAACCAATGGTGCCAACTTCAGATTTTCGTGATAGCACCATTTGATGTTTGGGCAAGAGCGACGAAGGCTGAAGCTTCAATACCCCTCGGGCTTGCCCGGCACCTTCACCAGCGCCTCGCCTTCCAGCACCAGCGTCTCGCCCACCATGCAGCGGCAGGCGAGTTTTACGCGGCGGCCCTTTTCCGTCATCTCGACGACCTCGACGGACGCTTCTACGTGGTCGCCGATCCGTACCGGCGCGCGGAAATTCAGGGTCTGCGACAGGTAGACGGCGCCGGGGCCGGGGAGCCTCGTGCCGATCACCGCGGAAATCAGGCTCGCGGTATAGAGCCCATGCGCGATGCGGCCGCCGAAGGGCGTGCGGGCGGCGAAATGCTCCGAGAGGTGGATGGGGTTGCGGTCGCCCGAGATCTCGGCAAAGCCCACGACGTCGGAGGATTTGACCTCCTTCACATAGGTCTCGGTCATGCCGAGGGTGAGGTCCTCGAAATAGAGCGTCTGGGTGGGCGGCAGCACATTGGTCATGGGGTGGTGATCATGGCGTGGTTCCTCGCCCCGTATGTATGCCGTAGAGATTGAGGAGATGCACCAGCGCCAAAAGTCCAATGAAGGCGAAGGCCAGCAACACGGGTGTCGTCGGGAACAGCCTTGGGTTGAGGTTTGTGCGCGGGCGTCTTTCCAGCCAGACCATCAGCCCCACGATTGAGAGGCTTCCGAGGAAGACGGTAGCGGTGAGCCAGAGTTCGGTGGAGTTGAGGTCGGGCGGCATGGTACAGCGGGGGCGGCTCTGGTTGACATCAACAATCGGCCCCGCTATCTAACCCCCATCGTTCAATAGGCGGGTCCGGAGCTTTCGTTCCATCTGCCTGAAAAGTCAGGTGAAGTCCATGAAAGTCCGCAACTCTCTCAAGGCCCTGCTGAAGCGCCACCGCGACAACAAGCTGGTGCGCCGCCATGGCCGCGTCTACATCATCAACAAGACCAATCCGCGCTACAAGGCGCGCCAGGGCTGAATTCAGCCCTTTTGACGTGATTGTGAACGCCGTGAACGGGATGCCGCTCACGGCGCTCTTTTTGTTGCCATGAAGACGGGTGTATGATCCCGCTCATGCGCGGATCATCCCTCCTTTTCCTTGCCCTTCTGGTTTCGGCCAGCCCCTCCCTCGCCGAGAGTGAGGCCGAGGCGCCTGCGGAGACCGTCGAGGTCAAGCCCCGCAAGCCATCGGAAGTCCGGGCCGAGCAGCTCGACATCCTGCTGGCCCGCCTGCACAAGTCCGAGGGCAGCGGCCGCGAACCGCTCGAGGCCAAGATCTGGGCGCTGTGGTCATCCTCCGATTCTCCTACTGCCGAAGTGCTCCTCCAGCAGGCGCAGAAGGCGATGGAGGCGGGCGCCCCCGCCGAATCGATGTCGATCCTCGACCGGCTGGTCGGCGCGCACCCTGATTTCGCCGAGGCCTGGAACAAGCGGGCGACGCTCTACTACCTGATGAAGCGCGACGACGCCTCGCTGGCCGACATCGACAAGGTGCTCGACCTCGAACCCCGCCACTTCGGCGCGCTCGCGGGCAAGGGCATGATCCTGCAACGCCAGAAGAAATACTCCGCCGCCCGCGAAGCCTACGAAGACGCGCTCGCCATCAACCCCGGCATCCAACAGGTGAAGTCCGCGCTGAAGGAACTCGACCGGCTGGAGCAAGGGATTTAGGCCAGGCGCCGCCTGACGCATGAATGAACGAAAACCGGGGGCCTTTCGGCCCCCGGTTGGTTTGGTGAAGTCCGTTCTTCCGGCGTCAGAGGATGAAGTCGCCCACGGCGAGGCTGGTTTGTCCGGTGACATAGATCGCGAAGTCGACAACGGCGTCGCCATTCACGTCGCCGCGCACCACGCAGTCGGTTCCGACCGCTACGACACGAAGCTCACCCGCTGCTCCACTGAAGGTCCCGTTGCCGATGAAGGTAAAGGCCTGGTCGCCATCGACTGCCGTATCGGCGTCGATGCCGGAGAGGTCGATCAAGTCGATACCGGTCTCGAAGTCGGTGATCGTATCGCGGCCGCCGCCACCGACGCTGTCGGCGATGTCGTTGTAGTCGAATACATCGCTGCCATCGCCGCCCGACAGGGTATCGGCGCCAGGTCCGCCGCGGAGTACGTCGTTGCCCGCACCGCCTTCCAGGTAGTCGTCGCCACGGTTGCCAGCCAGCACGTCGTCGCCGTCACCGCCTTCCAGAATGTCGTCACCGCCACGGCCTAGAAGCACGTCATCGCCACCCCAGCCCGTAAGAAGGTCGGCACATGCGCTGCCCTCAAGCACGTCATCAACGACGGGTGGCGGCGCCACTTCCGAGGCCCCGATCGACTCGTGTACGGTGTAGATGACCGCACGAGCATCTTCCACCGCTTGCGCCCAGTCATTGATGCCGGCGCTGGTCGCGGCAAATGTCTCGAAACTCAATCCATCGGCGGAGAGCGTCAGGTACTCGTCTACCCAGTTCGCTCCGCTGCCAACGTCATTGAGGCCGTCGCCGTTGTTGTCGGAACCCCAGACCGCATCCAGAACAGTGCGCTGGACAGCTTCCAGGTCGGACGGATCGCCGTCCATGTCCTGGTACCACTTGATCCAGACATTGCCGTAGGTCGCGGCGCGATCGTAGTTGAAGCTCTCGGCGCCGCCGTCAATGAAGCTGAAGTAATCGATCTGCGGCGTACCGCCCACATCGGTCACTTCGTTTACGCCCATGAACGTATGCGCGGTGATCACACCGTCCATGTCGACTGGCACGAACTTTGAAAACACGCCGGCGAGCAGGCCCGTCGGCTTCCAGCCGGAGGACAGCAGATCGACGAGTTCCACCGGCAGGCTGGCCGCCGCATTGGCCTGGGCCTCGGTCCAGCTCATAGCACCACCGGCAGTCATGATCAGATGATAGAGCGCGAGGTTCTCGCGCGGCGAGTCGATCAGCACGCCATCGACGGCGATCCGGCCATCCACTGACGTGGTAATGGTGGTACCGTTCTCGATCTTGGCGAGCGCTTCTTCCAGCGCGGCCTCCATCACGGAGTCTGGCGACCGTATGATGTTGGCCCGCTCGAGATTGATCTCCTGCACGAAGGGTAGCAGGTCGGCTGGCACCTCGTAGTCCCCCTCGGGGCTCGCGACGAGGTGGATCGGGAATATCTCGCCGGTCTCCGCGTTGAAGCCGATCGGTATCACCTGACCGTTTTCATCGAGTATCGGCTCACCATTGCCTCCGCCATCCGATGGGTCGAGGTCGCGCAACAGAACCCAGAGATCACCATACAGATCGCCAGAGCCGCCAGCCTCAGAAACCAAAGTGTCAACCATGTTTACCTCCTGTTGCAAGTTCATGCTCGTATTTACAGGATACTCAGATGCGAGGCGGGTGCATTGACATGTATCAACGCGTATGCATTGCGATGCTTACTTAGCGCGTCAGCTTTTTCAAACTATCTGCCAATGCCCGAACAATATTTTCGTCTTGCTGTGTGTTGTGCGGTTCAAGAATTTTCGGAAACCGCATCAAACACTCTGGCTGCCGCGACCGAAGGAATATCGACCATGAGAATGCGATGGAACGCAAACCGGGGGCCTTTCGGCCCCCGGAACTTGTCGTGCAGTCTGTTCTTCCGATCTCAGAGAATGAAGTCGGTCACGGCGAGGCTGGTGTGTCCGGTGACATAGATCGCGATGTCCGCGATGGCATCGCCATTAATATCGCCGCGCACCACGCAGTCGGTTCCGACCGCTACGACACGAAGCTCGCCCGCTGCTCCGCTGAAGGTCCCGTTGCCGATGAAGGTGAAGGCCTGATCGCCATCGACCGACGTGTCGGCGTCGATCCCCGAGAGGTCGATCAGATCGATACCGACCTCGAAGTCGAGGATCGTGTCGCGTCCACCGCCACCAACGCTGTCTGAAATGGCGTTGTAGTCGAAGACGTCAGCATCGGCACCGCCCGTCAGCAGGTCGGCACCTACGTCGCCGGCCAGCAGGTCAGAGGCGGTTCCGCCGAGCAGGTTGTCATTGCCGGCGCCGCCCGAAAGCGTGTCGTTCTGACTGTCGCCCGAGAGGCGGTCGTCGCCGTCTCCGCCAAACAGGGAGTCACGCCCCGTCTGCCCGATCAGGTTGTCGTTGCCGCCGAGGCCCTGGATATTGTCGTCGCCGGCAAGACCCACGATCTTGTTGTCAAACTCGTCACCGATCAGGACGTCATCGCCGTCCGTGCCGATGATCAGCGCCGAGGCGACCGCACCATACTGCTGGGTGAGGACCTGGAAGCTGGTCAGATCGAGTTCTTCGGTGATGCCGTTCAGCGTGGCGATCAGGTAGCCATCGAGATAGATCTCGAGGTTTCCGTTCACCACAGCCTGCGTCATAGTCTCGGCGATGTTGAGGTTGTTCACATCGAGGCCGAGAAGGCCGATCAGATCGACGCCAACCTCGAAGTCGGTGACGACGTTCGCATCAAGCCAGACGTTCTCGGTCGTGCCGTAGGACAGGACGAAGAGGTCTTCGCCGCCGAGGCCGGTGAAAGTATTGCCGCCCACGCCGACGAGAACATCATCGCCGGCGGTGCCGTCGATGGCCGCACCTTCGGCATTGATGGTGGCTTCCTCATACGACATGACGAGCGTCGCATCGTAGAGTGTTGCCGGCTTCTGGTCGCCCTTGACGTAGAAGGCGACGTCGAAGTTGTCGGTGTAGTTCATGCCATTGATCGACACGGTGCCTGCGGCATTGAGCCAGCCCATGCTAGTGGTGAGCGGAGATATGGTGGCCCAGTCCTTCAGGTTTATGACGGTCTGGGTTTCCGCGCCCACATCGTACTTCACCTGGTCCTGCGTAGGAGGCGGTTGCAGGCTCGGATCGACCGGGATGGTCACAGAGGGAAGGTCCTGGCCGTACTTGTCGGATTTCAGGCGCCAACGCGGGCCGACTTCGTAGTCTGTACCATCAGGATTCAGGACCGGTTCGAAAGGTTCGCGGTCCATGGTCTGATACCAGGCGTTGGTGAAGCCCTGCAGCATGTCCGTCGACAATGCGCCGGTTCCAAACAACGCAGAGTTCACTGCTTCTGCGGCGAGGGCCGGATCCTTGAGAACCGTTCCTGCGGGATAGAAGGTACCATCACCCGCATAGTAGTCATCCGTCGACACCCACTTGCCGTCAGGAAGGATTTCGTAGGTCGGAAGCGTGCCGGTGGCCGCCTCGTTCTCGTAATCTTCCGGCCTGATCTGGTCGTTGGGGTTGTTCGTGATGGTGTGACGTACCACCAGTTCAGCCTGCGACACGATGTAGAGCGGCTGAAGGCCTGTCGCATCGCTCGTGTCCGCCTTCCATTCATCCGGCAGCGCGATTTCGGCTTCGATACGGATGTCGTTGGGCTTCTTGATGGCATTGCCCCAGCGGTAGAGCACCTTGCCGTCATCCTTGACCGAAACCGAGTAGTCATCGCCAACGGCAATGTTTTCGGTGATGGTCGTTTCGTTCGGTGCGAGCACGTCCTTGATATCGGCGACGTCGTCACCATTCACGTCACCGGCATCGGCGATGGCTTCCGCGAGATCCCAGCCGTCATAGGTGCCGCCTACGATGGTCAATGTATCGTCGAGCGGATAGAGCGCATCCGGATCGCCCGAATAGTCCTGATCGGAGAGAAGCGCCTGCATGACGCTGTAGTGCTCCGTCGAGGCCTTGATCGATTCGCCGCCCATGCCGACCAGCCATGTGCCCAAGCGGGCGGGCGTCAGGAACACATCGGTGGGCGAGTCGGAAACGACGAGGCCAGTCTGTTCGCCGAACTCATTCTTGAGATCGCCAGCCCAGCCTTCCTCGTATTCCGGGTTGCCGTCAAAAGTCTTTTCGACCGCGCCGATAAAGTCCGTGACGATGTAACCGAACTCGCTGTTGATCGGATAAAGATCGACACCTTCCTTCGTCACCTTCGGATCGGCCGTAAAGTCGATGACAGGCGTTTCGCCTGGCAGCACGTCGCCCTGCGTCAGGCCGCCGAATGTGCCAGTAATGTCGTTGGTGCTGAAGACGTGAGTTGCCGTGTAGGTCGGTGTCGTGTTCAGCGGCAGGTCCACGTCCTGCGTGCCATCGGGTTCCGGTGCCAGGGGCAAGTTGATGTCAGACATAAGCAGTTCTCCCAATTCAATACAGGTTTGGCCGCGCGTTCGGGCCGTTTTGCCGAGCGATGGACGAAAGGCACAGATTCCCATTCGGTCCAGCCATGTCCTGACCGAACCATTCCAATTCAAGCCAGAGAGCCTGAAATGCCTTTCCCCGATGTTCTCGCTTTTTACGTCCGGACTTCAAAAGCTCCGGAGCGATCAACCCTCGGTCTGCATCACGCCAATGACCAAAAGCTGATGCTTGCTTATATATTCGAATCTTCTAATGCGTCTTTGACATGCATCAAATGTCATCTGCAACCGCGCCAGTCCGTCTG
Organism: Aestuariivirga sp.; assembly: GCF_041738905.1. Taxonomy (GTDB): domain Bacteria; phylum Pseudomonadota; class Alphaproteobacteria; order Rhizobiales; family Aestuariivirgaceae; genus Aestuariivirga. The sequence goes on from NZ_JBGSOZ010000120.1 coordinate 9,368, forward strand.
CGTATTCCGGTGGGAAATGCAACCATGCATAAGCCGCATTTTGACGGACTTACTTGAATGTTCAGATTGGTAAAAACACAATTACAAATTGGACAGCGCTGGCGCCGCGTCTTTCCGTCCAGCAGCGAAAATTCCAAGCAGGCCGTGGCGCCCGGCTTCGCAAGGACACATGCACCGGCGATTCCTGATCTGGAGTCCCACAAACAGACCGACTGGTCAGCTCCCCGCCACGCCGTTCTTGCCCACATACGCAATCCGCAGCATGTTGGTGGCGCCCGGCGTGCCCAGCGGCAGGCCTGCGGTGATGATGATGCGCTGGCCGGCTTCGGCGAAGCCTTCGTCGAAGGCGATTCGGGTGGCCCTCGTCACCATGTCGTCGAGGTCGCGGGCATCGTCGCTCAACACGCAGTGCAGTCCCCACACAAGGGCGAGGCGGCGGGCGGTGGACGGGATGGGGGTCAGCGCGATGACGGGCGTGTCGGGCCGCTCGCGCGACATGCGCACGCCTGTGGAGCCTGAGCCCGTATAGCAGACGATGGCCGACAGCTTCAGCGTTTCCGAGATGGAGCGCGCGGCATTCGAGATGGCATCCGCACTGGTCGCCTGCGGCTCGGTGCGCTGCGCGGTGATGATGCCACGATAGAGCGTGTCGCGCTCGACGGCCTGGGCGATGCGGTCCATGGTGGCCACGGCCTTGTCGGGCCAGGCGCCGGTGGCGCTCTCGGCCGAGAGCA
>NZ_JBGSOZ010000032.1:0-4457 GCF_041738905.1 Aestuariivirga sp.
AGGCGCAGAGTACTATCATTCGGTTCACCCGCTGGGTTCTCCATGATGGCCTCATATGGTTCAGGTTAAACTGCTGATAATTATACCTGAATCGGCGCAATGCCGCCACAAATCAGTATGTCATCTGGCGAATGCGGGCTACTTCAACTCAGGGCAGGATGTGATTGCCGATTTCAGTCCGCGCGACGCCGAGAAACTGGACATTAGCGACATGACGAACTTTCGCGGATTTTCTGACTTCATTCATAATTACATTGAGACCGATCTGGCGACGGGTTTCGCTGCAATTGTTGTTGGCGAGAACAGAATTGTGCTCGAAGGCGTCACTATTGATCAGATCGGACCCGGTGAAGCATACTCTGCACAGGATTTTATTCTCTGAACTGACGGGTAAACCTGTTGTTCTTCGGGAAGCCCTTGGGCGGCAGCCTTCCGGCCTGGGCCCGTTCGCCGATCCACTCCTTGAGATCGGTGACGATGAAGTTGCGGCCCGATGAATCGGTCCAGCTCAGGCCGTCCTTCAGCCTGAAGGCCTGCGCGTCGCTCAATCCCCCGTCCTTGAACCTTTGCAGGCGCACGCCCTTGCCGCGCGCCATTTCAGGCACGTCGGCGCGCTTGAAGATGACCATCTTGCGGTTCTCGCCGATGGTGGCGATGTGGGTGGCATCGTCCGGCACGCTGGCGCAAAGCACGGCCTCTACCGGAGCCTTCACGTTCAGAACCTGCTTTCCCTTGCGCGTGGTGGCGAGGCATTCCTCTTCCGTCACGATGAAGCCATCGCCCTCGGTGGAGGCAAGCAGGCGTTTCGTTCCGGGCACATGGACGAAGAGCGACACGATCTGGTCGGCTGCATCGAGATCGCACATGAGGCGCACAGGTTCGCCGTGGCCTCGCCCGCCGGGAAGCTTCGCCACGTCGAGCGTGAAGAACTTGCCCGACGACGAGAAGACCATCACCTTGTCGGTCGTCATGGCATGGAAGGTGAAGCGGGCGGTGTCGCCGTCCTTGTAGGTCAACCCTGAGAAATCCTCGAGGTGGCCCTTCATGGTCCTGATCCAGCCTTTCTCCGAGCAAACCACCGTGACGGGTTCCTTATCGATCATCGACTGTTCGAGGTCGACGTCGATCTCGGGTGCTTCCGAGAAGTCGGTGCGGCGGCGGCCAAGCACGGTCTTCTTGGAGAACTTCTCCTTCACCGCCTTGATCTCTTCCGAGATCTTCGCCCATTGCTCGTCTTCCGACTTCAGCAGCGCGTTGAGGCCCTTCTGCTCCTTCACGAGCTTTGCATGCTCGCCGCGGATTTCCATTTCCTCAAGCTTCCGCAACGAGCGCAGGCGCATGTTGAGGATCGCCTCGGCCTGGTTGTCGGTGAGCTTGAAGGTGGCCATCAAGACCTGCTTCGGCTCGTCGTCCTCGCGGATGATGCGGATCACCTCGTCGAGATTGAGATAGGCAACGAGATAGCCCTCGAGGATTTCAAGGCGGCGGGCGATCTCGGCCAGGCGGAAGCGCGAGCGGCGGACCAGCACGTCTTTCCGATGGTCCAGCCATTCGCGCAGCACCTGCCTGAGGCCCATCACCTTCGGCACCTTGCCGTGGCTCAGCACGTTCATGTTGAGCGGGATGCGGGACTCGAGTTCCGTGTTGCGGAAGAGCTGCTCCATCATCAGCGTCGGGTCGACCGTCTTGCTTTTGGGCTCCAGAACGAGGCGGACATCTTCCGCCGATTCATCGCGTACATCGCCCAGAAGCGTGAGCTTCTTGGCGGTCAGAAGTTCAGCGATCTTCTCGATCAGCCTGCTCTTCTGCACCAGATAGGGAATTTCGGTGACGACGATCTGCCAGGTACCGCGTGCGAGTTCCTCCTGATGCCAGCGGGCGCGAACGCGGAAGCCGCCACGGCCGGTGCGATAGGCCTCGATGATCGAGGCGCGGTCGTCAATGACGATGCCACCGGTCGGGAAGTCGGGGCCCTGGACCAGCTGGGCAATCTTTTCGTCCGTCGCATTGGGCGTCTTGATGAGGTACAGCGCCGCGTCGCAAAGCTCGGATGCGTTGTGCGGCGGGATCGACGTCGCCATGCCGACGGCAATGCCGGATGAGCCGTTGGCGAGAAGGTTCGGGAAGGCGCCGGGGAGCACCACCGGCTCCTGCACGGAGCCATCGTAGTTGGGGCGGAAGTCGACCGTGTCCTCGTCCAGCCCTTCCAGCAGAAGCTTCGCAACTTCCGTCATGCGGGCTTCGGTGTACCGGTAGGCGGCGGCACTGTCGCCGTCGATGTTGCCGAAATTGCCCTGCCCGTCGACCAGCGGATAGCGCGAGGAAAAATCCTGTGCGAGGCGCACCAGTGCATCGTAGATCGACTGGTCGCCATGTGGATGATAGCCGCCCATCACGTCGCCCACGATCTTGGCGGATTTCTTGAATGCCGTGTTGGGATCGAGGCGCAGAAGCTGCATGACGTGGAGAAGGCGGCGATGGACCGGCTTCAATCCGTCGCGCACATCGGGAAGCGCCCTGTGCATGATTGTGGACAGTGCATAGGCAAGGTAGCGCTCTTCCAGCGCATCCTTCAGGTCGATTTTTTCAATGCCCTTGGGGCTCTCGGGCGGGGGAATGTGCTTGCTCATGATTCGCGCCTTATAGCATTTCTGGCTCCAGAATCATGAGGGCGCCCTGCAACCTTGGATTAACCGAAACCTCAAGCGGCAACAGACATGTCAGGGTTTCGCAAGAATCCGCCGCTAGCCTTGTGCAAGAGGGAGGGACCCCGGATTGCTGCGCATTACCAACAAGATTCAGGTCGCCGTTTGGCTGGGCCTCGCCATGCTTCTGAGTGTGTCGGCGCCTTTCATCCTGCTGTGGCTGTTCCTTCCGCCGCTTCCCTTGCCTGTGGAACTGCCGATCTATGTAACGCGAATCGCAATTCCGCTGCTGATCGTGACCCCGATGGCTCTGATCGTACTGGTGATGTTCCTCCGCATCAACCAGACCACCGCGCGGCTGGACGCGACCATTGCGCGCCTCGATGCGCATGTGAAATTCGACAGCCTGACAGGCCTTCTCGCACGCGGCTACTTTCTGAGCGCCGTGGAACAGACGCGGGGTCGCGGCGGCTATTTCCTGATGATCGACGCGGACCACTTCAAGTCGATCAACGACAATCACGGCCATCATGGCGGCGATGCCGCGCTGATGCTGCTGGCCCGGGTGACGATGCAGGCCGCGGGCGAAAAGGGACTGGCCGGACGGCTCGGCGGCGAGGAATTCGGGATCTACATGCCGGGCGTGACCGCAGCGCAGGCGGAGTTGCTGGCGGCGGGCCTCGGCGCGGCCGTGCGGAACCAGAACCTCGAACTCAACGGCAAGCGCGTGCCGCTCAGCGTATCCGTCGGTGTCGCTCACGATGAGGCAGGGGTCCCGCTCTCCGAGATCATGAAAGCTGCGGACGAAGCCCTGTATCAGGCCAAGGCCGCGGGCCGCGACCGCTTCGTCATGGCGTCCCGGCCCGCGCACAGCGCCGCCGCCTGATCACAACCTAGACCTGAACGACCGTCACCTTCACGATTGGCTTCTTGCCCCAGACTGTATCCGCCGCACGGCGGACCGCCACGCGTACGGTTTCAGACAGGCTCGACTTGTCCTTGCGGCGCGGCTTCGGCGTGGACCCCACCGCCTGCTCGGCTGCTTCCAGCAACTCGTCGGAAAGGCCAAAGGGCAGGCCATCGGTGAGGACCTCGATATCGGCCGCCAGTTCCTGCTTGCCGTTGATCACGACGGTCACGAAGACAATGCCGACGAAACTCAGCTTGCGGCGCTGCTTGGCTGGCCCGTCATCACTCGGGACGATGAGGCGGCCGTCGACGTGAAGCCGGCCGGCTGGTGCCTCGTCGATGTGCTCCAGCGGTCCGGGAGCGAGGCGGGTGATGTGGCCATCCCTCGGGATCAGTACATCGCGGATGCCGTTGGCTTCTGCAAAAAGCGCATGGGCGCGAAGGTGGCGCGGCTCGCCATGCATGGGGATCAGCGACTTGGGCCGCACCCACTCGTAGAGAAGCTTCAGTTCGTCCTGCCGTGGGTGACCGGAGGAATGCACGAGCTCCTCCTCGCCAGTGATCACATCGATGTCGAGGCGGGCCAGGTTGTTCAGTACGCGGCTCACTTCCTTCTCGTTGCCCGGAATGGTCTTGGAGGAGAAAATCACGAGGTCGCCCACATCCAGCGAGACATGCGGGTGCTGGTCCTCGGCGATGCGCGCGATGGCGGCACGGGGTTCGCCCTGACTGCCCGTACATAGCAACATCACCTTGTCGGGCGGCAGGTAACCGAACTCTTCCTCGTCCAGCAGGCGGCCTGAATCCTTCAGCATGCCGCAGGCACGCGCCGCCTCGATGGTGTTGCGCATGGCGCGGCCGGCGATGACGACTTCTCGGCCGGACGCCCGCGCGGCGCGGATT
>NZ_JBGSOZ010000159.1:0-13148 GCF_041738905.1 Aestuariivirga sp.
GCGGGCCTGCAAACCCGGGTTCTGGACGTGCGCGACCCGGCCTCGATCGCCGAGGCGGTGGCGGCGGCGGGCCGTTTGGATGTGCTGTTCAACTGCGCGGGCTTTGTCGCGACGGGCACCATTCTGGATTGTGACGAGGATCAGTGGGCCTTCAGCCTCGATCTGAACATGACGGCGATGTACCGGATGTGCCGCGCCTTCCTGCCGGGCATGATTGCGGGCGGGGGTGGGTCGATCATCAACATGGCCTCGGTCGCGGGATCGGTCATCGCCGCCCCCAACCGCTTTGTCTACGGAGCCACCAAGGCCGGGGTGATCGGGCTAACTAAATCCATCGCCGCTGATTTCATCTCACGCGGTATTCGCGCAAACGCGATCTGCCCCGGAACGGTGGAAAGCCCGTCGCTGGAACAGCGCCTGCGCGATACCGGCGATTATGAGGCGGCCCGCAAGGCGTTTATCGCCCGTCAGCCAATTGGCAGAATCGGTCAGCCGGACGAAATCGCAGCGCTTGTGGTTTATCTGGCAAGTGACGAAAGCGCCTACACCACCGGCGTCGCCCATGTGATCGACGGTGGCTGGGCAAATACCTGAGGAGAGAACAATGAAACTTCTGAGACATGGCTCTTTGGGTGCCGAAAAGCCCGGCCTTTTGCACAACGACGGCACGATGCGCGATCTGACCGGGCTGGTGCCCGACATTGGCGGGGCTGTCTTGTCCGACACCGGGTTGGCGATGCTGCGCGGGATTGATCCCGAAAGCCTGCCCGTCGTTCCGAAGGCCACGCGCCTTGGTCCTTGCGTGGCGGGCACCGGCAAGTTCATCTGCATCGGGCTGAACTATTCCGACCATGCCGCAGAAACCGGCGCCACTGTACCGCCCGAGCCGATCATCTTCATGAAGGCAACTTCTGCCATCTGCGGCCCGAATGACCCGATCATCATTCCCCGAGGGTCTGAAAAGACCGATTGGGAGGTCGAGTTGGCTGTCATCGTTGGCACCCGCGCCAAGTATGTGACCGAAGCCGAGGCGCTGAACCATGTGGCGGGCTATGCGGTGACGAATGACGTGTCGGAGCGCGCTTTCCAGATTGAACGCTCGGGCCAATGGACCAAGGGCAAATCCTGCGACAACTTTGGACAACTCGGCCCCTGGCTCGTGACCCGTGACGAAGTGGCTGATCCTCAGAACCTGCCGATGTGGCTGAAGGTGAACGGCAAGACCTATCAAGATGGCTCGACCCGCACGATGATTTACGGCGTGGCGCATCTGGTCAGCTATCTGTCACAGTTCATGACCCTGCATCCAGGCGATGTGATCTCGACCGGCACCCCGCCCGGCGTGGGGCTCGGCCAGAAACCGCCGCATTACCTGAAGCCGGGCGATGTGGTGGAACTTGGGGTGCAGAGCCTTGGCCGACAACGGCAGGATGTGATCACGGACTTGGCTTGAAGTATCTGACCCGACAGGAGGACGGAAATGGATTTAATCGATACCCATCTTCACCTGATCTACCGCGACCGGCTGGGCTACGCTTGGACCTCCGGGATACCGGCGCTGGCCACGGGAGATTTCACCCTTGCAGTTTATGCCGCCCTGATTGCGGGGCGTGGCATAGCCGGGGCGCTTTTCATGGAAGCGGGTGTCGATGACGCCGACTACAAGACCGAAGCGCGGTTCGTGGCGGGATTGGTCGGGCAGAATGGTCTTTTGGGCCAGATCGCCTCATGCCGACCAGAAGAAGATGAAGGTTTCGACGATTGGCTTGACGAATGCCAAGGTCTGAAGGTCCACGGCTTTCGCCGCATCCTACATGTGATGCCGGATGCGCTGCCTCAAACACCGACCTTTCGGCGTAATCTGGCAAAAATCGGTGCGCGGGGATGGGCCTTCGACATCTGTGTGCTTGCGCGGCAATTGCCGATTGCGGTTGATCTGGCGCGGGCCTGCCCGGATCAGCCACTGGTGCTGGATCACTGCGGCGTGCCCGATATCGCGGGGGGCGGGTTTTCCGAATGGGCTAAGGGGATAAGCGCGCTTGCCGCCCTGCCGCATGTCCATGTGAAAATGTCAGGCATCTCCGCCTATTGCGCGGCGGGGACGGCGAACAAGGCGACGCTTCAGCCGTGGGTGGATCACGTCCTTGCGGCCTTTGGTCCCAAACGAATGGTTTGGGGTGGCGATTGGCCAGTGGTCAATTTGGGCACTGGTCTTCCCGAATGGATCGACCTGTCTCATGATTTGTTGTCGGGGCTAAGTGATGCCGAGCAAACGCAAGTAGCGTCAGCCACGGCACGACGGGTATATCGGCTGGACTAGGCATCGTTGCGCTTGGGCAGGATGACGCGCCAACCTCTATGGCCCTGTCGCGGTGGTGCTGTTGCGCATTTGTGTCGCTCCGCGTGCCAGGGTCAAAAAAATGTTCGGCGAATTGCGCACAGGGCAGAGTGCATCTTTTCCATACCTATGAAAGGATCGCTTCATCAAACTGTGGGATTAGACACCTAGTGCTCAAACGAACGGGCGGATCTGAAAGGCCCTTCACTGATTACCGCCTGTCACAAACAGGTCTGTCACCGCAAATCGGGTCACGTCGATCAGGCCCTTGTCCGAGATGCGCAGTTCGGGGATGACAACCAGCGCCAGCAGGGAATGCTGCATGTAGGCGTTGTTCAGGGTGCAACCGCAGGCCTTCATGGCGGCGACCAATTGGTCCGCCTTCTTCGCCACAATCTCGGCGCGCTCGTCCGACATCAGTCCGGCAATGGGAAGCTCGACCAGTGCCAGCTGCTGGCCCTTGCTGACGACGACCGCGCCGCCGCCCACCTTGCGCAGGATGTTGGCGGCCACCGCCATATCGCTGCGGCTGGTGCCGACGACGATCATGTGGTGGCTGTCATGCGCCACGGTCGAGGCGACCGCACAGTCCACATTGTAGCCAAAGCCCGAAACGAAGGCATTGGTGACGCCGCCCGTGGCCTTGTGGCGCTCAACCAATGCGATCTGACAGACGCCCGAGGCCATGTCGGCATCGACGAGGCCTGAGGAGACTTTCAGTTCTTTCTCCAGTGCCTTGGTCGGCGCCTGGTTCTCGATGACGCCGATGACACGCGCCGTCACCTTGTTGGCGCCCTTGGGGGCGGCTATGGCGAAGTCCTTGTCCGTCAGGTCACGCGCCATGTTGACGGTGTTCTTGGCGGAAGCAGGGTAGTCGAAGGCAGGAATATCGGCGGTCAGCTTGCCGTGCTCGGCCAGCACGGTTCCGCGTGCGATCACCAGCTCGATGGGGAGCGCCACGAGGTCGGACGTGAGGAAGAGGTCGGCGCGGCGGCCGGGCGTGATCGAGCCCAGTTCGCGTTCGAGGCCAAAATGCTGGCCGGTGTTGAGCGTTGCCATCTGGATCGCCGTGATGGGCTTCAGCCCTTGCGCGATGGCATGGCGGACGACGCGGTTCATGTGGCCCTCGTTCACCAGCGTGCCCGAGTGAGAGTCATCCGTACACAGAATGAAATTACGCGAGTCGAGGCCTGACTCGGTGATGGCCTTCACCTGCGAGGCAACATCATACCAGGCGGAGCCCAGCCGCAGCATGGCGCGCATGCCTTGCCGCACGCGGGCGATGGCATCTTCCGCGCGGGTTCCCTCATGGTCATCGGCAGGCCCGCCCGCGGCATAGGCGTGGAAGGGAAGCCCCAGGTCAGGTGAGGCATAGTGGCCGCCCACGGTCTTTCCCGCCTCCTGCGTGGCGGCGATCTCGGCCAGCATCCTGGCATCGCCATTGACCACGCCGGGGAAGTTCATCATCTCTCCGAGGCCGATGATGTTGGGCCAGCCCATGGCCTCGCGGACCTCGTCGGGTCCAAGTTCCGCGCCGGGATTCTCAAGTCCCGGTGCGCTCGGCACGCATGAGGGCATCTGCACGAAGACGTTCACCGGAAGCCCCATGGCCTCGTCATGCATCAGCCTCACGCCGGGCAGGCCCAGCACGTTTGCGATCTCATGCGGATCGATGAACATCGACGTCGTGCCATGCGGAATGACGGCGCGGGCGAACTCGGTGACGGTCACCATTCCGCTTTCCACATGCATGTGGCCGTCGCACAGGCCAGGCACCATGTAACGGCCTTCCGCCTCGATCACCTGTGTGGCGGGACCGATGGCGTGGGATGCATCAGAACCCACATAGGCAAAGCGGCCAGCGGTGATGGCGATGTCGATCGCGGGGATGATCTCGCCCGAATGGACATTCACCCAGCGGCCCTTGCTGATGACCATGTCGGCCTTGCGCCGCCCCATCGCGGTATCGACCAGAAGCGATGCGGTCTCGGCCCAGCTCTTCAGTGCGGTCATCGGAAACTCCTTTTCAGGCACGACTATAGAAGAGGGGCAAAATCGCGCAATCAGGCGGACATGATGGCCAATGCCTCGTCGAGAAGCGGCTGCGAGCCCGCCGTGATGACGTTGCCGCCTTTGGAAAGATCGCCGCCCGTCCATTCGGCGGCAAAACCGCCAGCACCCGTGACAATCGGGAGGAGGGGGGTGATGTCATAGGGCTGCAACCCGCAATCCATGGCGATGTCGAGGTGGCCTGACGCCATCATGCAAAAGAAATAGGCGTCACCGCCATAGCGGGTGAGCTGGGCGGATGCCTTCAGGCGCTGGAAACGGCGCTGGTTTTCCTCCGAGCGGTAGAGTTCAGGCGCCGTGGTGCCGATCGAGGCCTGCGACAGGGAGATGCCAGAGCGGGTGCGGATTGCCTGCGTGGCGCCGCGATAGCTGTGCCAGGCGCCTTCAGGATTGCCGTAGAACATGTCTCCCACCACCGGCTGGTTCATCAGGCCCAGCGAGGGCTTTCCCTCATGGCTCAGGCCGATGAGAGTGGCCCAGGTGGGCATGCCGCAGACGAAGGAGCGCGTGCCGTCCACGGGGTCCAGAACCCAGGTGAAGGGGGATGTTCCTTCCTTCCAGCCATATTCCTCGCCGTGGATGCCATGGTCCGGATAGCGCTCCTCGATCATCTTGCGGATGATGCGCTCGCCGGCCTTGTCACCCTCCGTCACCGGGTCCCAGACCGGCCCGTCCTTGACCTCGACGGCTGTGTTGCGCCGGAAGTAAGGGAGGATTTCGCGGGCGGACGCCTCTGCAAGCGCAAGGGCGAAGCGGGTCAGTTCGGTCCAGTCGGGTGCGGGCATGGAGGTCTTTCTTTCGCGGTGCTGCCTTCCTATGGGAGGTCCACGATGCCCTCAAGGGGCATTTGTGTTGCATTGCAGCATCAGTTTTGGATTTATGTGGATTCTGCATGGCTTTATGAGCAGATGTATCGAAATTGAAAAAGCCGTTCCATTTCAAATATTTCTGGTGAAATTACCGGCACGGTGCCGTGCAATTTTTGACCAGTTGTGCAAAATTCTGCCGGTTGGGGCTTGATTCATCCATTTTGCGCTGCCATATCCCCGCTCGTGAGGCAGAGATGCCTCGCAGCCCTTCCTGGGCGTTTCCTCCCTAGACTTGGGCCGGTCACCTTGGTGTATCGGCCCTTTTTTTCGCCTTGCGCAATACCCCGCCTATTCGGCGGCAAGCTGCCGGGGGGCGAAGCGATCCTCGACGTAAACCAGAAGGCCTGCGACAACTTCTGCGAGTACGCCCGCAAGCCGTCCGAAATCCCCTGTCTTTTCCAGCGTCGCCTCGTTCATGTAGAGGCTGCGGTTGATCTCGATCTGCAGCGCATGCTGGCCCCGGTGCGGCGCGCCATGATTCTGGGTGATGAAGCCTCCCGCATAGGGTTTGTTGCGCAGAACCCTGAGGCCATGAGCCTCCATCCGCTCCTCGAGAAAGGCGGGAATATCCTCCGCACAGGAGGCACCGAACCGGTCGCCCAGCACCACATCCACTCCGCCCGCCGAAGCCGGCACCACATGGGCGGTGGCGCTTGCCGGCATCGAATGGCAGTCGACGAGCAGAACCTCGCCGGCCTTGGCCAGAACGGCATTGGAGAGCGCCGTCAGGGTGCGGTGATAGGGCACGTAGATCTGATCGATGCGGCGGCGGACCTCGGCGAACTCGATGCGGCCGCGGTAGATGTCCTCCCCCTCCGACACGATCCGGGGAATGGTGCCAAGCCCGCCGGCGACGCGGGGAGACCCGGTATTGGCGTAGCCCGGCAGTTCGCCCGAGAACATGCGCGGGTCAAGCTCGTAGGGCTCGCGGTTCAGGTCGATGTAGCTCCTCGGCACAAGGGCACGCAGCATGGGGGCCCCGTGGTCGATGCAGGACATGAAGAGCTCATCGACATAGCAGTCCTCGGATTTCCGGAGCGACTGCAGCGGCAAACGTGACTGGCGCAGGAAATGTGCCGGAAAATCCCTGCCGCTGTGGGGCGAATTGAATACCGCAGGCGCCGTCCATTCGGGCGGGGAGAGAATCTCGAATGCCAATGCCTTGTCGCTGTCCGACATGCCGTCTTCGTTTCACCCGTAGCGCAAGATGTATATATCCATGACCCGCCGCGCGCTGTCCAGAGTTTCCGGGATTTCATACGGCGTTTACCGGCGATGGATTAAAAGGTTAAAACGGCTCCAGCGTGTTCACAAAGCGGACGGAAAGCGATTAGATGTCGACGAGGACGATGGCAAAGATCATTCTGGCAGAAGACGACGACGACATGCGGCGCTTCCTGGTGAAAGCCCTGGAGAAGGCCGGCCATCAGGTCATGAGCTTTGGCGAGGGCGCCAGCGCCTTCGAGGAAATCAAGCAGACGACCTTCGACCTGCTCCTGACCGACATCGTGATGCCGGAGATGGACGGGATAGAACTTGCGAGGCGCGCCTCCGAGCTCGATCCCTCGCTCAAGATCATGTTCATCACCGGCTTCGCCGCCGTGGCGCTGCATCCCGATTCCAAGGCTCCCAAAGATGCGAAGGTCCTGTCCAAACCCTTCCACCTGCGCGATCTGGTGGCCGAGGTCGAACGCATGATGGCGGCCTGATAAGGCCTTCGGAATTCAGGGGTTGCGCCCCACGGAATCGCCAGCTATAGGGGCGTCACTTGATGTCAGGTGTGGGTGGTTAGCTCAGCGGTAGAGCACTACCTTGACATGGTAGGGGTCACAGGTTCGATCCCTGTACCACCCACCATTCTTTTCCCACCAAACCTCATCTCTCTGGCCCAGCCTGAATTCCTACGCGTTCTCCGCTGGTTACGCGGGTGTGCGTATCTCTGTTGCCGCAAGTTCCCAGAATTCGCGGCATTTTCCCCTGAGTCCGTCGCCGGAATCTCTACACACCCGAATTCTGGTCAACGGAATGATGCATGGCATTCGGAGCGCATCGGGCCACCCGTCGAGCATCTCCGTTCGAAATGGACCTGATTTCCATGTGCCATTAGGAAACGAAGAAGCCCGGCACATGGCCGGGCCGAATGCATCGATTTTCCTCAGCACAGGTCAGTCGAGCAGCATGGCACGCTGTTCTTCCCATCGCGCGGGCAGGGGGCACGCCTTGCGCAGCCGCTCCAGTGTGAGTGTTGCGGCGTGATGGCCCGTCAGGATGCGCTCGACAATGTCCGGTGCCAGGAAGGCCAGCGAGAGCAGACGGCTGACATAGGACTTGTCGCAGTTCTCTTGCACGGCGATCGACCGTAACGTCGGATATCGCCCTGAGGTGAGCCCCTCGTACCAGCGCCGGGTTTTGGTGATTATCTCGACAAGTTTCGGCTTCGCCTCACAAGGCTGATCCGGACCGTGTCCGAGCACCAGCTTCACCTGTTTACCGCAGCGAAGAAGATGGCTGGTGACGGCGATAGTTATTACATCTGGATGTGATTCACGATCTTCTTTGCAATGCCCGTTGAGATCGTGGATGACATTTGTTCGACGATCATGCTGATCGTGTGGTACTACGATGCCCAGCACTTTCTTAAGTTTTGCGCCTGAGATCTGTACTTCAACGACCTTCTTCGTGACGATCACTTTCTGAACCAGATCAGTGGCCTTGCTAGCGCTTGTTGAATAAGCGGATGAACTGAGAGAGGCGAGATCAGCGCAGCGCTTCAGGAGAGCGGGCAGGTCCGATGTTTGTGCGCGTGGTGCAAGCCACTGCTGCATGCACTTGGCATCCTTTAAACGATCAGCCACAGCGGAGATGACAATGTGCTCGAGATCGCCCGCGGGCACCCTGATCCCCTGCGGATCATCGCTTGCCAATCTGAGGCGCTTTGCTGATGTGTAGTAGTGATACCGAACGCCCTTCTTGTTACTGTAGGTCGGCTGCATTCGACTGCCATTGCCGTCGAAGACAATGCCCTTCAGTAGAACACCAGTTGGTCGGTTCGGGCGCGCGTCCTCGCGCGGTGCCTGTTCTGCCAGAGCCGTTTGGACGGCGTCGAAGCGCTCTGCGGCGATGATCGGCTCGTGCTGGCCTTTATGCAGTTCGCTCTGGTACCGGATCAGCCCGACATAGAGCGGGTTCTTCAGCATGTGGGCGATGGCGCCGCGGCCAAGGACAAGGCCTCCCAGGATACGACCGTCCTTCTGCGGTCGCAGTCTCGACCGGACGCCTTGCCGTTCATGATCTTGTTGCAGGAGACGCACCGAGCGGAGCTCAAGATACCGCTTGAACATGGTGCGGACGATCTCCGCCTCTTTATCTACAATCACCAGCTTCCGATCCTTGACAGCATAGCCCAGTGGCACCGGGCCGCCCATCCACATGCCCTTCTTCTTCGAGGCCGCGACCTTGTCCCTTATGCGTTCGCCGGCCACTTCGCGTTCGAACTGGGCAAATGATAACAAAACGTTAAGTGTCAGTCTTCCCATCGAGGTCGAAGTGTTGAACTGCTGGGTGACAGCCACAAAGGAGACGTTGTTCTGATCCAGCACCTCGTTGAGTCTGGCGAAGTCGGTGAGGGAGCGGGTGAGGCGGTCGATCTTGTAAACGACGATGATGTCGATCCTGCCGGCAGCGACGTCGGCGAGTAGTTGCTGCACGCCCGGCCGGTCCATGTTGCCGCCAGAGTAGCCGCCGTCCTCATAGACTTCTGCAAGCTTCACCCAGCCCTCATGACGCTGGCTGGCGATGTAAGCAGCACAGGCATCGCTCTGCGCCTCGAGCGAGTTGTAGCTCATGTCGAGGCCCTCCTCGGATGACTTGCGGACATAGATGGCGCAGCGCTTCACAGGGATACGCTCAGCCATGTGTGACCTCCCGGGCCGAGGCGCTGTAGTGACTCTTGCCGATGCCGAAGAAGCGGGGACCGGACTGGTGGGTTCCGGTGATCTCGCGGGCAATGACCGACAGGCTCCGGTAGGCCTTGCCCTGATAGACGAAGTCACCGGTGTCGATGGCCTGAACCTCGTGGACCTCGTTCTGCCACTCCCGCATGAAGCGGGTGCCGGGTTTGATGATGGCCGCCGTGGAGCCACTCTTACGAGCAGCGCCATTCTTTCCAGACCGCTGGCTTGCCGCCTTGAGTTGCAACTCGGCCTGCCGACTTAAGCCCCCGAGCGCCAGTTCCTGCAGCCGATGAGCGATCGCCCGTCGCAGCAGGTCGGCACCTAGGCGGGCAGGGGCATTGCGACCGAACAGCTCCCGCCAGCGAATTTGCATGTTGGAGGCGTCTAGCTGCTCGAGAGCGGTGAGAGCCTTGTCCAGATCTGTCGCTACCCTCGCCCTGAATGCTATGTCTTCGGCAAGCGGAATTCCGCCTGCCGGGTTAACTTGCCGGGATACAATGACGTTCATGCTTCCACCGCAGTTGCCAGACGGTAGCGGCGCACGCCACCCTGATCGAGTTCGCTAGACACAGTGTGTCCCTTCTTCTTCAGGCTGCCTGCCAGAAAGCCCCTGACGCTGTGGGCCTGCCAGCTGGTCGACTTCATCATTTCGGCAATCGATGCCCCCGCCGGGCGAGCCAGCAGGCTGAAGACCTGTTCGGCCTTGGTCTTCGATTTTACTGATGAGGCCTTCTTTGACTTGGGTTTTGTGGTCTTCGACATCTTGGTGCTCCTGTCCTGAGCCAGTCCATCTGGCTCTCGCACCACCTCAAGCCCCGCATGTGAGCAGGGCTGATTTCAACTTGCTGCAGAACGCTGCTCTGCCGCTGATGACAGCATTGCTTCCTTCCGGTGTGAAGTCGAATGGAATCGGATACTCGCCGTACCATCGGTTCGAATCCCTCGCGAACCGCCAGTTTCCCATTGCAAACTCCGGAACGACCCCGAAGAGCGTCGAAATTCCTTTTGCATTCAAAAGGGTTTGGCGGAGGCGACCGTACTTCTGAGACTGCGCTAAAGCCGAAATTCAGTCTCAGAAGGCCCTTCGTCTCATTCCGACCGAACCTCGACGAAATCGGTACGGTCGGAAAAGATCACACTATTTCAATAGTTTAAAAATTCTGCGGGAGCGTACTTTTGTATTTGGTCCACTCGCCCTCGGTAGGATTAGAACCCGCGGTGGGCATACTGGAGCGTAAAGCTTGGTAGTGCTGAACCTGCTGTTGCCGAACTCCCTCCACATTGCGCCATTTTCCAGTGCATCCGGTATGCATCTCAGAGGTCTTGGAAAAACTGATCCAGCAAGTGGTTAAACTCTGCGGCACGGTCCCAGAACATCATATGCTTGCCCATAGCCACAACAGATGAAGTCGGCGCATGTAGAGCAGCCCAGTTTTCTGCCACATGCTTCCACTCGTCACGCACGACGATAAGAACAGGCCTAGCCACCCGTGGCGTTGTCATGATCTTTTCCTGGTTCGGTTCAAGCCGGCATCGGCAGGATGTCTGCGTGTTGCAGCGGGGCATCCTTGAGCCAGACCTGCGCACCCTCGGGACCTGCCTTGGCCGTCAACTGTTGCCCTGCCGGGAGGCGTCCCCAACCTTGTGGGGTGAGCAATTTGTCCTGCACCTTCACCATGCCGGACAGGATTACGAATTCGATGCCCCGGTCATTCGGGATGGTCAGGACTGCCCCCGGTGTCCATGTCTCGAGAACGACCCGCTCTGCATGATTCTCGAACAGAAGTCTGGCGGCGCTGACACCGTCGCGCGGCTTCAGGAGTTCGCCCTCGCCCGGCTGGCGGACGATCTGGGCATGGTCGCCCTTGCGGAATTGCCAGAGGCGGACGAAGATCACGCAACCATTGGTAGCTGCGGGACTGTGGTGGGTGCCCGGCGGATTGCGGAAGTAACTGCCCGCCGGATAGTCGCCGTGCTCATCCTGGAACGTGCCGTCGAGGACGAGGATCTCCTCGCCTCCGCGATGTGCATGCGCCGGAAACGCACTTCCCGGGGCATAGCGAACGATGGATGTGGCACGGGCGACCTCGCCCCCTTCACGGTAGAGCATCCGCCGGTCTACACCAACGGCAGGGCTGGGAAGCCACTCCATAGAACTCGGATCGAGTAGTACGGGTTTTGTCAGATCGTCGTTGATGCGCATTCTGTCATTCGCCTTGTCGCATTGAGCCAGTAGACCTGGGCCGTGCTTTCATTTCTTCCACCGTCACGCCGGGACAACCGCAATCGACGGGAGATGAACCTCTGTCCATACGGTGCAGACTTACAGGTTCCTGCTGCTATTGTAGGCAGGAATGTTTTTGGCAGCCAGATCAGTTCAGGCAGCATTTCTTGTACTTCTTTCCGGAGCCGCGAGGGCAGGGATCGTTCCGCCCGACGCCTCGACAGGAATTCAAAGCGATGTACGGCGCGTTCCAGCGGGGAGTCCGATCATCGAGGAAGAGGGTGATGTGCTCGGATTCATGACAGTCCTGAGGAAGATCGCGCCAAGCTCCAAAACAAGAACGTTGGAAAGCCGACGACCGAACACTTAAGTTTCACCCCGTTAGGGAGCGCAATCACGGGCGCAGCAAAATCAAGACATCAGAAGCCAGAAGTCAGACTCAAAACCACTGTCGATTGGCAGTAGTCCGCGGTGGAAAAAGCAGCCCTAGTTGGCCGCCGCTACTCTGGGATTGCGGGTCATCACGATTTCTTCAATTGCATCTGCGATCTCAGCAAGAAGTTCGGCAACCCGGACAACCTGCAGCGGATTTGGGCAAAGCTTCCTCGCTGCTTCCCGGCGAAGCTCACGAACTCTGGCACGCAAGGCTGCAGTTTGGGCTATCGGGAAAGGCACTTTGACTTTGTCTGTCATGTCGGATCCTCGATGGCGTTGGCCTGATTGAGAGAAAAATCCAAGTCACGTTCCACACAGAAAAAAGCTCTGCCGCAGTCTGCAAAGCCAACTGCCAACCAAGCTCCGGAATGCGACTAATTTACGGTAACAAGACTGGGCACAAGCAGCTTTTTCGCGAGAACAACGGCTGCGGGAGCATTGGCAGCTGTTCCGTCTGCGCCGACCTCAAGGGTGAGTTCCGGTCGCTCGACAAAGGCTGGGCCGCCGACCATTATCCCGACCGTGTTGTTCAGGGACGTCCTGCGGACCGCCTCAATGGATGTCCTCAGGCTTTCGATGTGCTTGTCCGTGCTCATCGAGAACCCAACGATCCCGAACCACTCCTGCGCAACAAGTGTAGATATATGCTGGAGATCTGCTCCAGGGCATGAGCAGACATACCAGCCGCCAGACCGGAAGAATCTTTGGATCATGGCGTTTCCAAAACTGTGTTGTTCGCCAGGAGTGGCCACGATCAAGGCACGGCGCTTGTTGTCGTATGGCGGCACCTGATCCAACCCGGCAAAGATGTGAACGAGCTGCTGAAGCCTCCTGACACCGATTGTGACGTCC
Organism: Aestuariivirga sp.; assembly: GCF_041738905.1. Lineage (GTDB taxonomy): Bacteria > Pseudomonadota > Alphaproteobacteria > Rhizobiales > Aestuariivirgaceae > Aestuariivirga. The sequence continues at coordinate 12,742 of NZ_JBGSOZ010000159.1, forward strand.
AGAAAATCAACCTTGTCTTCGGTCCACAACTCGCCGAGATGTCGTGCGGTTGGCTCGAGGAGTTCAACGTGGAGAGTATCAAGCGATACACCGCGGTCTTTGAGTTGCAAGATGTAGTCCGCGGCATCCTCATTCTCGGGCCCTACAACCAGCCGAGAGAGTTCCGCAATTTCCTTGGCTCCAGGATGAAAGATTTGCTCGTGGGGGATTCCTGGCGCTGCACTGTAGATGCCCAGAAGCCGGGGAATGACTTTATCAGCAATCAGAAGGGGGATGTCCCGCTCAATGTAGAAAATTGGAGTGAGGTTGGCGTTGCTCTCCTCGAGCCGTAGGCTCGGGGTGTTCAATCCTGAATGGAGAGCAACACCATGAAGAAAGCTACCACGTCTATCGAGGCGCTTGCCAGT
>NZ_JBGSOZ010000173.1:0-33700 GCF_041738905.1 Aestuariivirga sp.
GGTGGCGCCAAGCGCGTGGCGGCCCAGCATGCCAAGGGCAAGCTCACCGCGCGCGAGCGGGTTGAACTGCTCCTCGACCAGGGCTCCTTCGGGGAGTTCGACATGTTCGTCGAGCACCGCTGCACCGACTTCGGCATGGAAGACCAGAAGCTTCCCGGAGATGGCGTCATCACCGGCTGGGGCACGGTCAATGGCCGTGTCGTCTATGTCTTCGCCAAGGACTTCACCGTCTTCGGCGGCTCGCTTTCGGAATCCCACGCGCGCAAGATCACCAAGATCCAGGACATGGCGCTGCAGAACCGCGCGCCCATCATCGGCCTCTTCGATGCCGGCGGCGCCCGCATCCAGGAGGGCGTCAACGCGCTGGGCGGCTATGGTGAAGTGTTCCAGCGCAATGTGCTGGCGAGTGGCGTGATCCCGCAGATTTCCGTCATCATGGGCCCCTGCGCGGGAGGCGATGTCTATTCTCCCGCCATGACCGACTTCATCTTCATGGTGCGCGACACGAGCTACATGTTCGTCACCGGACCCGATGTCGTGAAGACCGTCACCAACGAGACGGTGACAGCCGAAGAACTCGGCGGCGCGTCGGTCCACACGACCAAATCATCGATTGCCGACAAGGGCTTCGACAATGATGTTGAGGCCCTGCTTCAGATGCGGCGGCTCATTGACTTCCTGCCGTCCTCCAATACGTCCCCCATGCCGGAACTGCCGAGCTTCGATCCCCCCGACCGTCTTGACTACTCGCTCGACACGCTGATCCCGGCCAACCCGAACCAGCCCTACGACATGAAGGAGCTGATCCACAAGATGGTGGATGAGGGCGATTTCTTCGAGATCCAGGACCAGCATGCGCGCAACATCATTACAGGCCTTGCACGCATCAATGGCCGCACGGTGGGCATCGTCGCCAACCAGCCCATGGTGCTGGCGGGCGTGCTCGACAGTGACGCCGGACGCAAGGGCGCCCGCTTCGTGCGCTTCTGCGACTGCTTCAACATCCCGATCGTGACCCTTGTCGACGTTCCGGGCTTCCTGCCCGGCACGGCGCAGGAATATGGCGGCCTCATCAAGCACGGTGCCAAGCTGCTCTTTGCTTATGCGGAAGCGACCGTGCCGAAGATCACCGTCATTACCCGCAAGGCCTATGGCGGCGCCTATGTCGTCATGGCATCCAAGCACCTGCGCGGCGACGTGAACTATGCCTGGCCCACGGCAGAAATCGCCGTGATGGGCTCAAAGGGTGCTGCTGAGATTCTGTATCGCCCCGAACTCGGCAACCCGGAGAAGATCCAAGCCCGCGTGAAGGAATATGAGCAACGCTTCGCCAATCCCTTCGTCGCCGCCGAGCGCGGCTTCCTCGATGAAGTGATCATGCCGCACGGCACCAGGAAGCGCATCGCCCGCGCCCTCAACATGCTCGGCAACAAGGAGTTGAAGAACCCGTGGAAAAAGCACGACAACATTCCGCTGTAGACTTCGGCTGAGGCCCCGCGACAACTGGCAGCCTTTCTCGTAGACTTGCAGCATGGAACTTCAGGAACTCGCCCTCCGGCTGGCGCTGGCTCTGGCCCTTGGCTTCGTGATCGGGCTGGAGCGCGGCTGGAAAGAGCGTGACGAGGAGGAAGGGAAGCGCACGGCGGGCCTTCGCACCTTCTCGCTGATCGGTCTGATGGGCGGCGTCTTCGGCATTCTCTCGCAGAACGGCAATATCCTGCTGCTGGCGGCGGGTTTTGTCACCCTCGGCGCGGTGCTCGCCGCATTCATGTGGCGCGAAGGGCAGCGCGATGACGACTACAGCGCCACAAGCCTGGTGGCCGCGTTGCTCACCTATATGTTGGGCGCATTGGCCGTGATGGGCGACATGACGGTCGCCGCCGGGGCAGGGGTCGCCGCAGTCGGCCTGCTGGCCTACAAGACGGCGCTTCACGGCTTTCTCACCCGCGTCACCTGGACCGAACTCCGCTCAGGCCTGCTGCTGGGCGCCATGACCTTCATCGCACTTCCGCTGTTGCCCGATCGCGCAATGGATCCGTGGGATGCGCTCAACCCGCATGACCTCTGGTTGATGACGATCCTTATCGCTGCCGTGTCCTTCGCGGGCTATGCGGCGGTAAAGATCGCAGGCCCCGAAAAGGGGCTGTTGCTGGCGGCGGCACTCGGCGGGCTTTTCGCCTCGACCGCCGTGACTCTTTCACTGGCACGGCTGGCGCGCGGCAATGAAGCGCGCGTGAGGCTGCTGGCGGGTGGCATTCTCGCGGCGGGCTGCGTGATGATGGTGCGCGTGCTGGTGGTGACGGGCATCATCAACCTGCCGCTGGCAATCGTGCTGGCCCCGGCACTCCTCGCCGCGGCAATAGCGCAAGGAATTTCGGCAATGGTGCTGGTAGGGCGCGACCGGCGTGGCTCGGCGGCCGAGGCCCCGGAACTCGCCTACAAGAATCCGTTTCAGCTCTCCGAAGTGTTGCGCTTTGCTGCCGTGCTTACCGCCGTGCTGTTCGCCGCGACGTTCGCGCAACGATACTTCGGCAATCAGGGACTGTTCGTGGTGGCGGCCTTGTCGGGGCTGGCCGACGTCGACGCGATGACACTTTCAGCCGCCGGAATGCCGGGTGCAACTGTTGCCGCAGCACTGGCCATTCTGATCACGGTGGGCGTCAACACGATCGCGAAGTCCATCTATGCCTGGTATGCGGGCGGCAGGCGGCTGGGGATCATCCTTCTGGTCCAGAACATCATTACCGTCGGGGTGGCGGCATTGGTCTTGTACCTGCTATCGTCGTGGACCGTGTCTCCCGCCTGAAACTTGAGTCCGTGCCATGACCGACACCACCCTCCGCAAACTGCCGCCCATGTCGGCGCTTGAATTTGCCATCTCGAATGTCTTCCGGCATTTCTTCTTCGGCCTTCGCATGGCCATTCTCTGGGCGATCCTGCTGTCGCCGCTGATGTTTCTGGTCTGGTACGCGGCGTTCCGCGAAGGCCCGCCCGATTTCAATGCATTGAAGCCTGAGGCCATGGCGGCGCTCGCGGCGTTGGGCGTGGGCGTTGTCCTGGCAACCATCTCCGTAGCCGTGAACTGGCATCGCCGCATCGTGCTGGGCGAGACGCCGCGCCGGCTGGGCTGGGTGAGGCTCGATGGCGTGGTGTGGCGTTATCTCTTTGGCTTCATCTTCGTGCTGGCAGTCCTCGCCATCATGGCTGGTGCTGCCGCCGCTGCCGTGTTGATGCTGCCTGCCGTTTTGGAACCGAAGGTGGGCGCTGCTGCCAAGCCCATCGGCATTGCGCTTGCTGTGCTGCTAAGCCTTTCGGCACTCTTCACATGGTATCGCCTTTCGACATGGCTTCCCGCCATTGCCACGCGTGACGAGAATTACTCGCTGAAAACCGCCTGGCGCATTACCCGGAAGAATCGCAGGGCTTTTCTGAGTTTCACGTTCTGGCTGCTGTTCTCGCTGGCGATTGCCGGAGCCATCGGGGCAGGCGCCTTCTTCGGCCAGCAGATGCTCGCCAACCCCTATGCCACGGCTGCCTTCTTCGGTCTCGCGGGCCTCCTCGGCTGGATGGCGCTGTTCCTCGTCACCACAGTGGCGACGAGTCACTATTGCTATTTTGCCGACCGCGAAACATTTCCGAAGACTGACGGCTAGACCCGCTCGCCGATCAGGTCATACTCTTCCGCTTCGACGATCCGGACACGGACCACGTCGCCGGGCTTCAGGTCGGTCTCGCCGGGGAGGAACACGTTGCCGTCAATTTCCGGCGCATCCCACGGCGAGCGCGCGATGGCTTCCTCGTTCTCCTCGTCGATGTTGTCCACCAGCACGTCGATCTCGCGGCCGACCTTGCCCTGGAAAACCTCGGCTGAAATCTCCTGCTGGGCTTCCATGAAGCGCTCCCAGCGTTCCTGCTTCACCTCGTCCGGCACCTGGGCGAGGCCAAGATCATTGGCCTTGGCACCGGAGACGGGCTCATACTTGAAGCAGCCAGCGCGCTCGATGCGAGCTTCCTTCATCCATTGCAGCAGGTATTCGAAATCGGCATCCGTCTCGCCGGGAAAACCTACGATGAAGGTGGAGCGGATCGCGATGTCCGGGCAGATCGACCGCCATGAGGCGAGCCGGTCCAGAACCTTCTCTTGATTGGCCGGGCGCTTCATCGCCTTCAGCACATTGGGTGCGGCATGCTGGAAGGGAATGTCGAGATAGGGAAGTATCTTGCCCTCCGCCATCAGAGGGATCACGTCATCCACATGCGGGTAGGGGTAGACATAATGCATCCGCACCCATGCGCCGAGGTCGCCCAGTTCCTTCGCCATGTCATAGAACTTGGCGCGAACCTCGCGGCCATGGAACTTGCTCGTCCCATACTTGATGTCGACGCCATAGGCGGAGGTGTCCTGGCTGATGACCAGCAGCTCCTTGACGCCCGCCTTCACCAGCCGCTCGGCTTCATAGAGCACCGAAGCCACCGGCCGCGACACCAGATCGCCGCGGATCGAGGGGATGATGCAGAAGGTGCAGCGGTTGTTGCAGCCCTCCGAAATCTTGAGATAGGCATAGTGCTTGGGCGTCAGGTGCAGGCCCTGCGGCGGCACGAGGTCGTATTTCGGGTCATGCACGGGCGGCAACGCGTTGTGAACCGCGCCCACAACCGCCTCATACTGGTGGGGACCCGTGACGGCGAGGACGCCCGGATGCGCCTTCATGATGGTTTCGGCCTCGACCCCCATGCAGCCCGTCACGATCACACGGCCGTTCTCCTCCATCGCCTCGCCGATGGCGGCGAGCGACTCGGCCTTGGCGGAATCGAGGAAGCCGCAGGTGTTGACGATGACGACGTCGGCGCCGTCATAGCCGGGCGACATGACATAGCCCTCGGCGCGAAGCTGCGTGATGATGCGCTCGGAATCGACCAGAGCCTTGGGGCAGCCGAGGGAGACCAGCCCGATCTTGGGGACATGCTTGTTCATGGGGAGGGTCCATAGCGGAGAGGGAGGTCCGGTGCAAATCAAGCTCTTGCGGTCAGCGGGCAACGGAGTAGCTTTGTTCATAGGGCGGGAAATGAAGCGGCACAGGGAGGAAATCCATGCGTGCTGCAAAGTTGTGTGCCGGAATAGTCCTGTCGTTCGCGCTGGCCGGGGCGGTCGCCTGGGCCGATGACGACGAGAACGAATACAAACACAATCCCGAAGCGCAAGACTTCATTCACGGCGCACCGGAAGTGCCAACAGAGGCTTGGACGCTTGCTGCGGGTGGCCGAATCTACGACAACTGGTGGGATGCCCTGGACCGCGAGGAACCCAAGTCCACCCATCCGAACTATCCCAAGACGGCCAAGCAGGAGGGTGCTGATACCTGGCGCTGCAAGGAATGCCACGGCTGGGACTATCGTGGCAAGGACGGCATCTATTCCAAGGGCAGTCATTTCACCGGCTTTCCCGGTATCGATGGTGCCATAGGAAAGCCAGTCGAAGCCATCGTGGCGGTGTTGCGAAATGATACCCATCGCTATACGCCGGACATGATCAGGGACGATGAACTGGCTCGTGTTGCGGCTTTCGTCAGCCGCGGGCAGACCGACATGGCCAAGGCGATCGACCTGACGACCCGGAAGATCATTGCCGGCAATGCCGAGAGAGGCCGCGAGATATTCCAGACCACCTGCGCTGCCTGTCACGGATTCGACGGCCGGTTGCTGAACTGGGGTGACAAGGACGAACCCGCCTATGTGGGGACCGAGGGCCGCAGCGTGCCTGACGAGGTGCTGCACAAGATCATGAATGCACACACAGGCGTGCAGATGATCAACCTTCGCGCCTTCCCGGTGGAAAACGCCATCGATGTGCTGGCCTACACCGCCACGCTGCCCGAAAAATAATTCCTTCGGGGCGGAAAAGAGAATCTCTTTCCGCCCCGTTCCGTTTGAGGCATGATTGTAGCGAACAGTTACAATCTGGCGTTGGATGGGGAATATCATGACGACACGGCGCAATCTTCTTCTTGGCCTCGGCGCCCTGGCGTTTCCTGCCGTCGCTGAAGCTGCAACTTCGACGAATCCGGCGCCGGAAACCGCACCCGACAAGGCAGCACCAGCGAAAGCTGCGGACCCGAAGAAGGTTGAGCCCAAGAAGAAGGTCGTGACCAAGAAGCCCGCGGAGAAGAAAAAGGCCGCAGCCAAGAAGCCGCCCGCGAAGAAAGCCGCCGCCAAGAAGCCGCAACCGAAGCGCCTGGTGATCGCCATCAACACGGTGAGCCAGAAGATGACGGTGACGCTCGATGGTGACACCAAGTTCAAGTGGCCGGTTTCAACAGGCGCATCCGGCTATGAAACGCCTACCGGCAATTACCGCCCCTTCCGCATGGAGAAGGAACATTATTCGAAGGAATGGGACGATGCGCCCATGCCGCACTCGATCTTCTTCACCACGCGCGGTCACGCCGTCCATGGCAGCTACCATGTGAAAAGCCTCGGGCGCCGCGCGTCGCATGGCTGCGTCCGGCTTCATCCCGACAACGCGGCCAAGCTCTTCGCCCTCGTTTCCCAGACCGGCATGAGCAACACTGCCGTTGTGGTGAAGGGCGGCCTGTTTTCAGGCGGCAGGAGCAAGGACGATGATTCGTCTGGCAAGAAGAAGCTGTTCCCCTGGCTCAACCGGAGTTAGCTCAACGTATGATGTTTCAATGAAGCCGGTTGCCTGACGGCATCACACTTGAGCGCTAACCGTGAGAAACACAATCAGGGGTGGCTTGACCTGCGTCATGGGCATTTCTGAGTTTTCGTACATGTTCGGTTTGGGGATCGAGGCTTTCTAGGGAGAGAGCTCATGTCATTTCGTTTTATGCCGCTCGTAGTATCGTTGACCGCCTTCCTGGGTGCAACTGCGTCCTCCTTTGCGGCGGATGATGTCGCCGCCGGGCGAGCAGAATTCCAGAACTCCTGCATGTCGTGTCACGGCGACACGGGGAAGGGGAACGGTCCGCTGGCGAAATATCTCACCATTAAACCGGCTGATCTCACGCTCCTGTCGAAAAACAACAATGGAGAGTATCCGTTCCTGCGGGTATTTCAGACCATTGATGGCCGCGCTGTAGTGAAGACTCATGGCGAAGGCCCCATGCCATTCTGGGGTGACCGCTACACCGTGCAGAGCGGTGCCGCGGGTGCGGAGCCCTACAAGAGCTACACGTCGGAACCCTTCGTTCGCGCCCGTATTCTGGAACTGGCCTATTTCATCCAGACACTGCAGGAATAGCTTTCACTCGAACTTGAGACATCTTTCATAACGGGCCGTGACGGCGCGAGCGAAGCGCTCCGTCGTCATGGACTTCGAGAGCTTGGGACTCTCAAGCCTGATCTGCGGAACCATGGCTGCGGGTGCAGGCTTGCCGGTTTTCGCGCGATACAACTCTGAAACCTGAAGAAAAGCCGCCGTATCACGGAAGCCATATTCCTTGCCGCGGAGGAGGTCGGCGCGGATCTCCGCGGACGACAGTTCGGGCAGGATCTTGCGAACGGCCGTTTCGGTGCCGCTGGTCCTGGCCGCTGGTTTGGCGCCACTATAGATCAGCAGATCGCCATCGAGGGCCAGTTTCTCGCCCGAGAGGGTGGCCACCATGTGCTGGAAGGCAGCGTTGCGGCTGGCATAGCGCCCGGCATTGAAATCCGCGAAAACGTAAAGCCTGGACTCATAGCCGGCATGATATTTGAGAAGCATTCGCGTGCCGTAGTCGACGCCGCCAGCACGGGTATAAAGCTCGTCCCGGAGCTTCCAGATGGCATTCATCTGCAGCTTCCGGCCTTTGGCTTTTTCGACTTCCGCGATGGCGAAGGCGACCGACACCTGCATGGAGCCGATGGTGCTGACAGGGTTCGCGGCGTCGACCCGCCGCGCCACCGTGGAGCTGTTGAGCAGCCCTGTCGTGGCATATTCACGGAAAAGGTAGAATGTGAGGTTGCGGAAGACGAGGTCGAGGTCACGCTCGGTGCGCGCCGCGCGGATGCGCTTGAGATAGCTTTTCTGGGGCGAGGGGCGGTTTTCGAGGAACCACTTTGCGCCTTGGGCTGCCGGGCCGGGAAGCAATGGAACAGACCCGAGCTTGCCGGTGATCTCCTTTTCAGCCATGCGGCCCAGCCCCTTCACTTCCGGGTTGGGCGTGAAAGTTGATTCCTGCTCGATCACCGCCATCACGGCGCAGATGTTGGTTCGCTTCGGCGAGATGCCATTCTTGTCGAGGGCATCCCAGACAGCCTTGCCCCAGCCATCAGGGTCCTTGCGGCGCGGCACGATATGCCGCGCCAGCAAGACCGTATCCTTTGCCGTCATCAAGGAGCCGGCGGAATCATGAGCATGGACGGGCATGGCTCCCGCGAGCCATGACGCAATCAATCCGATGCGGGACAAGAGCCTGATGCGCGGCATCCGCCAGTTCCCCAACTGTTCATGATATGGGTAAACAGGCGTGAAGGCACAAGAGTGACGCGATTGTGCTGCCTCCATGGTGGCAGAAGGGGGGGCAAACTTGACAAATCGGGTTCCGCATGCGCTCTAGCGCGCGAAATTGCTATTTCTCGCGAGGATTCAATGCACGCCTATCGCAGCCACACCTGTGGCCAGCTCCGCCCTGAACATTCCGGCCAGGATATCCGCATCTCCGGCTGGGTTCACCGTGTCCGCGACCATGGCGGCGTGCTGTTCATCGACCTCCGCGATCACTACGGCATGACTCAGGTGGTAGCGGACCCGGATTCACCGGCCTTCAAGACGGCCGAGAAAGTGCGCTCGGAATGGGTGATCAAGGTTGACGGCAAGGCCCGCCCACGCCCCGCCGGAACCGAGAATGCCGACATGCCGACGGGCCTGATCGAAGTCTACGCCACCGATATTGAGGTGCTGTCGCAGGCAGCGGAACTGCCGCTCCCCATCTTTGGCGAACCGGATTACCCGGAGGACATCCGCCTCAAGTACCGTTTCCTCGACCTCCGCCGCGAGACGCTGCACAAGAACATCATGACGCGCACCCGCGTGGTCTCAAGCCTGCGCAACAAGATGAACGACATCGGCTTCAACGAATTCTCGACGCCGATCCTTACGGCTTCCTCGCCCGAGGGTGCCCGCGACTTCCTCGTGCCAAGCCGCATCCATCCGGGCAAGTTTTTCGCGCTTCCGCAGGCCCCGCAGCAGTACAAGCAGCTCCTGATGGTGGCGGGCTTCGACCGCTACTTCCAGATCGCGCCCTGCTTCCGCGATGAAGACCCGCGCGCCGACCGCCTGCCGGGTGAGTTCTACCAGCTCGATCTCGAAATGAGCTTCGTGACGCAGGACGACCTCTTCGCCACCATGGAGCCGGTCATCCTCGACACTTTCGCCCAGTTTGCGAACGGCAAGACGGTGCGCCGCGAGGTGCCGCGCATTCCCTATGATGTCTCGATGCGGAAATACGGCACCGACAAGCCGGACCTCCGTAACCCGCTCGTCATGCAGGCGGTGACAGAGCATTTCGCAGGCTCGGGCTTCAAGGTTTTCGCCGGCATGATCGCCAATGATCCGAAGGTTGAAGTCTGGGCCGTGCCAGCGCCCAAGGGCGGCTCCAGAGCCTTCTGCGATCGCATGAACTCGTGGGCACAAGGCGAAGGCCAGCCGGGCTTGGGCTATGTCTTCTGGCGGGAAGGCGAGGAGGGCGGTGCAGGCCCCATCGCCAAGAATATCGGACCGGAACGCACCGAGGCGATCCGCACACAGATGGGCTTAAGCGTAGGCGATGCCTGCTTCTTTGTCGCCGGCCGCCCGGAGAAGTTCGTGAAGTTCGCAGGCGACGCCCGCACCCGAGTGGGCACGGAACTGGGCCACACGAACGAGAATGAATTCGCGCTCGCCTGGATCGTCGACTTCCCCTTCTATGAGTGGGACGACGAAGAAAAGCAGGTGGCCTTCTGCCACAACCCGTTCTCCATGCCGCAGGGCGGCATGGATGCGCTGCGGACCCAGGACCCGCTCACCATCAAGGCCTACCAGTACGATATGGTGTGCAACGGCTTCGAGATCGCGTCAGGCTCGATCCGTAACCATTCGCCTGAGACGATGATCAAGGCCTTCGAGATCGCAGGCATGGGCAAGGATGTGGTGGAAGAGAAGTTCGGCGGCATGTACCGCGCCTTCCAGTATGGCGCGCCGCCCCACGGCGGCATGGCTTTCGGCGTGGACCGTATCGTGATGCTGGTGGTGGGGGCGACCAACCTCCGCGAGATCACGCTGTTCCCGATGAACCAGCAAGCCCAGGACCTGCTGATGGGCGCACCCTCCAACGCCACGCCGAAGCAACTGCGCGAACTGCACATCAGGCTGAACCTGCCGGAGAGCTGACGCCTGGAGCCTGAGGGCGCGACAGAGAGAAATTGGGAGACAGGGGTGCCGCCTGTTGGCTGCTCGCTAACCCGTTTCGGTTACCAAACCGGTTGACAAAGTTCATCGATTGATTCTTGTTGCGTTTGCAACTAGACGTTCAGGAAGGTTTCGCAGATGGCTTTCGTCAACGCAGTAACAACGGCCACGGCAGCGGCCAGCACGCATGCCCTTCTCGTTCCGAACCAGTCGTTCAGCCTCGTTCTGGTCCGCGCGGGAATACAACTGACGGCGTCCGGCACGAATTCGAATGCGATCCGTGCTCAGGCGGACAACCTGACCCTGGCGATGGACGGCTATGCCGCATCCGAGGAAGCACAAGCGATCTTTGTAATTGGGGGCTCGGAGATACTGATCGGAGCCTCCGGCGTTGTGGCCAGCGGTGACAGGGCGATCCAGGGCTCGGGGGCCGACAACGAGATCACCAACAACGGCAGCCTGGTCAGCAACTCTATTGGAATATATCTGTCGGCTGGCGGGCATAGCGTCGCCAACAACGGTACGATCCTTTCGGGCTCGGGTGTCGGAATTTACATCGCCGATGGCGACAGCCAAGTGATCAATGCGGGCGTTCTCAACAGCGGGTCATCCGGCATCACGATCGACAGCTCCGATGCCTTTTCCGGCTCGTTGGTCACAAACTCCGGCCAGATCAATGCGGATTTCCAGGGCATTTCGCTGGGGGGCAGCAATGTGCTCGTCGCCAACAGCGGAACGATCCAGGCTGGTACCGATGGTATCCGGGGAAATGGGGCTGATGCGGAATTCTATGTTGTCACGAATACCGGCACGATCTCGGCTGACGACAATGCGATCAGCCTGGATGGCGGTAACAACAGCGTCGTCAACAGTGGTAGTATCCTGGCCGAGGCGGCCGGTGTGACCATCGGCGGAGCCAACAACCAGATTACAAACAGCGGAACGATCGCAGCCGCCAGCGGCATCGTCGCCCTTCTCGGCGCACGGATTGTCAATGACGGGATCATCCAGTCGAACCTGGAAGGCATCCAGCTCGGCGGCTTCGGAACCGGCATCAACCATGTGACGAACACCGGTACGATCGTCTCGGCAATCCAGCAGGCAATCGAGCTCAATTCTTCGGCGGACGGCGCCGTCCTGATCAATTCGGGCACGCTCGCGACGCAGGCGGCTTTGATGGAGGCCGTGCAGTTCACGACATCATTCAACACGAGGCTCGTGAACTCCGGCCTGATCTCCGCGGCCGATGGCGGAACCGCCATCACCATGGGCGCCGGCGCAGACCGGGTCATCAACTCCGGCGTGATCCATGGCGATGTCAATCTCTTCGACGGAGCCGATGTCTACCGTGCCCGCAAATCGGGCGTGGTCGAAGGGCAGGTCAAGGGCAGCTTCGGCAACGACACGCTGCTCGGCGGCAACGGCGCCGATGACATGGATGGCGGAGACGACGACGATCTCATCCGCGGTGGTGCTGGCGACGACACGCTGGCCGGCGGCACTGGCAATGACGAACTTGAGTTCGGCACCGGCGACGATAGCTACATTGCCGGCAATTCCGACGGCAACGACGACCTCGACGGCGGTGACGGCATCGACACCTATGATGCCCGGGGCCTCGTCAGCGGGATCATCGTCCGGCTGCATGAATCCCGCGCGGTCGGCACCGCCATCGGCCATGACGTGGTGCTGTTCTTCGAGAACGTCTTCGGCGGATCGGGCGGGGATTCGTTGATCGGTGACGCCGCCCGCAACGTGCTGCGCGGCAACGGCGGCGCCGACAACATGAACGGCCTTGAAGGCAATGACCGCATTGTGGGCGGTAACGGCAACGACGTGATCATCGGCAACACCGGGCGCGACGTGATGACAGGCGGGGCCGATGCCGATGTCTTCGACTTCAACAGCACTGCGGACAGCACCGTGGGCGACTCGAACCGTGACGTGATCACCGATTTCGAAATCGGCGTCGACCACATCGACCTCTCGACCATCGATGCCAACACCGCGCTCGGCGGCAACCAGGCCTTCACTTTCATCGGCAACGGAGTCTTCACCAGCGTGGCGGGCCAGTTGCGCTTCACCAGTTTCGTCGGCACGGATTACACCGTCGTCGAAGGCGACGTGAACGGCGACGGCAAGGCAGACTTCACGATCGGCCTGTTCGGCGCGACCGCGCTGGTGGCGGGGGATTTCGTGCTCTGATCCACTGCCGGGCGGGAAAGGGCAACGGCCTCAGGCAAGGGAGCGTGCGCTTGCCAGTGTTGACCACAGGTTGTGGTTGGTCCACAGTCTGTACGATAGTAGTCCCTGGGGGACTGCCAGGATAAATCAACTTGCTCGCTCATGATCACGTCATCAATCGCGGAAGACTGACGGTCATCCGCCTCACCAGCTTTGGAGCACCCTATGGCGATTACACTGATCCCGTCACAAAGCACGCAATTCGAGCCCGCGGATTCCGGCGTGAGCATCCTGCTCGAGGGATCGTTGCTGAACGTATCCGGCTCAGCCATCGCCAACTTCAGCAGTGATGATGTGACGGTCACCATCGGCGGCACCGTTCTGGCGTCTGGCAGCGCGATCCTTCTTGTACGTTCAACGTTAACTGACGACAACAATCATATCAGCATCCTGGAGAGTGGGCTCGTTGTTGCCGAGGCCAATGTTGCTGCCCTCGTTGAAGGCAACAACGGCAGCATTCTCAACCGCGGGCAATTGCTCAGCTATGGCACGGCGACCGCCGACCTGCGTGACGGTGACAACATGTCGTTGGTCAACTATGGCTTCATCGCCAACTACAATCAAAGCGACTTCGGCCAGGCGGTTTTTCTTGAATATGGTGTGCAGAATGCCACGATCCGCAATTATGGAGAGATTGTCTCGCAGCGGAATGGTGTGGGGACGGTCAGCACCACAGGTGTGTCCGACACGGTCCTCTTCGAGAATTACGGCAGTGTCACTTCCGCAGGCCTGGCATTTAAGGACGCTGATGCCGCAACTGCGGTGCTGAACACCGGAACGATCTCCGGACATATGGAACTTGGGGGCGGGGCCGATCAACTGGTCAACTCTGGCCTGATCCAGGGCGGCGTGAACCTCGGTCTTGATGCCGACACACTCGACAGCACCGACGGCACCATTACCGGCCGTCTGGATGGTAACGGCGGTGATGACCAATTGAATGGCGGCACCAAGACCGACAGGATGATGGGCGGCGGCGGCGATGATACTATTGATCTCGGCAGCGGCGGCGACTTCTACATCGCTGGCAACGACGAAGAGGTGCCCTCCGACGGCAACGACGACCTCGACGGGGGCGACGGCATCGATACCTATGACGCGCGGGGCATCGCGAGCGCTGTGACTGTGCGGCTGCACGAGCAGCGCGCAGTCGGCTCGGACATAGGCCATGACGTGGTGCTGTTCTTCGAGAATGTCATTGGGGGATCCGGCAATGACAGACTGGTGGGCGACGCCGGCCGAAACGCATTGCGCGGCAACGACGGGGCCGACACTCTGAATGGCCTCGAAGGCGACGACCGCATCGTGGGCGGAACCGGCACCGATACGATCGTCGGCAACCTGGGCCGTGACGTGATGACGGGCGGTTCGGATGCCGATGTCTTCGACTTCAACAGCACCGCAGACAGCGCCGCTGACGAATCGAGCCGAGACCTGATCACCGATTTCGAGACCCGGATTGACGACATTGACCTGTTCAACATTGATGCCAACTCCACTTTGGGGGGCAATCAGGCCTTCACCTTCATCCGCGCCGCAGACTTCACCAATGTGGCGGGCCAGTTGCGCTTCGCCAACTTCGGTGGTTCGGATTACACCGTCGTCGAAGGCGACGTGAACGGCGACGGCATGGCAGACTTCTCGATCGGTCTGCTCGGCACGATTGCATTGGTGGCACGGGATTTCGTGCTCTGATCCCCTGCCGGGCGGGAAAGGGTGGCGGCCTCAGGCTGGCAATTGCCTGAGGCCATGCATCGTTGTGGTCAGTCGTTGGCGCTCACCGAAACGCCGAGCCTGGTGATCGCCTCTCCCGGTGCATTGGGGTTTATCGCCATGAAGTCCGACACTTTCACAGGCGCGGCGGGCTTGGCGTTGATGGTGAGCGACTTCGGGTCCTTGAGGAACGATGTCACGGCGGCCATCGTCTGCTGCGCGAAGGCCTCGTTCTGAAGCTGCATCAGGCCCATCTGGAGCATCGGGCCGACACTGGCGACCATTGTCGCCTCGTCCATGCCCTGCATGGCGGCGATCATCGGCAGCACTTTCTTGGTGATCGAGGCATCCTCGAAGCGGAACGAGGCGCCGCTGATCGAGATGTTCTGCAGTTGCGGCATCAGAGCGTTGATGTCCGGCGTTTCGGCCGAGTTCTGCATCTTCTGCAACTCGTTGAAGACCGACATCGGAATGTCTGCCGCTGCAAAGCCGAACCTGATGGTGGCGATGTCCCGGCCGGTGACGCCAAAGTTGAAGTCGTAGCCGATGTTCTCACCCTGGACATCGACCTTGCCGTCGCTGGTGACGTCGAAGTTGAGTGCTGTATAGCCAAGCTGCTTCAGCATGCCGCCCTGGTCAAGCATGGCAATGGCCGCTTCCGGAATGGCGATATTCGAAACCTTCATGGTAAAGTTTCCGGCACCGGTCTTCGGGTCACCGTCCCAGGTCTGCTCGTAGCCATCGACCGAGTAGGTCTGGCCCATCGCCGTGATGGTCCACTTGTCCGCGCTCATCCTGCGGGCGACTGACGTCATGTTGGCGCGCATCGCCTGCTGCGGCGTGGGGTTGTCCGCCAGTTCCGAGACGTACCATCCCTCCGCACTACCCTCGGGAATGGCCACGTTGACGGCAAAGTCCTTGCCCTTCACCTCGGCGGTCATGTTCGAGAAGGTCGCACTGCCGATCTGGAAAATCCCGTCGCCTTCGTCCTCGATGTCGGAGAACTCGCTCTCGCCGATCTTCATCGTCACCGCGGGCTCGTCAACTCCGGCAGGCTTTGCGATGGTGAGGTTGGTGATGGTGACGGTGCCGTCACTGTCCTGTTCCACGGACTCGTAGGTCGGCTCAACCGAGGTCTGGCGCTCGACGCTATCAAGGAAGGCCTGCACCGCCGGCGGCACTTCATCGGCAGCCCAGGCGGGCATGGCGAAGGCTGTCGTGGTCAGGCAAGCAATCATAAACATTTTGTGGGAGAGTTGCATCGGGGCTCCTGAAAGAGGGTGGACGAGGGCCTTTTGGCCGAACATACGTGAATGCGTGATGAACGGCAAAACGAATGATATGATGCTGGCGGCGGGCAGGGCGCCTCGATGCCGGGTGGGAAAAGGATGGATGTGAGAATGCGGAAGATTGTGATGTTTCTTCTCGTCGCTGCATTGCCGTTGCTGGCCATGCCGCAGGCGGCGTCAGCGGCGGCGGCAAAGCCGACCGAACAGGAACTGCTGCTGATCAAGAAGAAGAAGGCGGAGGCCGCGCGCAAGGCGGGCGAAAAGAAGCCGGCCGCCAAGGCGTCGGTGAAACAGAAGACGCCGGCAAAGAAGACGAAGACGGTCAGCGTGAAGCAGAAGCCCAAGGTGGAGCAGAGCAGCAGGGCGGCCAAGGTTTCGACCCGGCGTGTGGAACGCCAGGTGATCTCCGGCAACTGCCGCGGTTTTCTTGGATGCCTGTTCGGCAAGAAGCGCACAGGCACGCAACGCGCCTCCACGGGCGGCGCCGCGCGTGACTATGCCACTGCCGAGATGGTGAGCTGGCCGCAGGCCTCGAAATATGCGCCGGGCTCGCTCGTGGTGCAGACGCCCGAACGCTCTCTTTATCTGGTGATGGGCGATGGCCAGGCGCGGCGCTACAAGGTTGGCGTCGGCCGCGAGGGGTTCCAGTGGTCGGGCAATTCGCGCATCGTCAACAAGGCCGTCTGGCCGACATGGCGCCCGCCGCAGGTGATGATCGAGCGTGAGGCCGCCAAGGGCCATATCCTTCCCGCCGTCATGGAAGGCGGCCCCGAAAATCCATTGGGTGCGCGGGCACTGTATATCGGCGGCACCATGTATCGCATTCATGGCACGAACAATGCGGCCTCGATCGGCGGTGCGGTGTCGTCGGGCTGCATCCGCATGATGAACACGGATGTCATTGACCTCTACAATCGCGTCAATGTCGGCGCGCGGGTCTACGTCTATCAATAGACGTTGTGATCACTGACGAACGAAAGGCCGCGGACATTCCCCGCGGCCTTCTTTCGTTTGAACCAGTCCCCAGAAAGAACTGACCCCGGAGGCGATAGCCATCCGGGGTCCAGTCCTGAACGATGAAGATGGCCTCAGGCAGTCTTCTTGGCGGCCTTCTTGGCGGCCTTCTTGGCAGCTTTCTTTGCAGGCTTCTTGGCGGCCTTCTTGGCAGCAGCCTTCTTCGCCGGCTTCTTGGCGGCTGCCTTCTTGGCGGCCTTCTTGGCTGGCTTCTTGGCAGCCTTCTTCGCAACTTTCTTCGCAGCCATAGCTGTCTCTCCTAGAGTTGTTAGTGCCCCACAACGCAGGTAAGCCTCACACCGACGTACAAGCTGGCATGTCTTACGCGCACTTGTCCGTCATTGAATTGTTTAGTGCACCCGCTTGTGTGATTCGGCAATATGCCGTCAACATCTGGTAGGATGTGGAAATCTCGCTAACAATCGGTAAACGCTCGACAATCGCTCCGAAATGTCCTTGCACGGACGAAATCGGCGATATGTCTCCAAAAGCCAATGAAACAAGGGGTTTTCCGCGTTGATCAGCCTACGGACGACTGGCTGTTTTGGGAGACTGTCCTTGCAGCGCCGATGTCAAGAGGGTGAAGCCGGCCTGTGCGGAAGCTGTGGATAATTTAATTCCGGCGCACATGGCAAGGCCTCTGTTCCGCATGTGAGGAGAGTCCATCGAGGTCACGCCGCAACTATGCACATCCCAAATGAAAGAGGCCGGATCATCTCCGGCCTCTCGTCATTCATCGCTGGTCTTGAGCCTTACGAGCAGCCGCTCGTCGAGCCGCAGGTGTCGCACTTCAGGCAGGTGCCGTTGCGCACCATGGTGAAGTTACCGCATTCCGAGCAGCTCTCGCCTTCATAGCCCTTCATGCGCGCCTCGGCGCGGCGGTTGCTGGCCAGCATCGCGCCAGAGTCGAGCGACACGGCCAGTTCCTGGCGGACTTGCGTGGCGACGACCGTTCCTTCTGCCAGTGCGAGTGCGCCTTGCGCCTCCGCCCTGATCTGAAGGGCCTGCACGGGTGAGGGCTGGGCGGCCGACGGCGATGCCGACGACATCACCACCACGTTGGAGGTGGCGAGGTTGGGCTTGCGCACGAAGCCGGACGACAGCACGCGGGCGGCCGGAACGCGCGGCGCATTCTCGCTGTCCTCTCCCTTGCCCAGCGCGTCGAAGCCCATCTCGGAGGCCTCGACATGCGCAAGGTCGGAGCGGCCAAGATAGGAGACGGCAAGCTCGCGGAACACGTAGTCGAGGATCGACGTGGCGTTCTTGATCGAGTCGTTGCCCTGCACCATGCCCGCGGGCTCGAACTTGGTGAAGGTGAAGGCGTCGACGAACTCTTCCAGCGGCACGCCGTACTGAAGGCCGACCGATACCGCGATGGCGAAGTTGTTCATCATCGCGCGGAGCGCTGCGCCCTCCTTGTGCATGTCGATGAATATCTCGCCCAGCTTGCCGTCGTCGTATTCACCAGTGCGGAGATAGACCTTGTGTCCGCCGACGACCGACTTCTGGGTATAGCCCTTGCGGCGGTTGGGAAGCTTCTCGCGCGAGCGCTCGCGCTCGATGACGCGCTCCACGATCTTCTCGACGATGGTCTCGACGCGCGCGGCCTGCGGCTTGGCGAGAAGGGCCTCGGTCGCGTCCTCGGCATCGTCCTCCTCGTCGGCGATCAGTTGCGAGGAGAGCGGCTGCGACAGCTTGGAACCATCGCGGTAAAGCGCGTTGGCCTTGAGCGCCAGCTTCCACGACAGCATGTAGGCCGCCGCGCAGTCTTCGACTGCCGCATCGTTCGGCATGTTGATGGTCTTCGAGATGGCGCCCGAGATGAAGGGCTGGCTCGCCGCCATCATGCGGATGTGGCTCTCGACCGAGAGGTAGCGCTTGCCGAGGCGGCCACAGGCATTGGCGCAATCGAAGACGGCCAGGTGCTCGTCCTTGAGTCCGGGGGCGCCCTCGAGCGTCATGGCACCGCAGACATGGATGTTCGCCTTGTCGATGTCGGCCTTGGAGAAGCCGAGGTAGGCCAGCATGTCGAAGCCGAAGTCGTTGAGCTGCGCATCGGTGATCTTCAGCACATTGCGGCAGAACTCATCGCCAAGCGTCCACTTGTTGAAGACGAACTTGATGTCGAAGGCCGACGCCAGGCCGGATTCGATCTTCGCGATCTGCTCGTCGCCCAGGCCCTTGGCCCTGAGCGCCGCATGGTTGAGGGCAGGGGCCTCCGCCAGCGAGCCGTGGCCCACGGCATAGGCGATGATCTTCTCGATCTGCTCCGGCCCATAGCCCAGCGTGCGGAGCGCTTCCGGCACTGCCTGGTTGATGATCTTGAAGTAGCCGCCGCCAGCGAGCTTCTTGAACTTGACCAGCGCGAAGTCCGGCTCGATGCCGGTCGTGTCGCAATCCATGACGAGGCCGATCGTGCCGGTGGGCGCAATGACGGTCGATTGCGCGTTGCGATAGCCGTGCTGCTCGCCGAGCGAGACCGCGAGGTCCCAGGCGCGGCGGGCCGCCGTCACGAGATCCTTGTCCTTCAGGTCCGTCTCGTCGAGCGCCACCGGGTTGGTGCGGAGGCCTTCATAGCCCACGGCAGCGCCATAGGCGGCGCGGCGATGGTTGCGCATCACCCGCAGCATATGGTCGCGGTTCTTGGCGAAGCCCGCGAAGGGGCCAAGTTCCTTCGCCATTTCAGCAGACGTCGCATAGGAGACGCCCGTCATGATGGCCGAGATGGCGCCACAGATGGCGCGGCCCTCGTGGCTGTCATAGGGAATGCCCGCCGTCATCAGCAGCCCGCCGATATTGGCAAACCCTAAGCCCAGCGTGCGGAATTCGTAGGACTGCTTGGCGATTTCCTTGGACGGGAACTGCGCCATCATCACCGAGACTTCGAGGACGATGGTCCACAGCCGCGTGGCGTGTTCGAAGGACGCGATGTCGAACTTGCCGGTCTCGGGATTGCGGAACTGCAGCAGGTTCAGCGAAGCGAGATTGCAGGCCGTATCGTCGAGGAACATGTATTCCGAGCACGGGTTCGATGCGCGGATCTCGCCCGATGCCGGGCAGGTGTGCCAGTCATTGATGGTCGAGTGATACTGGATGCCCGGATCAGCCGAGGCCCACGCGGCATAGCCGATCTTGTCCCACAGCGTGGAGGCCTTGATGGTGTCGGTCACCTTGCCGTTGATGCGTGAGGTAAGTTGCCAGTCCGAGCCGCGCTCCACCGCATGGAGGAACTCGTCGGTGACACGGACCGAGTTGTTGGAGTTCTGGCCGGACACAGTGCGATAGGCTTCGCCGTCCCAGTCGGTGTCATAGGTGTCGAACTCAAGGTCGGTATAGCCCTGCTTGGCGAACTGGATGACGCGCTTCATGTAATTGTCGGACACCATCGCCTTGCGGGCATCCTTCACGGCGCGCTTCAGGGCCGGGTTCTTTTCGATCTCGTAGCAGTCAGCACCCGGGCCTTCGCAGTTCACGCAGGCCTTCATGATGGCCTGCAGGTGCTTCTTGACGACTTTGGACCCGGTGACGAGGGCAGCGACCTTTTGCTCTTCCTTCACCTTCCAGTCGATGAAGTCCACGACATCCGGATGATCGACGTCGACGATCACCATCTTGGCCGCGCGCCTGGTGGTGCCGCCGGACTTGATGGCGCCGGCCGCGCGGTCGCCGATCTTGAGGAAGCTCATCAGACCGGAGGACTTGCCGCCGCCCGCGAGCTTCTCGTTCTCGCCGCGGACATGGCTGAAGTTGGAACCGGTGCCGGAGCCATACTTGAACAGGCGCGCCTCGCGTACCCACAAGTCCATGATGCCGCCCTCGTTCACGAGGTCGTCGGCCACCGACTGGATGAAGCAGGCATGGGGCTGCGGGTGTTCGTAAGCCGTCTTGGACTTGGTCAGGCGGCCCGTCTCGAAGTCGACGTAGTAGTGGCCCTGGCTCGGGCCGTCGATGCCGTAGGCCCAGTGCAGCCCGGTGTTGAACCACTGTGGGGAGTTCGGCGCGCACTTCTGCGTCGCAAGCATGAAGCACATCTCGTCATAGAAGGCGCGCGCATCGTCTTCCGTGTCGAAATACTTGCCCTTCCAGCCCCAGTAGGTCCAGGTACCGGCAAGGCGGTTGAACACCTCAGTGGAGGACCGCTCGCCCGTGAAGCGCTCCTTCTCAGGCAGTGCAGCCAGCGCCTCTTCGTCGGGAGCCGAACGCCACAGCCATGAGGGGACAGTCTCTTCCTCAACGCGCTTCAGCGCCTTGGGCACGCCCGCCTTGCGGAAATACTTCTGCGCCAGAATATCCGTCGCAACCTGGCTCCACGAGGCAGGCACGTCGATATTCTCGAGCCTGAACACCACGGACCCATCAGGATTCCTGATCTCGCTGGTCGCCCGGCGGAATTCGAGTTCCGCGTAAGCATCCTGCCCGGCCTTGGTGTAACGGCGTTCAATGCGCATCGTCTTCTGTCCCTTTTATCCAATCGTTGCCACAGGCACGCCAAATGGCGTCCCGAGGTGCTCCGTCCACCCAGTACCAAACGCACGTCCCTGTTCCGAAAACTTCTGCTTCCGGTTATTTCCAGGCTCTTGTTTTGAGTTATCCATGTTGGACAAGTCCGACCCCTCGGTCCCGTCCGCCAGCCCCTCAGCCTTGATTACAAGATAGTCCCGAAGGCCCTCGCTCGTCAATGGCTAGTGTTTTAACAACTGGTTAACACCATATCTTGTGTCCACAGATTGACGCCTCCTGTGGACAAGCACCAATCCATACGATTCTCTCCGGAACCTCAAGTGTTCCCATGGCTTATGCGCGCTATACACAGGCCGGGCACTGGCGAGAGTGGGTGCAAGTTCCGGATTCGACCCCAAAGTCAACGCGACTCTCAGCCGAGTGGTTCAGGGGGCGCCGCGGCGTTGTCCCCGCTGTCCACAGGTCCCGGCGGCCTCCGACGGCCTAGAATCGGGACCGTGAACGTAACGTCACGTGGCCATCGGGTACCCGAATCGGTCCCATCGCCCACACCAGGATGAGCGCGATGCCGCTGAGTGCCGCCAGCATCAGCCAGGCCTCGTTGATGGCGAGCGTGAGACTCACTTCCTGCAGGGTGTCCATGATTCCCATGAATCCGAGTGGGTCGTCCGGGTCGGGCAACTCATCGAGGCCCACGCCGAGTGCCGCCGCGGCTTCTTCGGGACTGTCCTTGATCAGGTCCGTGAT
This sequence comes from Aestuariivirga sp., assembly GCF_041738905.1. Taxonomy (GTDB): domain Bacteria; phylum Pseudomonadota; class Alphaproteobacteria; order Rhizobiales; family Aestuariivirgaceae; genus Aestuariivirga. The sequence continues at coordinate 21,853 of NZ_JBGSOZ010000173.1, forward strand.
GTCGCCTGCATGGTCCGCGGCCCGGGTGAACAGCACCGTGTCGATGAGGGCGATGCCAATCGCTCCTCCTAGATTGCGCGACAGATTGTAGAGTCCGCTGGCATCGCTCACCTGTCCCAGCGGCAGCAATCCCAGCGCGAAGCGGGTGACGGGCAGGATGCACAATGCCACTGCGCAGCCGCGCAGAATCTGCGGCCAGAACAGGTCGTCGAAATCCGACTCGCGGGTGGCAAAGCCGTTCATGAACAGACCGGCGGTGAACAGGGCAAAACCGATCGCCGTCAGCAGCCGCGCGCCCATCTTCTGGTCGAGCAGCACCGCGATGGGGGCCGATACGATCTGTGCGACGCCGGTGACAAGAACCACCACCCCGATGTCGACAGGCCCCATATGGCGGACGAAGGCCAGAAACACCGGCAGGAGATAGACCGCGCCAAAAAGCCCAATGCCCAGGACGAAGCTGATGCCGCAGCCGAAGGCAAGGTGCCGGTCGCGGAGCAAGGCGAAGTCGACGGCGGGTTGCGGCCTCCGGATGGCGAACCACATCAGGAACGCGAAGGCGGCGAAGAGGCCCAAGACCGTGGGTGACAGCCAGCCGAGATCGGGTGCCTCCTTGAGGCCGATTTCCAGTCCAGCCAGCGCCAGCGCGATGAAGAGCAGCGAGACGACATCGAGCCGGCGCAGCAACCCGAACTGCATCGTCTCGCGCGGGAGGCAGATCATTGCCACGGCAACCGTGAGGATTCCCGGCAGCACATTGATGAGAAACAGCCAGTGCCACGAGAAGTTCTCAGTCAGGAGGCCGCCGGTGATGGGCCCCACGGCGGGTGCCAGCACCGCCAGCATGCCGCCAAGCGTCGTCGCGATCGTCTGTTCAGGGCCGGGGCGGAACAGCAGGAAGATGGCGGAGAACACGACAGGGATGAGGACGCCGCCTGCAAAGCCCTGAATCACCCGGAAGGCGATCAGCATGTCGAAGCCCGTGCTCAGGGCGCAGCCGATCGAGGCGAGGGTGAAGATGGTGATGGCTCCCGCCACCAGCCAGCGCAGGCTGAACACCCGCGTCAGCAGGCCGGTGATGGGAATGGCGATGACTTCCGCGATGAGATAGGCCGTTTGCACCCAGCTCATCCGATCGGCGCCGATGCCGAGCGCCTCCTCGATGACGGTGAGTGACGTGATGACGATCTGGATGTCGAGCACCGCCATGAACATGCCGGCGCACAGGGCGGCAAATCCCAGCCACCTCGTCACCGCGCTCTGGTTTCGTGGCAGGGCAATGTCGGACATGGGATGCACTATGGCGCAGCACTGCCGAGGTTCCAAACAGTCATGCAAGGTTTCGAGTTCACAGCTCCGTGGCTTTGCGGATGTGCCGAAGAAGAGTATCCTCGGTTTCCATGAGACATGTGGTCCTTTGCCTTGTCCTGCTGTGGCCCGCACCGGCTCTTGCGATGAACTGGGAAGGCCACGACGATTGGATGCTGCATGCATTTCCGGAGTTCACGCTCGAAGCCCTGGTACCGGGCGCGCGTCCGCTTCCCAGTCCCGCCTGCCCGGTCACTGAAGAACAGGCGGAAAACAATCCTTATGAGCAGATTCCTTTGCCGCACCATGGTTGCCCGCCCCGCCCTGAAAAGGCCGAACCGCCGCGTCAACGCAGCCGTAGTCTGCCCCCATTAACCTTGCGCTTCCACGCGCCGATCAGGCAAGGTCGCGCGCCGGGTCGATCTGAAGGAACGCTCACGTCGTGATGGACTATATCCAGCCCTATCTGGACTATTTCTCAACCAATCCGGAATGGGCAATTGCCATCATTTTCCTGATTGCCTTCGGAGAGGCACTGCTGATCATCGGCCTGTTCGTGCCATCGACCGCGGTGCTGGTGGGGGCTGGAATATTGGTCGGCACCGGTCATCTGGGCTTCTGGCCAGTCTTCATTGCCACTGCCGTGGGCGCCATTGCCGGCGACCAGATCTCCTATTGGGCAGGGCGCATGTTCGGGGAGCGGCTCAAGACATTGTGGCCGCTGAACCGCTACCCGCAACTCGTCGCCAAGGGCGAGGATTTCGTCCGACAGCATGGCGGCAAGAGCATCGCGATCGGCCGCTTCGTACCGGGTGTCAAGGCCGTCGTGCCGGGCATCGTGGGCATGTTCAACATGAACCAGTTGTTCTTCCTGTTCGTGAATGTCACGTCAGGCCTCTTCTGGGCGGCGGCTCACGTTTTTCCCGGCATTCTCATTGGCGAGGGCCTGGCCTTTGCGGGGGAGTTGAGCGGCAGGCTCTTGGTGGTCCTCCTTGTCCTGCTCGTCATTCTGGCACTCGTGGGCTATGTGATCCGCCTCGCTGCCGCGGGCGTGTCTCCATACCTCAATCATCTTCTGAACCGGGTTTCCGCCTGGGCGCGCCGCAAACCCGGGCGCTCGTGGCAACGCTTTGCCCGCGCCGTGGCACCCGAAAACCCCCGCTCCGTGGCGATCGTGTTCTTTGCGGCTGTCGTCTTCACAGGGCTCGTCGCGATCGCCAACCTGGCGATTCGCGCTGCCTCGGCGGACGCCATGTCGAACATGGACATCTCTATCTTCACGCTGATGCGCGAGATGCGAAACGCGCCCGCCGACGAGATCATGATCGTCATCACGATGCTGGGCGATACCCTTGTGATGGCGGCACTCGCCGTCACCATCATCGGCTGGCTGATCTGGCGGAAGGCCTATCGTGCGACCTATGCGGTGGCTTTCGCCATTGTTGCAGCAAAGCTTTTCGAGATGGCGGTGAAGTTCGGCATCCAGCGCGCCAGACCGCTCGAACTCGCCTACAGCGGAGTGGAACTGTTCAGCTTTCCCTCTGGCCACGCCACCATGGCGGCCGTCATTTTCGGCATTCTCGCGGTGCTGGTCAGTCACTCGATGGGCCGCTGGAGCAAGGCCGCGGTCTATGGCACCTGTGCGATGGTGGTGGTGGCGATTGCCTATTCGCGCGTCTACCTCGGCGCCCACTGGCTGTCGGACGTGCTGGCAGGCCTGCTCTTCGGCACCGTGATGATGGCGGCCTTCGGGGTTGCCATCGAAGCGATCCCGCCCCGCCGCATCAAGCCGCTGGGGCTCTTCGGCGCGGCCTTCATCGTCTTCATCATTGCGGGTGCCGCCCATGTCTCCACCGGCTTCACCCGCGCGGAGGAGGTGTATGCGAGGCCGGAGAACCAGATCCTCGTTCCCATGGCCGAATGGATTGCCAGGGACTGGGAGAGGCTTCCCGCCCGCCGCATCGATCTTGCGGGCAAGCCGAAGGAGGTCTTCATCGCGCAGTATGCAGGTGAACTCGACCGGCTTTCGGATAGCCTCCAAAAGGCGGGTTGGACACCGAGCCCGAACTGGACGTGGCGCGAAAGCCTGCCCTATCTCAATCCCAATTCAACCCTTCTCGAATTGCCGCCGCGCCCGGCACTGCATGAAGGCCTCAAGGCGAAGCTCACCATGACTCGGGTTCCGGACGGTTCGTCCGAACAGCGGGAAGTGCTGCGGGTCTACAAGACAACTCTTGCCACGGCAGACGGCGAAAGTTTCAAACCCATCTACATGGTGAGCCTGACGCGCGAATTGCGCAGCGATACCTTGCACCTCTATTCCATCCCGTCACTTCTGGCGGCCTCACCCGCCGACATCACGGCACTCCGCAGCTTCTTTGCGGCAGGCCAGGGGCTGTCGCGTCTGGCCGAGCACGAGCGCTCCGGAGATGTTCAGGATCTCATTTCGGCAACCCCCTGAGGCCGGGTCGATGGATACCAAGACGCCTTGCACGCCCAACCACATCCCGGTGTGGACGAGGGTTTCTTACGGCCTCGCATCTCCGGCACCCAACTTCATGGCCCGGCGGCCTGGTTCATGGCGGCCGCCATGCTGATGGCCGCCATGAGCTTCGGCTCAGTCTTGGTTGACCACTTCGACAAGCGCAACAACGAAACCGATTATCGGCGTTTCGTCGGAATCACGAGCTGGGCCGGATATGGAGCTTTTGGCATGTCGCTCCTGTGGTTTGTCATGCAGGGCATCCGCGGCGGGGCAGCCTGAACCGGAGCAAATCGGCACTGGACGGGGAAGGCCTGTTCCGCCATATTCCGCCGCGATTTCCGGGGCCTTCGCGGCCCTTTCAAGGATGAGATTCATGGCTTTCTGGAAGCAGCTTTTTACCTGGTGGAACGGACAGACGCTGAACACCCGGTTCTTCACATGGCGGAAGGGCGAGTTCGTAGGCAGCGATGAGTTCGACAACAAGTATTATCGCGCGAAATCCGCACTTCCGGAGTCGATCGCGGAGCGCCGCTGGGTGATCTACAATGGCTATTCTGAGGCCTCTGCCATTCCGCCGGGCTGGCATGGCTGGATGCACCATCGCAATGACCAGCCGCCGGGCGAATACACCCCGCGCGAATGGCAGAAGCCGCATCTGCCGAATCAGACCGGCACGGCCAACGCCTATCGCCCGGCCGGCTCCATCATCGCCGGCTCGAAGCCCGCTCCCCGCGTGCCGGACTATTCCGCGTGGAGACCCGAATAAGCCGCCATATTTTGGCTGGGGTCGCCGCCTAAACGCGGACACGTGACAGAGGACGGAGAGTGGCGGCATGAAGAATTCGGCGGTTGAGACATTGATCGGCGCGGCAGTCGTGGTGATCGCCGCGGGCTTCTTCTTCTTTGCCTACCAGACCTCCGGCAAGGGAACGGCCTCGGGCGCCTATCGCGTCAGCGCGGAATTCGACAACGCCGAGGGCGTGAACGTCGGCACCGATGTCCGCATCGCGGGCGTCAAGATCGGCTCCGTCGTCGACTTCACGCTCAATGCCGAGAATTTCCAGGCCAATGTGGTGATGGAACTCGACCCCAAGGTGAAGCTGACCGAGGACGCGACCGCCAAGGTAACCTCCGAAGGCCTTCTGGGCTCCAAGTTCATTTCGCTCGAGCAGGGCGGCGCCGATGCCATGCTGACGGCAGGCGGCGTCATTTCCAACACGCAAGGTGCTGTCGACATCTGGTCGCTCATCAGCCAGGCCATGTTCGAGAACAAGGGCGGGGCCAGGTCTGGCGGTGACTCACCCGAGACGCAGTCGCAGTGATGGCAAGTCATCCGGCTGACGCGCGCCAGCAGACATGGTCTGCCGGCACCTATGATACCCATGCCCGCTTTGTCTCGGACCTCGCTGGCGGCGTCGTCGAGTGGCTCGCCCTGAAGCCGGGCGAGCGCATCCTCGATCTCGGTTGCGGCGACGGCGTTCTGACCGCCGAGTTGAAGGCGGCGGGGGCTGATGTGACCGGCGTCGATTCGAGTCCGGATTTCGTCGCCTCCTGCAAGGCAAAGGGGCTTGATGCGCGGCTGATGGATGGCCAGTCGCTGACCTTCTCGCATGAGTTCGATGCAGTGTTCTCGAATGCAGCGCTGCACTGGATGACCAATGCCGAGGGCGTGGTGCAGGGGGTATCCCGCGCCCTGAAGCCCGGCGGCCGTTTCGTCGCCGAGTTTGGCGGCCATGGCAATGTGGCCGCCATCGTCACCGCCATGCAGGCCGTGGGGCGGCGGCGCGGCGGCGACCTGTCGCTGGCGCATCCGTGGTACTTCCCCGCGCCTGACGTCTACCAAGCGCTCCTTGAGAAGAACGGGTTCGCTGTAAGGCGGATCGCCCTCATACCGCGCCCCGTCGTGCTCAAGACCGGCATCGAGGGCTGGCTCATGCTGTTTCGCAAGCCCTTCTTCCAACAATATGAAAATCAAGCTGAAAATGCCTTGGCCGAAGCGATCGAGCTGCTCCGACCGGCGCTCTGCGATGCCAATGGCAAGTGGACGGCGGACTATGTGCGGCTCCGCGTCGAGGCGGTGAAATCGTGAAGCGCATCCTCCCCGCAATGGCCCTGGTCATGCTCGCCACGCCTGCGCAGGCCGAGCGGCTGAAGAACCCGATTGCGGTCTTCGCCGGCCTCGACAAGATCACCGGCATCACCACAACGTTCGAAATCCCCATCGGCGAGGAACGGCGCTTCGGCGGACTGGTGGTGAAGCCCAATGCCTGCCTGTCCAGCCCGACGACGGAAGAACCGAAGACGACCAGCTTCGTGCGGGTCGACCAGATCGAATCCGACAATTCGCGCAAGAACATCTTCTCGGGCTGGATGTTTGCCGAGAGCCCCGGCCTCAATGCCGTCGAGCATGCGATCTATGACGTGTGGCTCACCGGATGCCGCGATCCCAATGCGCCGCCGCCCGTCATCGAAGTGACTCCGGACGTGTCAACGCTTCAGGACCAGATCAACGAAGGCGAACCGGAAGACTGACAAGCGTCTTCGGTGCAGGTTAGCCCATCGCCCTGGCTGGGCAGGCTAGCGCCAGCACCCGCTCGGGATCATCGTCATCCTCGAAGCCGAAGAAGTCGGCATCGAGCCCAAGAAGCGGTTCCATCATCAGGTGATACTGCGCCTTCGGCATGGTGACCGCGCCCAGGCGTTCCAGATGCGGATTGACGAATTGCGCATCAAGCAGCTTGAATCCGCCAGAGTTGAGCCGTGCCACCAGGTGAACGAGGGCCACCTTGCTGGCATCCGTCACCCGCGAGAACATGCTCTCGCCAAAGAAGACCGCGCCGATCCGCACCCCATAGAGGCCGCCCACCAGCTGCCCGTCCTGCCAGGCCTCGACACTGTGGCAGCAGCCGATCTTGTGGAGCTGCGAATAGAGCGACTTGATGCGCGCGTTGATCCAGGTTGACTTGCGGTCGGCGGTGCGCGCCGCGCACTGGCTGATCACGCCCACGAAATCAGTGTCGATCCTGATCTCGAACGACTTCCGCCGCACACTCTTGCGGAGGGACTGCGATACCTTCAGTCCATCAAGCGGAATGATGCCGCGTTCCTCAGGCTCCACCCAGTAGAGCGCGTTGTCCTCGGCGCTTTCGGCCATGGGAAAAATGCCCGCCGCATAGGCGCGCAGCAGGATCTGGGGCGTGATGGTGCTCATCACGCCTGGCGTGCGAGATAGTGCTCCAGCCAGTGAATGTCGAAGTGGCCGTCGATGATATCGGGCTCGGCCAGCAGCTGCTGGAAGAGCGGGATGGTCGTCTCGATGCCCTCGATCACAAACTCGCTGAGCGCACGCCTGAGCCGCATCATGCATTCGGTGCGCGTCTTGCCCGACACGATCAGCTTGCCGATGAGACTATCGTAGTAGGGCGGGATGCGGTAGCCGGCATAGAGCGCGGAATCGACGCGGCAGCCGAGGCCGCCCGGAAAATGCACGGCCTCGACCTTGCCCGGTGACGGCGCGAAAGTCGTCGGGTTCTCGGCATTGATGCGGCATTCGATGGCGTGGCCGGAGAAGGTGATGTCCTCCTGGCGATATGGCAGGTCGCCGCCGGCCGCCACGCGAAGCTGTTCCTGCACGAGGTCAAGCCCGGTGATCGCCTCGGTGACAGGATGCTCCACCTGGAGTCGCGTGTTCATCTCGATGAAATAGAACTCGCCGTTCTCGTAGAGGAACTCGATGGTGCCGACCCCCTCGTAGCCCAGCGTCTGCATGGCCACCGCAACACGGTTGCCGATCTCGTCGCGCTGGTGGGCATTCAGGGCTGGCGAATGCGCTTCTTCCCAGATCTTCTGATGGCGGCGCTGCAGCGAGCAATCGCGCTCGCCCAGGTGAACGGCGCGGCCCTTGCCATCGCCCAACACCTGTATTTCGATGTGGCGGGGCTTCTCGAGGTATTTCTCGATATAGACGTCGCCATTGCCGAAGGCGGCCTTCGCTTCGGATTGGGCCGTGCTCATGGCGAGTTCGAGATCGGCCTCGGTGCGGGCCACCTTCATGCCGCGCCCGCCGCCGCCTGCGGTAGCCTTGATGATGACGGGATAACCGATGTCGGCTGCCACGCGGCGCGCTTCCGGAAAGTCCGCGATGCCGCCTTCCGAGCCCGGAACCACGGGGATTCCGAGGTCCTTGGCTGTCAGCTTGGCAGTAATCTTGTCGCCCATGGTGCGGATGTGTTCAGCCGAGGGGCCGATGAACTTGATGCCATGCTCGGTCAGGATGTCGGCAAAGCGCGCGTTCTCCGAAAGAAACCCATAGCCCGGGTGCACGGCCTCGGCCCCGGTGATCTCGCAGGCCGCGACGATGGCTGGAATGTTGAGGTAGCTGTCACGGGCTGGCGGCGGCCCGATGCACACGCTCTCGTCGGCGAGGCGGACATGCATCGCGTCGGCATCGGCGGTGGAATGGACAGCGACTGTTTGGATGCCGAGTTCTCGGCAGGCGCGCAGCACCCTGAGCGCAATCTCGCCCCGGTTTGCGATGAGGACTTTGTCGAACATGATCTACTCGATCGCCACGAGGGGCTCGCCATATTCGACGGGCCTGCCATTCTCGACGTAGATGTGAGTGATCCTTCCACTGCGCGGCGCATGGATCTGGTTCATCGTCTTCATCGCCTCGATGATGAGGAGGGTCTGGCCTTCCTTCACGTTTGAACCGACATCGATGAAGTTTGCAGCACCGGGGCCCGGTGCCAGATAGACGGTGCCGACCATGGGTGATTTCACCGTTCCGGGGAGATCGCCGCTGCCGGCCTTCGGCGCAGGCGCTTCCGCCGAAGGCGCCACATGTACGTGGCTGTGAACGGCGGGTGCGGGCGCTGCGGCAACCGTGGCCACGGCATTCACCGTCTTGGCAACGCGCACCTTCGTGCCCTTGCGGTCAAGTTCGATTTCCGTGAGGCCCGTGGCATTGAGAATGCCGGCAAGGGCCGAGATGAGGTCAAGATCCGGATCGGCCTTGGCGGCGGGCTTTGCTGCGGCTTTGGCGGCAGGCTTCTTGGATGGGGGCATTCTTCAACCCTTCTTGTTTGATGTGAGGATGGAGTGGAGCGCCGAGATCGCCAGCTCATAGCTGTTGACGCCGAAGCCGCAGATGACGCCGTTCACCGCAGGCGCGATGAAACTGTGATGGCGGAAAGCCTCGCGCTTGTGGACGTTGGACAGGTGAAGCTCGACGGCGGGGCATTCCGCCGCCTTGAGTGCATCGTGAAGCGCAATCGACGTGTGCGTATAGGCGCCCGCATTGATGGCGATACCGCACGCCCTGTCGCGCGCCTCGTGAATCCACGACACCAGTTCGCCTTCACTGTTGGTCTGCCGAAAGTCGATGGAAAGCCCGAGGGAAGACGCATGCGCGCGGCAGCGGTCTTCCACGTCCTTCAAGGTCTCCGACCCGTAGACGGCTGGTTCACGAAGACCCAACATGTTCAGGTTGGGACCGTTCAGTACATAGACAGGCTTCATCGTGCCCCAGCGACTCCGTAAGGGATTTCGATGCTTATAGGGGGTAAGTGCGGTTGTTGGAAGCGGATGAAACGCGCTCTCAACAGAGCTTGCAGCCGCCGCTGGAACGGACCTCGCCGATCGCTGCCATCAGTCCGTCCATCGGCAGGTAGCCGGGGATGAGATTGTTGTCGATCACGAAGGCGGGCGTTCCGCTGATCGCAAGGTCTTCCGCCAGCTTGTGATTGTCGGCGAGGACCTGCGCCACCTCTTTCGAATTCATGTCGGCCTTGAGCTTCTCGATGTCGAGCCCCTGGGCCCTGGCGATCTCATCGACCGCCTCCCTGGTGATCTTGCCCTCGTGGCTCAGCATCGCCTGATGGAATTCCCAGTATTTTCCCTGCTTTTTCGAGGCGACGGCCGCCATGGCGGCATAGTCGGAATCGCCTCCGAAAATGGGGAATTCCTTCAGCACCAGGCGGAGGTTCTTGTCCTTCTCGAGCAGGCTCATCACCTCCGGCAGGCCCTTCTTGCACCAGCCGCAATTATAGTCGAAGAACTCGACCATGGTCACATCGCCATCGGGGTTGCCTGCCACGAAATCATGTTCGGAAGCGAATAGCGCCTTGGCGTTCACTTTCAGAGCATCCTCGCGCTTCCTCGATTCGGCCTGCTGCTGGCGGTTTTCCAGTTCGCGGCTGACCTCCAGAAGGATTTCGGGATTCTCCAGAAGATAGGTGCGGACGATCTCGCCGATCTCCTTTTTCTGGGCGTCCGAGAAGGCCGATTCGGCCGCCGCCGTGACCGGCGCCAGGGCGAGGAGGGCGGCAGCGAAGGCCGCGAGGCGGAAGCGAGTGGTCATCGAACGATCCCTTTGTATGGTGTGAACTTGCCGCAAAGTCTGTGGTCCGTCCATGTCACTTGCGGCTGGCGAAAGTCAGGACATCGCTGGCGCGGGTCCACTCGGGGCTTCCGGTCTTGAAACGCGTCTGCGCAGCCTTCGCCTTTTCGATGGCAAGCTTGCGGTCGCCCTGGAGGAGGGCTGCCTCGGCTGTCGCCAGTTCGGCGCGTGGAATGTCGCCAAGCTGGGCATAGGCGCGGGCCAGGCTCTTGAAGATCACGGGCGTCTCGCCTTCAGACTTCTGGGCCAGCCTCAGCATCTTCACTGCCTGCTTCGCACTGGCCTTGCTCTCGGTGTCGATCAGCGCCTGGGCCATCAGCATCTGGATCAAGCCATTGTTCGGAAGAATCTTGAGCGCGCGCTGAATGGGAGCGATGGCCTCGGCGGCCCGTCCGTTTTCCAGCAGGGCCTGTCCCTTCAGTTCCCAGAAGTACGGGTTTTGCGGCAATTCGTCGGTCAGGCTGTTGATGACGGGGAGCGCATTCTGGATATCGCCCCGGCGAAACAGCGCAATCGCTCGGGCATAGCGGGCGGGCATCGACTGGTCGCTGGTGGGATATTTCTGCATCACGGCCTGCGCGCCGTTCGTGTAGCCGATCAGCTTGGCCTGCATCAGCTGGTGGCGCAGGACGAGCGCGGGCGGATCGGCGGAGTTGAAGTATTTCGATTTCTGTGCCGTGCGCTCAAGGTTGCGGATGCGCTCCATCGGCATCGGATGCGACAGGATGTAGGGATCGACGTTGTGGAGCGTCGCGATCGATTCCCGCGCCAGTTGCTCGAACATGGTGATCATGCCCTTGGCCGACTGTTTCGTCGACTCGAGATACTTGAGGGCGGCCTGGTCGGCAGACGATTCCATGTCGCGCGCATAGGCCAGGAAGTTCCGTTGAGCGAGGCCCTGTGAGCCCGCCATGATGCCCGAGCCGGCGCGCGCGGCATCGCTGCTTCCGGCCATCGCTCCGCCGACAGTGGCGGCAACACCCAACAGCATGCCGACGATGGACGTCACCGAGGCCTTGTCGAGTTCATTGCCCATGCGCGCCAAGTGGCCGCCCGCGATGTGCCCGGTCTCATGCGCCAGAACGCCGATGGTTTCGTTCGGCGTTTCCGACTCTAGCAGGAGCCCGGTGTGAACGAAGATGCGCTGGCCGCCTGCAACGAAGGCGTTGATACGCTGATCCTCGATGAGGTAGACCCTCACCGACCCGGGATTGATGCCTGCCGCCTTGAAGACGGGCCGGGTATAGAGGCGTAGCAGCCCCTCGATCTCGGCATCGCGGATGAGCGGCAAGTTCCGCTTCTGCGCGAAGGCCTCGGGCACAAGCGTGCCGGACAATGCGATGACCAAAGTCATCACAGCGGCAATTGCTCGGAAAATGGGGTGTCTTGAACGCATCACTCTGCCTTTCAACCGTCATTCGCGGCAGATTAAGGCGAGTTTGAGGCTTGGATCACGCGTCCGGTCTTCCGACCGGACGCGTGGCCGATGATCGGCAAGCTTATGACTTCTTGCTCCACCAGCCGGACTTGCGTTCGGCAGCGGCTGGCGTGATGGTCGGTGCCGGAGGCTGCCACTTGCGCGGCGGTTCGGCCGGAGCCGCAGCCACAGGAGGCGGTGCGGCCGGTGCAAGCGCCACTACTGGAGCCGGAACTGG
>NZ_JBGSOZ010000175.1:0-25101 GCF_041738905.1 Aestuariivirga sp.
CGGCCGCCGCTGCGCCGCGTGGGAGAGGCGGCGGGGATTGCGGGAAGGGTATCGGTCATGGGGCGGGCTCCGTTTTGAGGCTCCATTTCAGCGCCTCTGTAAAAATTGTTTCAAGCGAAGACTTTGCATCCATCACATGAGATGAATTCAATCGATGTGGGCCAGCAGCCAATCCCGCAGCACTTCTGCTTCCCGTTTCAATGCCCGCCTCGCATTCCACGTCAGGTAGAAGGATTGCGGCGCCGATATTTCCGCCGGGCTCACCCGCACGAGCGCCTTCCGGGCCAGCAAGGGCTTCACGAGGCTGAGCCACCCCAGCGCCACGCCCTGTCCCGATTGCGCCGCCTGAAGTGCTATCACGTAGCTGTTGAACCGCCGCACGTTCAACCGGCGCTGCGGCGCTCCAGCCTCCCGCATGAAATCGGCCCAGGTCGTCCAGGTCCAGTCGACGCCTTCGACCGAGAGCAGTGGCAGGTCGGCAAGGTCCTTCAGCGACTTCATCTTGGTCCCGGCAAGGAACCCGGGAGAAGCCACCGGGACGATACTATCGCCGAACAACAATGCCGCTTCCTCATTGGGCCAGGTCCCGTCGCCATAGCGCACGCGCAAATCCACGTCGGCACGGTGCAGTTCCTGCGCCCGGTCCGAGATCATGTGGTCGATGACGATGTCCTGATGCGCCGTCCAGAAATCGCCGAGCCGTGGCATCAGCCAAAGCTGCGCGAAGGCCATGGTGGTTCCGATCGACACCGTCCGGGGGCTGCCCATCTGCCCCACCTGTTGCAGCGTGGCTGAAACCCTTTCGAAAGCGTCCTTCAGACTCTCCGCCACGGCGTGTCCCTCAGGTGTCAGCTCAAGCGCGCGGTGCAGTCTGAGAAAGAGCGGCCGGCCGATCTTTTCCTCAAGGCTCTTGACCTGCTTGGAGACGGCACCCGGCGTGACGTTCAGTTCCTGCGCGGCCCGCGTGAGGCTGGAATGCCGCGCCGCCGCCTCGAAGGCGGCCAGCGCATTCAACGACGGAAGGCTGTAGTGACGGCGAACCATGAAAAATCATATCGTGATCAGTCGATTGAAGAAAGCTCATTCGAATGCAGGCGCGTAGGCTCCTGCCTCAAATTCAATCCGTTTCAGCGAGTTGACCAACTGTGCAATTCGTTACACTATGCATCGGGGATACAAAGCTCGCATGGACGAGCGCCGGCGCTGTCGAACGGCGTCAGGCAAGAAGGGAACGTCGAAGGCATGCCGGACTGGATCAAGTCTTATGTGCGCTGGGTCGAGGCGATCAACTATCGCGTCGGCCGCTTCACCATGTATCTGCTCTTCGTGATCATGGGCGTGATGCTGTGGTCCATGGCCTCCAAGGTCACGCATCTTCCGGCGAACTGGACACTTGAGACGGCACAGTTCCTCTTCGTTGCCTATTATTTGCTGGGAGCACCTTACTCCATGCAACTCGACACCAACGTGCGCATGGACCTCCTGTACGGCCGTCTCAATCAGCGCACCCAGGTGATGTGGGACATCCTGACCATCTTCTTCCTGATCTTCTACATCGGCGTCATGCTCTATGGCGCCATCGACAGCACCGTCTATTCATTCTCCATCGGCGAGCGGAACCCGACCGCGTGGCGACCGCCGCTCTGGCCGGTCAAGCTCGTCACCTGCATCGCCTTCTCCCTGCTCTTGTTGCAGGCAGTTGCGCATTTCTTCCGTGATGTCGCAACCCTGCGCAAGGTGAGCATCTGATGTCTTATGATCTCATCGCGGGCTTGATGTTCTCGAGCCTGATGCTGATGATGCTGACGGGCCAGCGCGTCTTTGGAGCCATCGGGTTTGTCGCCGTCGTCGCGGCGCTCTGGCTCTGGGGCACGGGCGGCTCGGACCTGGGCTACTCCGCCGTCATGAAGCTGATGAAGTGGAATGCCCTGCTGACGTTGCCGATGTTCATCTTCATGGGCTACGTCATGTCGGAGTCGCGCCTGGCCTCCGACCTGTTCAAGATGTTCCATGTCTGGTTCGGGCCCTTGCCCGGCGGCCTGGCCATCGGCACCATTCTGCTCATGGTGCTGATTTCGGCCATGAACGGTCTTTCGGTTGCCGGCATGGCCATCGGTTCCACCATTGCACTTCCTCAGCTCGACAAGCACAAGTATGACCGGCGCATGATCTCGGGCGTCATCCAGGCGGGATCATCGCTCGGAATCCTCATTCCGCCATCGGTCGTGCTGGTGCTCTATGCGATGATCGCGCGTCAGCCGGTGGGGCATCTCTGGCTGGCCGGCATCCTGCCGGGATTGCTGATGGCCGTGATCTTCATCATCTATATCGCCGTTCGCTGCCGTCTCAATCCCGACCTCGGGCCGCCGATCACGAAGGAGGAAAGCGAGCAGATCAGCTGGGCGGAGAAAATATCGCTGCTCCGTGCCGGATTGCTGCCCGTCTTCATCTTTGCCGTCATTCTTGTGCCATTCATCATGGGTTGGGCCAGCCTGACGGAGGCTTCCGTGATCGGCGCACTGGCGACCGTGCTTGTGGCGGTGGCCAAGGGCCGCTTCACCTGGCGCGTATTCGAGGAGTCGACACGCCAGACGCTCGCCATCACCTGCATGTTCATGCTGATCATCCTCGCGGCACTGTCCTTCGGCGCGGTCTTCGACGGACTGGGCGCCGGCAAGGTGATCGAGGGAGTCTTCGTCGGCGAACTGCATCTGGAACCGTGGCAGATCCTCGTGCTGATGCAGCTGTCGTTCCTCGTCATGGGCATGTTCCTCGACGATACCGCCATGCTGGTCATCGTGGCGCCGCTCTATGTGACGCTTGTCGATCAGCTGGGCTACAGCCTCATCTGGTACGGCGTGCTATACACCATCACTTGCCAGATCGCCTACCTGACGCCACCCTTCGGCTACAACCTGTTCCTCATGCGCGCCATGGCGCCGAAGGACTATACCTTGCCGATGATCTACAGGTCGGTCGTGCCCTTCGTGCTGATGATGCTGGTCACCCTCATCATCGTCATGGTCTTCCCGCAGCTCGCATTGTGGCTTCCGGGACTCGTCTATTCATAATGACATCCCGGAAAACGGGAGGCAGTTTCAGAAACAACCAAGGAGAAGAAAATGACATCGAGACGCAACGTATTGGCAAAGGGCCTCGTGGCAGGAGCCGCATCGCTTGCTGCACCCGCCGTGCTCGCCCAGGCCGCACCGATCAAGTGGCGGCTTCAGACCTATGCCGGCCCGGCATTGGGTGCCGAGGTGATCAAGCCCTGCATCGATGCCTTCAACGAGATCGCCAAGGGCCAGATGGAAATCGAACTCTTCTACGGCGACCAGCTGGTGCCCACCGCGGAACTTTTCCGCGCCTTGCAGAAGGGTACCATTGACGCGGTGCAGTCCGACGACGATTCGATGGCGAGCCCCACCGAAGTAACGGTGTTCGGCGGCTACTTCCCGCTGGCGCTGCGTTACTCGCTCGATGTTCCGGCCCTCTTCAACAACTGGGGCCTGAACGAAATCTGGGGTGAGGAGTACGCAAAGGTTGGTGTCAAGCACATCTCGGCCGGGTCCTGGGATCCGTGCAACTTCGCCACCAAGAAGCCGGTCAACACTCTGGCCGATCTTCAGGGTCAGCGGATCTTCACCTTCCCGACTGCCGGCCGGTTCCTCAGCCGTTTCGGCGTGGTGCCGGTAACCGTGCCGTGGGAAGACGTGCAGGTGGCTCTGCAGACAGGCGAACTCGACGGCATCGCGTGGTCGGGCATCACCGAGGACTATACCTCGGGCTGGGCCGAAGTGACCGGCAACTTCCTCACCAATAACATCTCCGGCGCCTGGATCGGGCATTTCTTCGCCAACATGGAGAGCTGGAACAAGGTGCCGCCGCACCTGCAGCAGTTGATCCGCGTCTGCTTCGACAGCTCGCACTACTATCGCCAGCATTGGTACTGGAACGGCGAAGCCTACCTCCGCATCTTCAAGGACAAGATGAAGCTGACGACCATTCCCGATGCGGAGTGGGCGACGGTGCAGGTCGAGGCTGAGAAGTTCTGGGAAGAGATCGCAGCCGAGAGCGAGCTCAAGGCCAAGGTCGTCGGCATCATCAAGAAGTACAACGAGACCATGGTGAAGGCCGGCCCGCCCTACCGTTACGGCTGAGTCTCACACGTGATCAAATGAAAAGGGCGGCCCCAACGGCCGCCCTTTTCTGTTGCAGCATAGTGCTGCGGAAGCCGGCCCCCTCAGGCGGCTTCCTGCTGCGGGACTTCGCGGCGGCCGCAGCCGACGACAAGCCCTTTGGCGCCATCGAGCGCGCCGGGGATCAGCTCGAGCCCCAGGAAGCGGTTGCTGTCAACAGGTCCCGGCAGGTGAAGGTCCGCCACCGGGCCATGCGTGAAGCCGAACCGCGCATAATAGGGCGCATCGCCCACGAGGATGACGGCGGCATGGCCGCGCGAGCGCGCCTCGTTCAGCGCGCGCGTCATCAGGGCCGACCCAAGGCCCTTGCCCTGGCTCTTGCAATCGACCGCTAGCGGGCCAAGCATCAGGGCCGTGCCGCCGGAACCGGCGAGCACATCCCACAGGCGGATGGTGCCGATGAGCCTGCCCTTCGCATCGGTGGCGGAGAAGGCGAGACCTTCCGACGGAATGCGGCCGTCACGCAGACGCTCCGACGTCTTGCGGCGGCGCGACTTGCCGAAGGCACGGTCGAGCAGGCGCTCGCGTGCTCCGGTGTCAGTAGCAATTTCGGGACGGATGGTGACCATTGGGGCCTCCAGACAAACCAAAAGGGGGTGACGGAATATGTACCTTCTCCCGCGTGCGGGAGAAGGTGGCGCGAAGCGACGGATGAGGGCCGATGCGGCAGCATCGGTTGCGCCACCCGCGCTGAACGCGCGAGCCCTCATCCGGCCTGTCGGCCACCTTCTCCCAAGCGCAGCTTGGGAGAAGGAACGATGGCGGTCTCAGATGATGTAGGCCTTGAGCGGCGAGAACCCGTTGAAGGCGACGGCCGCGTAAGTCGTCGTGTAGGCGCCGGTGGCCTCGATCAGCACCTCGTCGCCGACGCTCAAGGTGAGCGGCAGGTCGTAAGGCACCTTCTCGTAGAGCACGTCGGCCGAGTCGCAGGTAGGGCCTGCAATCACGCAGGGGCCCTTCGCGTCGGCGTCACGTTCGGTGACGATCGGGTAGCGGATCGCCTCGTCCATCGTCTCGGCGAGACCGCCGAACTTGCCGATGTCGAGATAGACCCAGCGGTGGTTGTCGTTGGCGTGCTTCTTCGAGATCAGCACGACCTCCGCCTTCACCACGCCCGCATTGCCCACCATGCCGCGGCCCGGCTCGATGATCGTCTCGGGGATCGCGTTGCCGAAGTGCTTGGTCAGCGCCTCATGGATGGCGTTGGCATAGGCACCCGTGCCCGGCACCTGCTTGAGGTACTTCGTCGGGAAGCCGCCGCCGAGATTGACCATCTGCAGCGTGACGCCATGAGCCTGCATCGCATCGAAGATCGCCTTCGATTCGGCCAAGGCCGTGTCCCACGCCCCGAGCCGCGTCTGCTGCGAGCCGACGTGGAACGAGATGCCATAGGCTACGAGGCCTCGGGCGTGTGCGTTCATCAGCACGTCGACGGCCATCGAGGGCTCGCAGCCGAACTTGCGCGACAGCGGCCACTCGGCACCTGCACCATCGGTGAGGATGCGGCAGAACACCTTTGCACCAGGTGCTGCGCGCGCGACCTTCTCCACTTCCTCGTCCGAATCGACGGCGAAGAGGGATACGCCCAGCTGATGGGCGCGCGCGATGTCGCGCTCCTTCTTGATGGTGTTGCCGAACGAGATGCGCTCGGGCGTGGCACCGGCGGCAAGGGCCATCTCGATCTCCGGCACCGAAGCAGTGTCGAAGCACGAGCCCATGCCGGCCAGCAGCTTGAGCACTTCCGGAGCCGGGTTTGCCTTCACCGCATAGAAGATGCGGGTGTCGGGCATCGCGTGCTCGAAAGCGCGGTAATTGTCGGCGATGACGTCGAGGTCGACCACAAGGCAGGGGCCCTCGGGACGTGCGGTTCGCAGGAAGTCGAGAATGCGGGCGGTGGCTGCCATGGGGGTATCTCCCGAATCAAAAGCGAGGGTGAGCGTTGCCGAAGACAGTCTCGTGACGGCTGCCACGCGATGGAGACGTGGGCAGCCTGTCCGGCGACTGAATGTTCGCCTTGGCTTGATCGGGTGGGTCCCGGTCGCACGTGGGGCAAGGATAGTGGTGCCTCTCAGTAACCCCGGCCTTTGGAAGAGCCGGCAGAGACCAAAAAGCCCGCACCGTCGTTGCTTTGGGGAAATCCTTGAGGCACGTGCGATCTTGGGCGACCGCGATATGATGTATTCGTGTGTCGCAATCAAGAAGAAATGTGGGCGTGAGCGAAGTTTTTTGCATTAAAGCGCGTTAAGAATTCTTTCCGCTGAAGCTCCGCCAGCCTGCGACGAGCCGCGTCGCCGTGGTGACGGCGCAGAGACTGGCGTAGATATAGGCAATCGTCGCGAAATGAGCGGGCCAAAGGCACATGGCGAGGAAGCACGCGATGGTCTCCGCTCCCTCTGTAAGCCCGCCGAGATAGTAGAACGACTTCGATGGATAGGCCGTACTTTTCAGCCCGCGCTTCTCGGCGATGATTGCAAAGGCGAGAAAGCTCGTGCCGGTGCCAAGGAAGGCGGCGAGCAGCACGGCGGCTGCCAGCGCGTTCTGCTCCGGCGCATGGACCGCGAAGGCGAGCGGGATCGCGGCATAGAACAGAAAGTCGAGCCCGATGTCGAGGAAGGCGCCGCGGTCGGTGGTGCCGGAAAGCCGCGCCAGGGCGCCGTCGAACCCGTCAAGCATCCGGTTCGCCAGCAGCGGAATGAGCGCTGTCCAGGTGAAGCCCAGCGCGACCAGCACGGCGGCGGCCATCCCGAATCCGAAGCCTGCAAGCGTCGCCTGGTCGGCGGTGACACCGCGCGCGGAAAACCATTTGGCTGCGGCGTCGATCAGCGGCTTCAGGAGCTTGAGGGCGAAGCGATCAATCATCGCGCTCCATGCTGTCCTTCAGCAGCAGAACTCGCCCGCCTGCGGGGGCATCCGAACGGTCGTGCGTCACCATGAGGCAGGGGATTTGTTGGTCCCTCAGGTGATCGAAGGTGAAAGCTCTCAAGGCACCCCGAAGCTCCATGTCGAGCTTGTTGAAGGGCTCGTCCAGCAGCATGGCCTTCGGCTCCGCGACGAGCGCTCGCATCAGTGCCACGCGCGCGCGCTGCCCGCCGGACAGTGTGTGCGGTGGCCGCTCGGCCATGCCCTCTAGCCCGGCATCCGCCAGCGCTGCCTCCATGCGCGATATCCTGGATGCCCGCTCGCCGCGCGGCATGCCGAAGAGAAGGTTCTCCCCGACCGTGAGATGCGGGAACAGAAGATCGTCCTGGAACAAGCGGCCGACATGACGACGCTCGGGCGGGAGGCTGCCAAGTGACTGGCCGTCGAGCATGATATGGCCCCGCGCTGAGAAGGGGCCCGCGAGATCGCCGGCAATGAACGACAACAGCGTCGACTTGCCTGAGCCGCTCGCGCCCATCAGCGTCACGATCTCGCCCGAAGCAATATCGAGATCGAAGGCCTTGATGATGTCGCGGCCCTGCAAGCTGACGGATACGCCCCGGAGCGTCAGCGCCACCTTGGCCTCCCCAGCAGTCCGGCGGCGAGAAACACGATAAGTGGCGGGATGGCCAGAGCCAAAGCATAGGCCGCGGTGAGAGAGCGGTTGCCGCCGGAGGTGAGCGTCACGGCTTCCATCGGCAGCGTGCTGTAGCGCCCGGCGGCAGCAAGTTGTGCCGGCACGAATTGCACCATGCTCACGCCGAAGCCCACGGCAGCCGCTGTGAGGAGGGGTGCTTTCAGCATGGGCAGCTTGATACGCAGCACATTGCGCAAGGGCGTGGATGAGAGTGCGCGTGCTGCGGCCATGTAGCGGTTGTCGAAACCGCGCCATGGGCCTGCCAGCACGATGGCGACATAAGCCATCACCGGCGTGAAATGGGCGATGAAGAGCCCCGTGGGGGTGCCCACGAGTCCGAGTGTGAGGAACAGGCCATACTGTCCGCCGCCGATGACCAGTTGCGGAATGGCGAGTGAGAAAAGTGCCGGGACGAGCAGATAGCGGTCGCGCGATGGGTCTTGCGTTTCAAACCAGATGATTGCGACCAGCACGGCAACAACGGCCGTTGTGGCAGCGAGCGCCAGGCTTGTCCACAAGGGCGCTGGTGTCGCGAAAAGGCTGAGCCAGGCCTTGGTTCCTGTCACGGGTGGCCAGATCGCCGGGTAGGGCCAGCGTGGGGAAACCGAGAGCACGGCCAGAAGCAGTGTGACCACGCCGGACAACAGCACCACCCCGCCGCCAAGGATTGCCGCCACCCGCTTTGGGGCGGAGGCAAGGGAGGGGCCGGCGCTGAGCAGTGGACGCGCCAGCCTCGCCATGAATGTCTTCATCAGGCCCGATGCCGCAAGCATGAGGCCCAGCGCCAGCGACATGAAGAATGCGCCCGCGAGCCCCCTGAGATTGGTGGCCGTCTCGGCGTCGTTCAGATCGTTCCAGATGACTAAGGAGAGAGTGGGCGGCTGGGTGGGACCAAGTACCAGAGCCTTGTCCACGACCGTCGAGCCATAAACGAACACGATCACCAGCGGCCAGCGGAGATGGCTGAGGAGTTGCGGCTGAACGATGCGAAGCCAGGCCGAACCGGTGCCATGGCCGAGGCTGGCCGCCGCGCGGCATTGGCCATCGAGGTGAGCGGCCTGATCGCCGCGCGAGAGTGCACTCCAGCCGGTGACGAGCAGGAAGGGAATCTCCTTCAGCACAAGCGCGGCAATGAGGGCAAGACCCCAGGGGTCCTGAATGGTGCTCCATTGCGGTGGCTGCGTTCCGCCCACGGCGAGCCGCGCCAGCAGGCCGCTCGGCGCGACAAGAAAGGCGAACCCGATGGCGAAGGCGAGATGCGGCAACGCCAGCCCGGCGGCGGCCATCGGCTGAAGCGCATTCCACAGTCTTGTACGATAGAGTCCCGCCAGAATGATCAGCGTACAGAGCAAAGACAGTCCGGTTGCGGCTATCCCGGTGAACAGTGAAAGCCACAGCGCTGGCCAAAGCTGCGGATGCTCGAACAAGGCCCTCCAGGCGTCAGCATCGACCCCACGCACCACGCCGAGAACAAGGGCCGCCATCAAGGGCAGCCCCCAGAGCACGCCGAGCGGCAACGCGCCGGCAATGGTCTTCACCTTCATGCGCCGTAGCGTTCGAGCCAGGCAGCCTCGATCAGCGGCACCCAGCTGCCGTGCGGCTCGGGGATTGTCGGAGCAGGATCGAGCAAGGCGCCGGGCGTAGACGTAGTGTCGAACAGTGCCTGATCGGCAGGGGTGAGCTTGTCGAGATCGAGCACAGTCGGGTCGCCCCATATCTTGAGGTTTGCCTTGCGGCCCTGCGCCTTGGGTGACAGCAGGAAATTGGCGGTGACCTGTGCTGCGGCTTTCGCCCGCGCATTGATGGGGATGGCCAGGAAATGCGTGTTGCCGATGGTGCCAATGTCATGCTGCCAGGCGATGGTCGATTGCGGCAGCATTCCGTTGGCCACGAGATTGGCAGGCTCGTTGGGGTTGAAGGTGAGCGACAGAAGAAGTTCGTTGTCGGCCAGCATCTGGGTCATCTGCGCCTGTGTCGGTGGAAACTGCTTTCCTTCCCGCCACAGATGTTCGTGCAGCTTGTCGAGGAAGCCGAAGAGCGGTGCCGAAGCCTCTACAAATTCTTCCTTCGTGACGCTCACCGCCAGCATGCTGCGGTCCGTCATGGTCTCTGCCAGCACCTGCTTGAGGAAGGTAGTGCCGTGGAAATCCGGCGGTGCAGGATAGGTGATGGTGCCGGGATTGACTCTGGCCCGCTCCAAAAGCTCCATCATGGACAGTGGCGGCTCCTCGACATTGGCGAAATCGCCGAAAAAGGTAAGTTGCGCCATCCCCCAGGGGCTTTCGAGTCCTTCGGTGGCCTCCGCAAAGTCGACGCGCGTGGTCGGTTTGCCGTCGACATCGACAAGGGCAAAGTTCGGGAGGTCTTCCGCGAAGGGACCGAACAACAGGCGTTCCCGCTTCATGGTCCGGAAGTTCTCGCCATTGATCCAGATGAGGTCGGCGCTGCCGTCGGCCTTTCCCGCCGTCACCTCGTCTCGCACCCGCCGCACGGCCTCTGCCGTGTCACTGAGCTTCACATGTTCCAGCGTTATGCCGTGTTGCGCCTTGAGTTCGAGCCCTGCCCAAAAAATGTAGTCGTTGATCTGCGGTGATCCGGCCCACGCGTTGAAATAGACGGTCTGGCCCGAAGCCTCCTTCTCGATGGCACTCCAGCCCTCGTCGGCCTTCGCCATGCCGATGAAGGGCAGCGAGGCCGCAAGTCCAGTAAAGCCACGGCGGGACAGCTTCGGCGTCATGCAGGTATCTCCAGTCATGACCCGTCTCTTAAGCGGATTGCGCCCAAAAGAAAATCACGCCGCACCACAGGTCTTCAGTTTGCCGTGATGAGGGACTGAACGGCTACCGGGGAGTCCAGACCATGGGTTGCGGCTTGCCGCGCTCCAGAATGACGAACTGGCCGGATCGGACCTCGTAAGGGGCACTCCAGTCGCCGCCGGGCCATTTCACCCGCACCGCCGCTTTGTCGGCGTAGCCAAGCCCGGCGTGGATCCAGCCCGACTGTCCGGAAACATGGCCGCCGCCCGAGGTGATCTCCCGGCGCTGCACGCGGTCTCCCGCCTTCACTTCCACGAAAGCGCCAATAGCGTCGCGGTTCGGGCTGCCCTGTGTGAGCTTCAGCTCGATCCACTTGCCAGCACCAGCCGTGACGTTGCGCCAGACTTCCGCCTTCTCCCGGCGGTTCACCACGACGAGATCGATGAGGCCATCGAGATTGAAATCGGCGAGCGCCGCCCCTCGCGACACCGCCGTGCTGGCAACCCCCGCCTTGTCTGCCGCCTCTATGAATTTGCCGTCCGGTCCTTGAAGAAGAAGGTTGTTCGGGTCCTTCAAGGCAAAATCCGGCATGCGGTCGACGTTGCCCTTGGCGATGAACAGGTCCACGCGGCCATCGTTGTTCATGTCCTGAAAGCCCGTATGCCACGCGGTCGAGGGCTTGAGGTCGTCACCCATGAAGGGGCGGTGCGCGGTCACGCCCTTCGCATAGGCCACGTCCTTGTAGTCGGGCCGGGCGGGCGTGCCGCCTTTCGGCGGGCTGGACAGGGTCTGCAGCTTGTTGTCGGCCATGCTGGTCAGGAAATATTCCTGATAGCCGTCGCCATCGAGGTCATAGCCAGCAACGCCCATGCCCCAGATGCGAAGGTAGCGCCAGCCTTCGGCCTCGCCATAAAGCGAGGGCGGCGCGCCGGGCGGCACATGCCACATCTGCTCGCGGCCTCCCTCATAGTATTCGCGGTCATTCGACACCCGAAGGTCTGGTGTGCCGGAGCCGTTCCAGTCGGTAAACAGCATGGACAGCGGGCAGAAGCTTGGGGTTAGCGCCAGCGGCGGCGCAAAGGATGCCGGGTTCGCGGCAGGCCGGTGCAGCCAATTGTCGGTGCACGAGCCCCATGGTTCCATTTCCTCAGCCCGGTCGATGTAGTTGCCGATGGCCAGCGTGGGCCAGGATGAGCCCTTTTCCCATGTCGCCGCGAAAGCCGTGGACCAGCCGTCGCCCCCGTCGAAGCCCCAGGCCTCGTTAGCGCGGCTGAAGCGGCAATCGCCCTCGCCGCGCATCGCCACGTTCTCGCCCACCCGAAGCATCACGACATCCATCTTGCCGTCGCTGTCGATATCGAGCGGATAGGCTCCGGTGACCGCATCGAGTTCAAGACCACTTTTCGTTGGCTTGAACTTCAAGGCTCCGCCGCGCTGGCTTTCATTGATGTAGAAGTTGGCGGGCTTTTCACCGCCGGCCAGAAGCAGGTCCTCGAAGCCGTCGCCGTTGCAGTCGAAGACCGTGGCGCCGCCGCCCACCATGTATTGCCACTCGCCCGCATAGACGCTGCCGACTCCGGAGGTTGCCGTCTCGTTTGCGAATGACGGAACGAGCGTATCACTCGCTGCAAGCGCCGGGCCTGCAACGGCTACGGCCGAAAGCAAGGACAGCGCGGAACGCCTCACGTCATGCTCCGGGTGCGGAGCGCCACCGCATGCGAGCCGACGCAGCGCCCTTGCTCAAGCCCGCGCTCGATTGCCGCGCGGAAATGAATGCCGCCATAGAGCCGCGAGATTCCGGCCTCTTCCGCTGCCGCCCAGAAGCTCGGGAATGGCCGGGGTGCCAGACCTTCGCGCACATGGGTCGAATCGCTGAAGGCATGGTTCTCGCCGAACATGGCGGTCAGCACCGTGGCGGCCGCACCCGATTGCGTGCTGTGACCACTTGGATATTCAGGGAAGGGCGGCGTGATGAGCAGAGCCTCCCACTTGGGGTCGATCACCCGCTTGATGTAGGTGACGGGCCGCAACAGGTCGTATTCGAACTTGCTGTGCCAGCAGGCGATGAAGGCATCGGCCAATGTCACGCCCATCCGCGCGAGTGCCTCGGCGCTGCGGTCGGCGTCGGCCTTTTGTTCCTCGAGGACATCCAGCATGATCGTGACCCAGTGGCCTGGCGGCGTCGGCGACAGCATCGGGTCGTCGGACCAGAAACGCGCGATGATCTCTTGCTCTTCGGTGAGCGCGTTGACGGTCTCGTAGACCTCCAGCGCTTCTTTGTAGAATGCCGAAGACGGGTCTTTGCTGTAGGCGGGCGGCGGGTGCAGACCACAGGTTTTGCTATCGGGCATCGCAAAGCTGCGGTTGTTTCCCCACACGGGCAAGAGCGGTGCCTGCTGCTGCGCGATCAGGCTGGTCGGCACCCAATGCGCCGGACCCTTCGTCAGTTCGTAGTTCATCGGGAAGCCCATGTTCTCGACGCTGGCGCCGCCATCCGGCTGCGACCAGGAGAAGACGTGATCGGCCACGGCCCTTCCGTAAGCCTCGCTCCTAGCCGCGATGTCGGCCGCAATACCGGCAGCGGCCTCGTCGCGGCGTTTTGCTTCCACAGCATCCAGCACGCGCTGGCCGGTGGGGCCGGTATTGCCGAAGAAGGTTCTCACCCCCGAGGCCAGTGCTGCGTGCACCACCATGGCATCGCTGTAAGCCTCTCCCGGCAAACGCGGTGGCAAAGGATTGAGTCCATTGAGCTGACCCGCGAGCGAGATCAGCGTGTCCGAGCCTGAGGCCACCGCCTCGTAGGCGATGACACCGAGATAGGCGAACGAACGGCTGGCCACCGGCGGCGAGTAGGTGGGCGTGTGGCGCACCAGCTTCAGCACCAGCCTGTACCAGTTCCGCAGCATGGCTGCGGTGTCAGCTGTGGCGGGCGCCGATGACAGGGCAGGGCGTGCGGCCCAGCTCAGGGCCGCGGTTCCTCCGAATATGAGTGCAGCACGCCGGTTCATCTTGTCTCTCCGTTCAGGCTATCTTCTCAAGCACGGCATGGCGTCTGGCGGGCGGGCCATAGGCGAAGACCTCGCGGTCGACCTGGCGGAGCGCACCGTCAATCGTGCCCTTGATGATCATGTCGGTATGAATCGGCACGACCTCGATCTCGACATTGCGGCGGAGCTCGTCGACGACACCCTCCTCGATGGCGCGGTGGAGATGCGGCTCGATCAGGGCGATGGCCCGCGTGCCCGGTCCGGCAAGCACGATGCGCTGGAGGCTGAGAATTGCAATGAGCCGGGCCAGCCCATAGCCCAGTGCCTCCCCGGCCTTGGCATAGGCCTGTGTTGCATCGGCCTCGCCCCGGTGTGCCGCCTCCTCCAGCACCAGCATCCGGTCTTCCGGTATGGCAGTAAACGATGGAGGTTGAGTCTCGGCCTCGCCCGAGGCCCAGCGCAGAATGCTGTAGTCGGCCGCATAGGCTTCGACGCATCCCCGCCGCCCGCAACGGCACAGCGGCCCGCCGGGCAGATGGTTCATGTGGCCGAACTCGGCAGCGGCACCCGTGGGCCCATGATAGACCTTGCCATCGATGATGAGGCCCATGCCCACGCCATAGCCCATGAAGACCACGGCGGTCGTGCCGCTGTAGCGCGTGCGGTCCGTGCTGATCAGGCCCTCGGCGATCATGTTCGCATCATTGGCCAGCGTGCAGGCAATACCGAGCCTCGACTGGATCACGCCCGCCACAGCTATGTTCCGTGTACGGAAGGCCGGGCTCCAGACTACCGTGCCGGCCTGCGAGTCGGCCACGCCCTGGACGGCGATTCCGATGCGCGCAACCCTGCGGGATGACAGTCTCTGCCTTGCCAGAAGGGCCGCGATCTCGCTGGCGACGAATTGACCAAAATCGTCAGGGTCGGAATCATAAGTCGAGGTCCGCAACACGCGGCGCGACACAACTGCCCCACGGCTGTCGGCGAGCGCCAGTTCGACGCCGTCGATGGAGATCTTCACCGCCACGACATGGGCGGATTTCGGATTGATGTCGAGCTGGGTGAGAGGCCGGCCGCGCCGCATCGGAAGGGCGGGAGCGTGGTGGTCCTCGACCTCCTCGAGGATGCCGTCGGCGATGAGCTGGGAGGAAATCGACGTGATGGAGGCGGGAGACAGCCCGGTGTGACGGCCGAGTTCCACGCGGGCCATGGGACCGTTCAGGCGCAGCGCTGCCAGCAAAAGAAAACGGTTCTGCCGCCGCACCAGATCGCTGTCGGCTTTCTCTCCCATGTCACGCCCTTCGCGAGTGCAGCATTTATTTTGCACTGCACTATTTAGCTTTTCTTATTTTGTATATTGACTCACGCATGAGATTGCCGCAATCATTTTTTTGGACGCCGAAATAAAACAACAGACACGTCCATGGCCCAGGACCTCGCGCGCGCAGATGTAACCGATCTGGCTCAGGGAGGCGTCCCGCGGGGGCCAGAGTGGCTTTGAGGAGGACCCTAGAATGACTCGTAAGTTTCTGACCCTGGCGGCTGGCGCGCTGATGCTCGGCATGTCGTCCATGTCGGCGCTCGCCGCCGGCAAGACCATCGCCGTGTCGTGGAAGACCTTCCAGGAAGAGCGCTGGAAGACCGACGAAGCCGCGATCAAGGCCGTCGTCGAAGCAGCAGGCAACACCTATGTCTCGACCGACGCGCAGGGCTCCGCCCAGAAGCAGGCCGCAGACATCGAAGGCCTGATCTCGCAGAAGGTCGACGTGATCATGGTCGTCGCCTTCGACTCGGACGCCATCCTGCCGTCCTTCAAGGCCGCATCTGACGCGGGCGTGAAGATGCTCTCCTACGACGTGCTCGTGGAAGACCCGAACGCGCTCTACGTAACGTTCGACAACGTCGGCGTCGGCCGTCTCATCGCCCAGGAGATCCAGAAGGTGAAGCCCGAGGGCAACTATGCCTTCATCAAGGGCGACAAGGGCGATCCGAACGCCACCTTCCTGTTCCAGGGCATGATGGAAGTCCTGAAGGAAGCTCTGGATTCCGGCAAGGTCAAGAACGTCTGCGAAACCTTCACCGACGGCTGGAAGCCCGACGTGGCCCAGAAGAACATGGAACAGTGCCTGACCTCGACCGGTAACAAGGTCGATGCGGTTCTGGCCGAGAACGACGGCATGGCCTCTGGCGTTGTCGCGGCTCTCGAAGCCCAGGGCATGGCCGGCATTCCCGTCGGCGGACAGGACGGCGACCTCGCCGCCATCAACCGCGTCGCTCTTGGCACCCAGACCGTCTCGGTCTGGAAGAATGCCCGCGAGCTCGGCAAGGTTGCCGCTGAAGCAGCCAACGCCATCGCCGAAGGCACGGACGCCGCCACGCTTCCGGGCGTCGGCAAGTTCTCCGGCGGTGCGAAGGGCGTTGAAGTCAACGCCATCTTGCTGACCCCGACCCCCATCACCAAGGCCAATGTCAATGTCGCCATTGACGCCGGCCACATTACCAAGGACCAGGCTTGCGCCGGTGTCGCCGCTGGCGCCGTCCCGGGCTGCTAATCGTCTTGCGTGATCGCGCGATCTGAAACAGACTTGGCCGCGCCGCCCGGAAGGGTGGCGCGGTCTTGCATTAAGTAGAAGAGCCGTCCCGAGGCGGCCTCGATGGATTGGGGAGGCACCATATGTCCAAGCAGCAGACGTCCAGTGAAAGTCCTGCGCTCACCGATGACGGACCGGTCCGACGGTTCCTGAATGCGACCGAGATCGACACGCGCATGATCGGCATGATCGCCGCCCTGCTGCTGATCTGGTGCACCTTTGATATTGCCAGCGGCATTCTCCGCGGCAATTTCGGCGGCCTGCTCGGCGGCTCCTTCCTCACGCCCCGCAACCTCTGGAACCTGCTGAACCAGACGGCATCGATTGCCATCATGACCACCGGCATGGTGCTGATCATCGTGATGCGCCACATCGACCTGTCGGTCGGTTCGATGCTGAGTCTCGTTGCCGTCGCCGGAGCCGTGATCCAGGTCTATCAGCTCGCGCCAGTCCTCGGCGTTGGCCACCCGGCCATCTGGATCATCGCAATTGTCGCCATCCTCGCCCTCGGCACGGCCATCGGCGCCTTCAACGGCTACCTGACCGCCTATGCGCAGATCCCCGCCTTCATCGTGACGCTGGGCGGCCTGATTGCCTATAGCGGCGTCGCCTTCCTGCTGGCCAAGGGCGAGACGGTTGCGCCCATGGACAAGACCTTCAAGATACTCGGCGGCACGATCCCCGCATCATGGATCGGCCCCTTCTGGACCTGGACCCTGTCGATCATCGCCTGCGTCCTGATCGTTCTCGCGATCATCCACGGCCGGCGCCAGCGCATCAGGTTCAAGTTTCCGCTGCGCCCCATCTGGGCCGAGGCGACACTTGCCGCACTCGGCAGTGCCACGGTTCTGGGTGCGGCCTGGATCGTCAATGCCTATCCCTGGCCGCCGAAACTCGCCGAAAACTACGCCAAGGAAAATAACATCGCCATTCCGCCCGGCATCGAAGACCGCGCCGGTGACGCGATCTGCATGGCGGGCGACAAGGTCGTGCGCTGTATCGAAGGCTTGACCTTCGGAACAGGCTATGCGGCGCCCGTCCTCGTGGCCCTGGCCGTGGGAGCGGTCATGACATTCATCGCCGGCCGCACCCGCTTCGGGCGCTACGTCTATGCCTCCGGCGGCAATCCCGAAGCGGCCATTCTCGCCGGTATCAACACGAAGATGCTGACCGTGAAGGTCTTTGCGCTGATGGGTTTCCTCGTCGGCGTATCCGCCATCATCTCGTCGGCCCGCCTCGATGCCGCGACCAACGCGCTGGGCGGGTTGAACGAGCTCTACGTGATCGCTGCCGCCGTCATTGGCGGTACCTCGCTGGCGGGAGGCCTCGGCACCATCTACGGCGCCATCCTCGGCGCGCTGATGATGCAGTCGATCCAGTCCGGCATGGGCTTGCTGAACCTGCCGGCGGCCTTCCAGAACATCGTCGTCGGCAGTGTTCTCGTGATCGCGGTCTGGCTCGACCAGATCTACCGCCGCAACGTGAAGTGAGGAGATGACCATGGCCAATACCCCCCTCATCGAGATGCGCGACATCTCCATCGCATTCGGCGGCATCAAGGCCGTCGACCATGCCAGCATCGATCTTCACCCGGGCGAGGTCGTCGGCCTTCTTGGCCACAATGGCGCGGGCAAGTCGACGCTGATCAAAATCCTGTCCGGCGCCTACAGGCGCGATCACGGCAAGATCCTGATCGAGGGCAAGGAGGTCCAGATCAACAATCCGCGCGACGCCAAGGCGCTTGGCATCGAGACGATCTATCAGACGCTGGCGCTTGCCGACAACGTCGACGCCGCCGCGAACCTCTATCTCGGCCGCGAGTTGCGCACGCCCTTTGGCACGCTGGATGACGTGGCGATGGAAGCCGAGACGCGCAAGGTGATGCACCGGCTCAATCCCAACTTCCGCCGCTTCAAGGAGCCCGTGATCAAGCTGTCGGGCGGCCAGCGCCAATCGGTCGCCATCGCGCGCGCCATCCACTTCAATGCCCGTATCCTGATCATGGACGAGCCGACGGCGGCCCTTGGCCCGCAGGAAACCGCGCAGGTGGGCGAGCTCATCAAGCAACTCAAGGCGGAAGGCATCGGCATCTTCCTGATCAGCCACGATCTGCACGACGTTTTCGATCTGGCCGACAGGCTGGTTGTGATGAAGAACGGCAAGGTGGTGGGAACAGCATACACCAGCGATGTTGACCATGATGAAGTGCTCGGCATGATCATCGCTGGCAAGTGTCCGCCCGGAGCCATTCCCGGACCGGGCGCCCTCCAGAGTGCCGCTTGAGCCGTGGCGCGGTTTGATGTCGTCGCCATCGGTGAGCCGCTCTACGAACTGAACCAGCAGCCCGATGGCCGCTACCTTGCGGGCTTCGGCGGCGACACGTTGAACGTGGCAATCGCCGCCTCGCGGCTCGGCGCAAGATCAGCTTATCTGACGCGGCTCGGCGGCGACTATTTCGCCGATGAGCTGCGCGGCCTGATGCTCCGTGAACGGATCAATGTGTCGGGCATCGCCACCGATATGGACGCGCCGACCGGGCTTTATTTCGTGACCCATGGACCCGGTGGCCATGTCTTCACCTATCGCCGCAAGGGTTCGGCTGCGAGCCTCATGACGCCGGGCGATGTCGACGCTTCACTCATAAGCTCTGCCCGCTTTTTGCACGCTTCCGGCATAAGCCAGGCCATCAGCGAGTCCGCCGCCGCTTCGATAACGGCGGCAATCGGCATCGCACGCGCGGCCGGAGTGAAAGTCTCCTACGACACGAATTTCCGGCCGCGCCTGTGGACGGCGGAGCAGGCTTGGCCCGTCATCCGCGCCGCCGCTGCCCAGGCCGACATTCTGAAGACCTCTGCCGAAGACAGTGCCGCGCTCTTCGGCCTGTCCGACCCGCGCGCCATCGCCCGGCACTTCCTCGGGATCGGCGCGAAAGCTGTTGTCGTCACGCTGGGCCGTGACGGCGTGTTGCTGGCGTCGGCGGAACGGACCGAGAGCGTTCCGGGCCATGCAGTTGAAGCCGTGGATGCGACAGGCGCGGGAGACGCCTTCACCGGCGCACTTCTCGCCGAGTTGGCGCGCGGGCGCACGCTGGGCGAGGCAGCCCGTTTCGCCAATGCGGCCGCTGCGCTTTCGACCTTGGGATATGGCGCCATCGCTCCATTGCCCGCGCGTGAGGCGGTCAATGTCTTCATGGCCAAAGGTTAGCCGCGCCGGACGATCGCGGCTGCGGAAGTTTTGATCCAGATCAATGTCTGGTTGGGGTGTTCCGCTGAGAATGCCGAATGCTTTTAGGAAAATGCTCCGCCATGACCGCTTCCGCTTCCGGGGAGAGATCGAGTTTCGCGCGCAATCCACTGGATCTGATCGCTCATGCGCACGCTCACCAGATGCAGATGTGTGACGCGATGGAACGGATTGCAGACGGATTGCCGGACGAGATAGACCGCAGGCTTTGCGCCCAGGTTGCATCATGCCTGCTGTTCGATTTGCCGCTCCATCACCACGATGAGGAAACTGCATTGTTTCCGCTGTTGCGGCAGCGGTCTCTGGCGGAGGATGGACTGTCCGAAATCCTCGACCGGCTTGCCTCAGAACATTCCGCGGACACCGATTTTGCCTCGGAGATCGCGGAGGCGCTGGACGTCCTCGGCCAGGGAGGCAGGTCCGCGAACCCGGACATGCTGGGCTACATGCTGCGCGGCTTCTTCGAGCGCTACCGCCGCCATGTGCATTGGGAAAACACTCTTGTGATGCCCTTGGCGCGCCTCCGCCTGACGCCCGATGACCTTGAGGGACTTGCCGCCATGATGGACCAACACCGCCGCCAGGCAGATTGAGACATTTCTTCCGCTGTCCCTTGTGCGGAAGAAAATTGGATGGTTGTCTAACGGTTCCTGAAGCAGCCGCGCCTCCAATCGGCGCCGGAAAAGGAACCGCATGATCGAACCCGATATCCTGATCGTCGGCGCCGGCTTTGCCGGGCTCTACATGCTGCACAGCGCCCGCAAGCTGGGTCTTTCCGCGCGCGTCATCGAGGCCGGGCAGGATGTGGGCGGCACCTGGTACTGGAACCGCTATCCGGGTGCGCGCTGCGACGTGGAAAGCTTCAGCTATTCCTATTCTTTCTCTGAAGAACTCCAGCAGGATTGGACATGGAGCCACCGCTACGCCACCCAGCCCGAGATCCTCAGCTATGCGCGGCATGTGGCCGACCGCTTCGATCTGCGGAAGGATATCTCCTTCGGGATGCGCGTGACCTCCGCCACATGGAACGAGGAGAGGCTCCGCTGGCAGGTTGAAACCGACAAGGGCCAATCCTTCGCGGCGCGCTTTCTCGTGATGGCCACCGGCTGCCTCTCCGTGCCCAAGGTGCCTGACCTTCCTCACCTTGAAGATTTCAGGGGCCAGGTGCTGCACACCGCGAAATGGCCGGAACAAGGTGTCGACTTCACCGGGCGCAAGGTGGGGCTCGTTGGCACCGGGTCATCCGCCATCCAGTCCATTCCAATCATTGCGAGGGAGGCCGGCCATCTCACCGTGTTCCAGCGCACCGCCAACTTCTCCGTCCCGGCCTGGAACGCACCGGTATCACCTGCCCAGGACCGCGACGTGAAGCAGAACTACAAGGCACTCCGGGCAAAGGGGCGGGCGACCCATGCGGGCGACATTGCCGATGAAGGCTATGTGGCCATTCTCGGCCTTGATGAGAAGGCCCGCGAGGCAGCCTTCGAGACATGCTGGGCCCAGGGTGGCTTCAGTTTCCAATATGCGTACAGTGACCTCATGGTGTCCGAGGAGGCCAACCGGCTCGCGGCGGATTTCGTCCGCCGCAAGATCCGGGAGACCGTGCGGGATCCGAAGACGGCCGAGCGTCTTTGCCCCAGGGACCATCCGCTCGGCAGCAAGCGCTTGTGTGTCGACACGGATTATTATGAGACCTACAACCGGCCCAACGTGTCGCTCGTCGACTTGCGCGATGAGCCCATCGAGCGCTTCACCCCAGGCGGTCTGAAGACGTCAGCCGGCCAGCATGATTTCGACACGCTTGTTCTGGCGACCGGCTTCGATGCGATGACCGGCGCGCTGACGGCCTTCGACATCCGTGGCGCGAATGGGATGCAATTGAGAGACGCGTGGGCTGGGGGCCCCGCCGCATATCTCGGCATTGCCGTGGCGGGCTTCCCGAATTTCTTTGTCATCACCGGGCCCGGCAGCCCCTCGGTTCTCGCCAGCGTGCTGCTGGCGATCGAGCAGCATGTGGAGTGGTTGAGCGGTCTTCTCAATCATGCGCAGACAAATGGAATCATGCGGATCGAGGCCGATCGCGCCGCCCAGGCCGGTTGGACGAAGAGGGTGGCGAAGGGTGCGGAGAAGACGCTCTTTACCAAGGGCAATTCCTGGTATCTCGGCTCCAACGTGCCGGGCAAGCCGCGCGTCTTCATGCCCTTCGCCGACGGTTTCTGCGTCTACGAGAAGATCTGCAACGACATCGCGGCTGAGGGATACAGCGGCTTTCATCTGGCAAGGGACCTGGAGATTGCGCGATGACACGAAGGCTTGCCGTCGCCGACAAGTGGTATGAGGTCCACGACATCGGTGGTGGCGTGAGCCGCATCCTGGAAACGCATGTGGCATCCTGGATGCGCTGTAACATGTGGCTCGTCCAGGGCCGCAGCCACGACATCCTGATCGACTCTGGCCTGGGGTTGCGGCCTCTGAAGAGCGAGATCGCAGCGCTGCGCGAGCGGCCTGTCACCTCAATCTCCACCCACTGTCATTTCGACCACATCGGCTGCACGCATGAATTCCCCGATCGCCTCGGCCATCGCAGCGAGGCGGACATTCATGCCAACCCCGATGCCGACCGGACCTGTGCGCGAGCCTGGCTGGGTGCCGAACTGCTCACAGCACTTCCCCATGAAGGCTATGACATGCTCAACTACAGCATCACCCCGGCCCCTCTGACCGGGTATCTCGACGAGGGCGATGTCGTCGATCTGGGCGACCGGCATTTCAATGTGTTTCACCTGCCCGGTCATTCACCGGGCTCGATCGCGCTCTACGAGGCGAAGACCCGCACGCTGTTTTCGGGCGACGTGATCTATGACGGGCCCCTCATCGACAATGCCTGGCATTCTGATGCCGATGCCTTCCGGGAATCGATGGCGAGGCTTCGCGAACTTCCCGTCGATGTGGTCCATGCAGGTCACGAACCCTCCTTCGGGCGCGAGCGCCTGCATGAATTGATCGGCGAGTTCATGACGGGCGGGCTCAGGCTTCCGCCCGTGTCGCAGTGGCTGGCGGAGCAAAGTGGATGAGAGTTCATCACCACATGGTCCATGTGCGCAATCTGGAGCGGGCCATAAGCTTTTATGGATCGGCGCTGCGCCTGACGCTGGCCGACCGGCATCGCTACGACGGCACCGAACTCGTATACCTGCGGGGAAACGGCGGGTTCGAGATCGAACTGGTCCGTCCCGTGAACTGGTTCTTCGATGAAGCGCCCGAAGCCGGGCGGAGCCATATCGCGTTCACCGTCGACAATCTCGAAGGCGAGCATGCGCGGCTTGCAGCACTCGGCGTCAGGCCGGGCCGCATCGAGGACTATGTCGCGGAAGGCCGCCTGCAGACGCGCTATTTCTACGTCCACGACCCCGAGGGAAACGAAATCGAATTCCTCGAACCGCGCGGCCGCTATGCGAGAGATGGAGACGATGCAATGAGCAACAGGCTGATCGATCCCGCAGGGCCGGGCTTCACGCCGGATGCCGCCAACAGCTGCACGCCCGAGGCTGCATTCTATTTTGACGAGAGCCTTTACAGGGCCGAGCTGAAATCCATCTTCTCGAAGAACTGGCTCTACCTCTGCCACGCCTCCGAACTGCCCGAGGCGGGTGACTATGTCACCGGCGATATCGCGGAGCAGTCGGTCTATGTCATCCGCGAGCGCGATGGTTCCATCCTGGGCTTCTTCAATGTCTGCCAGCACCGCGCCCACCAGCTGTTGAAGGGCAGCGGAAACGTCAGGAACGCCATCCGCTGCCCCTATCATTCATGGACCTATGAACTGGACGGCGCATTGCGTGGCGCGCCCAAATGCGAGGAGGTCTCGGGTTTCGACCGTTCGTCTGTCCGGCTTCAACCCGTCGGTGTCGACATCATCGGAGGCTTCGTGTTCGTCAACCTCGATGCCGGGGCAGAACCTCTGCACAAGTCCGATCCGCATTTCGTTGAAAAACTGCTCGCCATGTGCCCGGAAGCCGAGAAGCTGCGTTTCGTGAAGAGGCAGGACTTCGACATCAAGGCGAACTGGAAGGTTGTGGCCGAGAACTTCCTCGAGAACTATCACAGCTTCTATTCCGGCCCGGCCCACAAGCAGCTTTCAGATGTGATCGACCAGGAGACCTACCGCTGGTCCATCGAAGGCAAGGTAATCGAATTCCTCGGCCGGGGCGGCACGGCGGACAAGCTTCCCTATGAGCTTGTGGAAGGCCGCCGCTTCACCGGGCGCAATGATGGTTTCCAGATCGTGTTCCTGTGGCCCTGCATGGCCTTCATCATCGTGCCCGGCGCCAGCATGCTGCTGGTCTTCCTGATGAACCCGAATGGACCTGAGGCAACCTCCGAGCCGCTTCTCTATTTCGGCCTCGATGGGGAGATGGACAAGGGCACGGAATCGGCCGTCGACTGGTTCAACAATATTCTGGGACCCGAAGACGTCGAACTCGTCGAAAGCGTCCAGCGGGGGCTTCACTCGATGGGCTACCGGCGCGGCCGGCTGATGGTCGATCCCGCGATGAAGGAAGCATGGAGCGAACACTTCCTGCACCACTTCAACGAACTGAACATCAAGGCCGTCACGAGCGCGCGGTAGCGGTTTTCAATCTCTCGTCGACGAAGGCCTCGATGTGGCGGATGGCGCCCATTGCATCCATCTGGTCATTGGACTTGGCATGGCGCAGCCACAATCCATCGATCAGGGTGGCGATCGACAGCGTGATGCTGCGGGCATCCTCCTCGCCCGCGAGCTGCTTGAGGGCGTGGCCCAGATTCCGGGCCAGCCTGCTGTCCACCGCATTCTGCAGGCGTTCGAATTCGGCATGTTCGCCGATCATGGCGTAGTAGCTCACCCAAGCGCGGGCGATCTCCCGCGTGAAAAGGTCTTTTGGGAAGTTCGCGGCGATGACGGCGCTGACGCGTTCACGCGGGGTCCGCGCCAGCTTCAACCGGCGCACGGCGTCCTGCATGATCAGGAAATTGGCCTTGCGCACGACCGCGCTGAGAAGCTCGTCCTTCGACTTGAAATAATAGTTCACGATGCCATGCGACATGCCCGCCCGTTCGCCGATGCGGGCCATGGTCATGCCCTTCATGCCATGGTCGAGAAACGTGAGATACGCAGCCTCCACAAGATCGCGGCGGCGGATCTTCTCGATGCTGGTCCGGACAACTTTCATGGGATTCAGCTATCCAATTGAAGAATCCTGCACAAGACTCAATTCATACGCAAGGTCACTTTTCCCATTGCTGCCCCGCTCTCCAGGAATGCGTGCGCCGAGGCCGCGTCCCCAAGGTCGAAACTTTCGGTCAGCCTGATGCTCAATTTCTGCGCAGCAACGAGGTCGAGCATCTTGCCAATGATGGCCGCCTGTTCGCGCAGCCGGGTTTCGAGCCCCTTCCACATGGGAGTCAACATCATCACGTTGTGGATCGTGAGATTCAGGCTGTAGGCATTGAGATCGGCATCATCGGGCGGCACACCCATCAGCGTCACAACCCGCCCATAGGGCGCCATCGCGCGGAACGTCTTCTGGAGCACGTCAGCTCCGGCATTGTCGAAGGCGACGTTGAGGCCACCCGACCAATGCAACACCTCCTCGGCAAAATCGGTTTCGCGATAATTGATGGCCTCCTCGGCCCCGAGCGCGAGAACGATGCGGGCCTTCTCCGGCGAACTGACGGTCGCCGCCACTCGCGCGCCCGCGAGGGCCGCAAGCTGGACCGCCACATGGC
>NZ_JBGSOZ010000197.1:0-7620 GCF_041738905.1 Aestuariivirga sp.
GGCGTGATGGCGTTCACCGACTTTGGAATCGAGACCCTCGCGGAGCTGATCAAAATCCACAAAGACAACCCCATGCTTCTGAAGCGTTGAGTCCCGCCAACTCGCCGACTGCAAAGCCGGCGGCCTACGACGGATGGCTACACTGCTCCATTTCTCAGGAGTCGACATGTGCGCCTAAAATCGAAACACGCCTGCGAACACCGGACCCTGCTGCACCATGTCGTAGACAAATCCGTCATTGCTATAGTCGACGCTGACCGCCCGGTAACCACCGAACAGGGAAAATGAATCGGTAAACCGATATCCCAATCCCCCCATGACATCCCACATCATATCGGATGACACCCCGAATCCGCCGATCATCCCCCAGGCTGAGATATAAATCTCCGGTGACAGTTCAGCATACAGCTTCAGTCCGGCCATCGGATCGACCCAGGTCGCACCATCACTGGCAGAGCGACCATTCAATGCGCCGCCGTTGACGTCGAACTCTGTATTGACTGACCAGAGCCGTGCGCCCGCGATGCCATCGATACGCACGTCGGCACTGTCGACCACACTGTAACCGACGTAGGCGGTGCCCATGAACGTCGACGTCGTTACATCGATATCATCCGCGATGATCCCGAAAGGGGTCGACACATTGGCTTCAACATCCGCGTAAGTAAGATCCGCGCCCAGGCTAAACCGTCCTTTCCGCGCTTCGCCAAACCCCATGAAAGCAAAATTGAGGTCCTCGAGAATATCGGCGAAACTCAAGTCCACCTCTTGTGGCGGAAGTCCGAATACGCCTGAGTCACCACTCAGACCTGAAGCCCAGAGATAGGCCGCGGCCGTAAAGGTCCAGTCGTTGAGATCAGCGGGGACATCAACTATATCTGCGGCGTTTGATGGACATACAGCGAGTGCGATCACGGCGGTAGCAGCCATAACCCTTGCCACCAAAGCCGACCTTCGGGGGTGGCCGTGTGAGACGTCGCAGAATGGTCATGGGAGTCCTTCTCAGGCAAGTCTTGGAACATGTGCTTGCAATGCACAACGATTCATACACCCGCGAGTATAGCAAATATCGCTATGTGTTTCAATCGTGGCTGGCAGAAGGAGCTATGAGACTGCTGTAGATGTCCCAGACTTATTCCATACTCTCAGGGAACCATGGCCCATTCCCCTTCCCTGCCGGCCCCTGTCGCAATCTTGTCACCGCAAGCGTTCTGGTTCATATCCTCATGGGCTCATCCGGGAGAGATTCGATGACACGCAAGTTCGCCGCTCTGCTCTTTACTGCCACACTTCTTGTCGGTACTCCTGCCGCCATTGCCCAGGAGTCCATTCAGCTTGGTATGCTGGAGTGCGATATCTCCGCTGGTATTGGTCTGATCTTCACCGAGAAACAGCGGATGACATGCGTTTATACGCCGAGTAATGGCGGGCCCACCGACAGTTACGCAGGTACGATCGAAGAATTCGGACTGGCGATCGGCGAGACGAAAGGCGGCGTTTTGACCTGGGCCGTCGTCTCGGCCCAGAAGGGCGTGCCGAAGGGCGCTCTTGCCGGAACCTATGTGGGCCTCACCGCCAATGCTTCGGTCGGAGCCGGAGGGGGCGCCAACGATCTGAGCGGCGGCTTCAACCGTGCCTATATTCTGCAGCCTTACTCCTTCCAGACGCAGACCGGAGTGAATGTGGCGGCGGGGATCGCCAAGGTCAAGTTGCACGACGTCCAGTGAGCTGGACGGTGTCCGTCGTGTGCTGAAGGAGTTGAGATGTTCCATCGCCCTATCAGTCTTGCCCTTGCTGCATTGAGCTTAATGCCGCTTGCGCCGCCAGCCATCGCCGAGGATCAGTCCGCAACACTTGGGATTGTGGCGGCTCAAGTCCGGAGCCAGGGTTTTGCCTGCGACAACCCGGTTTCGACCGAAAAGGTCGAAGGCGAGTCAATGCCCGATCAGGCCGTCTACATTCTCACCTGCGAGGGCTTGAAATACCACGTGCGCCTGATCCCTGACGAGGCCGCGCAAATCAGCGTCCTCGAGTGAGGTGATGGAAAGTGTCGGCGAGTCGCGTCCTGTCGTCGAGCTTGTCCTGGGGCTGGTCATTCTCACCTTCATCATCTTCGTCCATGGCGTAGGCATACGCACGATCTACCGAGAATTCAGCCGGGCGTGGGTGGGAGTTGAAGCATCCGGAACGCAGTGGCGCGTGAACCTCATCCTCGCCACCACTGTCGCCTCCATGGCCGGCCTGCATCTCGTCGAAACCCTCCTGTGGGCCCTTCCGATTTCGCAAGCGGGACTGATCCCATCACTACGTGACAGTTATTTCTATGTGCTGGAGAGCTACACCACACTGGGTGAAGGCAATGTTGCCCTACCAGAGAAGTGGCGCCTCGTCGGCCCGATGATTGCCATGTCGGGTCTTTTCACCTTCGGGTGGACCGGCAGCGTGCTGGTCAATATCATGACGGAGTTCGGAAAGTTCGACAGAGTTCAAGCGCGGAAGGATAAGGACGCGTCATGAATGAGGTTCAGCCTCAACCGAAGCCGCGGAAGTCGCGCCTGTTCGGCACGCTCAAATTTGTCGTCCTGCTTCTGGCCATCTATTTCGTGGCTGCCTACCTCGTTCTTCCTCGACTCTGGTACCATCATGAGCATCAGCCGGGCCTTGCCACAAAGCCCGCATTGACCACGACCACCTCAGGCATTCCCGGTGATCCGCTGAACGTCGGCATCGTCGGCAATCAGGCAGATGTGGTGCTCGCCATGCACAAGGCTGGCTGGCATCCAGCCGATCCCATCACCCTGAAAAGCAGCATCGAGATTGCCGGTAGTGTCGTCTTCGACCGGCCCTATGCCGATGCGCCCGTCAGCACGCTTCTCTATGAGGGCCGCAAGCAGGATCTGGCCTTCGAGAAGTCGATCGGCGAGAGCGCCGACAAGCGCAATCACGTCCGGTTCTGGAAGGTGATTGACGCTGGAGTTGAAGGCAGGCCTGTGTGGCTCGGTTCTGCCACGCTCGATCACAGCGTAGGCTTCAACGACTATACGGGACAGTTCACCCATCACATCGCGCCGGACGTCGATGACGAGCGTGACCGATTGATCGCAGACCTGGTCGCGCCTGAGGTGGTGACAGGACTTTATAACGTGTCGGGCGTAGGCCCCACGCTCAATGGCCGCAATGGCGAAGGGGACCGTTACTTCACGGATGGAGAAATCCATGTCGCCGTCCTCTCGCCGGGTGCTGCACCTGTGTCCGCACCGCCCGAGGTGAAGGGCGACACTCCAATCATCGCGCTCAAGAACGGGTTTTGGAAATCTGTCTCCGGATGGTTGTCCCAGTAGCGTCAGTGGCGCGTTGGAAGTGGAAGACTGTTCGAAGGCAAGGTCGGAGATATCTGCGAGGCGTGGTGCCGATAAGACCTGGACGTTGTAATTGCCCTTAGAGCGGAATCCTATGAGTCTGCATCGTAGCCTGCGGCAGCAAAGTAGTTTCTGCACTCTGCAGGCTTGAAGGCTGGCAGGAACTCACCGATAGCGGTCCAGAGTCCTTCAACGGTGCGCTTCGCCGCCTTTTGGAGGAGAGCCTTCATCTTTGCGAAGGCATTTTCGATGGGGTTGAAATCGGGACTGTAGGGTGGGAGGGAGGTAGTTGAGTTCAGCACCTGCCGCCTCGATGAGTTCACGAACCCGCGGGCCCTTGTGGCTGGAGAGATTGTCCATGATGACGATGTCACCGGAGCGCAGTTCCGGGAGGAGGACTTGCTCGACATACGCTTCGAAGGCTTCACGGTTGATCGGTCCGTCCAGCACGAAGGGCGCGATGAAGCCTCGCAGGGTCAATGCACCGATGAACGTTGTCGTCTTCCAATGCCCGTGGGGCACTCCGACCCTGAGCCGCTCGCCCCTCGCGCACCGGCCGTGGCGGCGCGCCATGTTGGTGGAAGCCCAGGTCTCGTCGATGAACACGAGGCGCTCAGGCGCCAGATCGAGTTGCCCTTCAAACCAGTCCCGGCGGCGTCTCAGGATATCGGGACGGTCCTGTTCCGCAGCATAGGCCGTCTTTTTTTGCGCGTGATGCCGTGACGCGCGAAGAAACGCTGGATGGTTCCGAAGCCAAAGGTAAGGCCCTGCCGGGCAAGCACATGACGCACCTCCTCGATGGTGGCGTCCTGGGCGGGACCAAGTGCCGCCAGAACGGCATCATGGTGCGCTTCGATGCGGCCGGAGCGGCGATCACCGCCCAAGGCCTTGGGGCGAGGTTCGCCTTCTTCCCGCTTCCGCTCCCGCCACCGGCTGACGCTCGCCGGGCTGACACCGAAGCGCTCGCCAGCTTCGCGATGCGTTGCCCCAGCCTCAACGGCGGCCAAGACACGGACCCTGAGATCGAGCGACAGCGCTTTCGACATGCCTGCCGGCCTCCACTCCGGCAGACAGTCTGAATCACTTCCCCACTGATTTGGGAATCCCAAAAGATTCATTCAGATCGGATGCCGATCTAGCCATTCGCGTGCAAGCCGCTGGCCTTCTGTGATTTGCTCAGGGCTTAACAGTTCCTCCAAATCGCGGAGATCATTCCGTGCGTCCCAGCCACCATTGATCGTCGCAAGGTTGGCCCACATATGAGCTTGGGCAAAATCCTCGGGCGCTCCAAGTCCCGTTAGATAGCGCATGCTGAGACTCAACATCGCCTTTGTATGTCTCTTTTCCGCAGCCTTTAGGGTCCAGATCCGACTATCCTTTGTAGAGCAGAGGAAGCCTTTACCTGCACTGTACAAACGACCTCCGGCACACATTTCACCCAATTGAAATTGGGCCTCCGCATCGCCTTGTTCCGCCAACCGATGCCATGTCTCGTAGGCTCTGGAACTGTCTTTACGCTCGAATGCCTGAGTAGCGTCAGACAATTGATCGGCATACGCCGACTCTACCAGTAGGCTGGTAATGAGACCGCATACAATCGAGAATACTTTGACTCTCATGCTCACATCGAGCCTGCCTTTCGGACGATCAATTCGACATTGTATCTGCCTTTCAATCTATCACACCGTCGAGACTACGCTTCGTGAAACCTTTCAGGACTGCCAATTTTTCCAGAATGCCCTGCGCCGCCCGCAAAAGAAGCTCAGCAGGAGAGGTCTTTCCTATGCTGGGCGGCCCACCTATCAAATTCCTTGAGAATAGCGTCACAGGCCATCGGCCTCAGGTGAGACAGACCATGGCGAGTGACATGGTACCTTGATGGTACCGACAATACTGGCAACCGCAGGTCACCGTGGGACAACTTGAAATCACCAAATTCAAGAATATCAGATTGTTAGGGCTGCACAGGACTACGTAGGTTGGGCAGGGCAATCAGTGACTGAGAATTGAAAATCCGCGTGTCACTGGTTCGATTCCGGTCCCGGGCACCATTCGTTTCCAAGGCTGAATCCTTTCAATCACTTAGAGTTCGGTTTTGTCCCACTGGCCCTACCCAACTGCCGGAACAGGTCACAGGCCTAGGGCGTGTTGATGGCGAGAAAGGCTGCCATTTTCGAAGGAACCTACCAGAAAAAGCGGAAGACAGAATCCACGACTATCAAATCATTTGCACCGCGTTTCCTGGAAACAAAACGCCACCTGAAGACACTGAAGAAGTACAGACAACAGCTTGACCAGCATATCATTCCCCACTTCGGCACCAGACCGATTGAGGCGATCACTGGCCAGGATTGCCTCGCCTTCTACAACAAGCGTCTCGACACAGATGCTGCTATCTCTACAGTGAATGGCGAAGTCGCATGTCTCAAGTCTCTATTCTCGGAAGCGATCCGGGCGGGCACCGTTTCCCTCAACCCGGTCAAGGGTATCA
Organism: Aestuariivirga sp.; assembly: GCF_041738905.1. Classification (GTDB taxonomy): domain Bacteria; phylum Pseudomonadota; class Alphaproteobacteria; order Rhizobiales; family Aestuariivirgaceae; genus Aestuariivirga. Next base: position 5,851 of record NZ_JBGSOZ010000197.1, read on the forward strand.
AGTTCCTCAACCCCAACAACGTGCGAGACCGCATTCTGTCGAATGAGGAAACCGCCCGCCTCTTCGCGGCTGCAGGTGAAATGAGCGACTTCGTGCGCCCACTGTTCCACATGCTGTTCCAGACCGGCATGCGACTGGGCGAGGCTCTGGCACTGGAATGGACTGACGTCGAATTTGAGCATGAGCGTATCGTCATCCGCCGCTCAAAATCCGGCGAGGGCCGTCGTATCCCGCTCCGCTCGACCTTGGCCAATGAATTGATCCGCTGGAAACCGGCAGCGCGCGATAGCCGGTGGATTTTCCCAGCCCGCTTCGACAATGGAGATGCCATGCAGAGCGTGCGCAAAGGTTGGCTGCGCCTGTGCAAGTCGGCACATGTTGCGAACCTTCGGCCACACGATCTTCGTCATAACTTCACCAGTCAACTCCAGGCTGCAGGAGTGTCAGACTCAATTATAATGAGCATCACCGGCCACAAGACTCACGTGATGCTACACCGGTATTCCCATGCCAATGACCAACACAAGAAGAATGCCATTGAATCGCTTACTCAATTCGAATCTAGTTTTGATAACAACGTCGTGGCTCTCAAATCGCCACGGCAGAAGAAGCGATAGCATACGCTCAGGATGATCCATCCCAGCTTTGGGCTGTCCTATTGTCAGTGGATCTGAGGTGCTTGCCTCCAATCGGGCAGAGGTATTTTCGAAGGCTCCACACATATCGGGTCTTTAATCGCCAGACTTGTGGCATCAGACATCGTTGCGACATTGGCATCGGGCAAAAGCGCACAGGCGATTTCGAACAAGTTGCCCGGCGGCCAAGCTAAATTCCACAATCGCAAGGTCTCATCATCCGACCACGACAGAATTCGGCTGTCCGGCAAAGCCAACGCGCCTCGAACAAGGGCGTCATGATGCATGGCGGGACCAATCTGCCGCACGGTCGCCGCATCCCACAATCGCAAGGTCTGGTCATATGACCAGGACAGGATGCGGCCATCCGGCATCACAAGGGCGCCAACGACGCTGCTGTCATGTTTCATGGCGGGGCCGCTCTGTAGCCCGGTCGTTGCATCCCACAATCGCAAGGTCTGGTCAGCTGACCATGACAATATGCGGCCATCCGGCATCACAAGGGCGCCAACGACGCCGCTGTCATGTTTCATGGCGGGGCCATTCTGTAGTCCGGTCGTCGGATCCCACAGCCGCAGAGTCTGGTCAACTGACCAGGACAGAATTTGACCGTCCGGCATTACGAGTGCACCCTGAACAAAGCTGTCATGTTTCATGGCGGGGCCACTCTGCAGCCCGGTCTTCGTATCCCACAGCCGCAAGGTCTGGTCATCCGACCATGACAGAATGCGCCCGTCCAACATTGCGAGTGCACCAGTGACCAAGTTATCATGTTTCATAGCGGGGCCGCGCTGTAGTCCGGTCGTCGGATCCCACAATCGTAACGTTTGGTCATCTGACCATGACAGGATGCGGCCGCCAGGCGTCACCAATGCACCAGTGACTACGTCTTCATGTTCCATGGCGGGACCGCTCTGCAGCCCGGTCGTGGCATCCCACAGGCGCAAGGTCCCGTCATTTGACCACGACAGGATGCGGCCGTCCGGTAAAACTAATACCAATCCGCGTTGAAGGTGACTCTGGGGCTTCACAAATCAGCTGTGAATTGATTCAAGGTGGGAAACAGGGAGCGATACCATGCCCGCCTTGCCACTCCGTACCGACTTTGACGCCAAGTCCTGCCGCCTGGCGGCCA
>NZ_JBGSOZ010000198.1:0-29409 GCF_041738905.1 Aestuariivirga sp.
CACTGGCAAGCGCCTCGATAGACGTGGTAGCTTTCTTCATGGTGTTGCTCTCCATTCAGGATTGAACACCCCGAGCCTACGGCTCGAGGAGAGCAACGCCAACCTCACTCCAATTTTCTACATTGAGCGGGACATCCCCTCCCAAACTTAAATCACTTATGGAACTAAATGGCGGTGTACATAGATATTTTTTGACGGGCGAAGAGGAAGTTCAAGCGTTTCAGCGCAACGAGTTCATTCGGATGCACAACTCAACACTGTGCAAAATTGGATTTTTTTATTCTGTAATCAGAAAACTCTTGAGTGGCAAGTTGCACACCGCGTCTCGTGGGATTGGTATTGCCCTTGATAAAATGTTTGAAAGTAGATCCGCTAAAGCAGTCGGCTTCCTGGGAACTATAGTCACGATTGGAGTTGGGTTGTGGCAAGCCGGACTCTGGCTTGGCTACCCATAAGTAGGTTTTCAAATATCCAACCCCTCCTCGCTCACAAACTCCGCCCGTTCCGAGATGAAGTTGAACCGCTCCTCGGGCTTGTTGCCCATGAGCTGTTCGATGGTCTTGGCGGTGGCGGCGCGTTGGGCGTCTTCCAGGGTCACGCGGAGGAGATGGCGCTTCCTCGGGTCCATGGTGGTTTCCTTCAACTGCGATGGCAGCATTTCGCCGAGGCCCTTGAAGCGGCTCACTTCCACCTTGGCGCGGCCGCTCATCTCTGTCCGCATCAGTTCCTCGCGGTGCTTTTCGTCGCGCGCATAGGCGACCTTGGGGCCCTGCGCCAGCTTGTAGAGCGGGGGAACGGCCAGGTAGAGGTGGCCCTGGTCGATCAGCAGCGGCATCTGGCGGTAGAAGAAGGTCATCAGCAGGGAGGCGATGTGGGCGCCGTCAACGTCGGCATCGGTCATGATGATGATCTTGTCGTAGCGGAGATCATCCTCGCGGTATGAGGCGCCCGTGCCTGCGCCCAGCGCCTGCACGAGGTCGGCCAGCTGCTGGTTTCCGGCCAGCTTGTCCTTGGTGGCGCTCGCCACGTTGAGGATCTTGCCGCGCAACGGCAGCACGGCCTGGTTCTCGCGGTTCCTCGCCTGCTTGGCGGAGCCGCCGGCCGAGTCCCCTTCCACGATGAAGAGTTCGGAGCCGTCCTTCTGCGTGGCCGAGCAATCCGCCAGCTTGCCGGGGAGCCGCAGCTTCCGCACGGCGGACTTGCGGCCCACTTCCTTTTCCTGCCGCCTGCGGATGCGCTCCTCCGCGCGGTCGACGATGAAGTTCAGCAGCCGGTCGGCCTGCGCCGGGTGTCCGGTGAGCCAATGGTCGAAATGGTCGCGCACCGCGTTTTCCACAATGCGCATGGCCTCGACGGTGGCGAGCTTGTCCTTGGTCTGGCCCTGGAACTCAGGCTCGCGGATGAAGACCGAGAGGAGTGCGCCCGACGAGGTCATCACGTCATCCGCCGTGACGATCGATGCGCGCTTGTTGTTTGACAGCTCGGCATAGTTCTTGAGCGAGCGGGTGAGGGCCGTGCGGAGCCCCTGCTCATGCGTGCCGCCCTCGGGCGTGGGGATGGTGTTGCAATAGGACGACGAGAAGCCATCCTCGCCGCCGAACCAGGCCACCGCCCATTCCACCGTGCCGTGGCTGCCTTCCTTCTCCACGCGGCCTGAGAAGATCTCGTCCACCACGCGGGTGTGGCCGTTGAGGCGCTCCTCAAGGAAGTCCTTCAGGCCGCCGGGGAAATGGAGCACCGCCTTCTCCGGCGTCTCCTTGTCCTTGATGAGGGACGGGTCGCAGGACCAGCGGATCTCGACGCCGCCGAAGAGATAGGATTTCGACCGCGACATCTTGTAGAGCCGCGCCGCGAGGAAGGTGGTGTTGCCCTTGCCGAAGATCTGCTCGTCCGGGTGGAAAGAGACCCTGGTGCCGCGCCGCCCTGAGACCTTGCCGAGGCTGGCGAGCTTTCCCGTTGGCTTGCCGCGCCGGAATTCCTGCCGGTAGAGCTGCTGGCCGCGTGCCACCTCCACGATCACATGGTCCGAGAGCGCGTTGACGACCGAGACCCCGACACCATGGAGTCCGCCGGAGGTTTCATAGGCGCCCGAGTCGAACTTGCCGCCCGCGTGCAGCGTGGTCATGATGACTTCGAGCGCCGACATGTCCTTGAACTTGGGGTGCGGGTCCACGGGGATGCCGCGGCCATTGTCGGTGACGGTCAGGTAGCCATCGGCGGCGTAATGCACCTCGATCCATGTGGCGTGGCCCGCCACCGCCTCGTCCATGGCATTGTCGAGCACTTCGGCGAAGAGGTGATGCAGCGCCTTCTCGTCGGTGCCGCCGATATACATGCCGGGGCGGCGGCGAACGGGCTCCAGCCCCTCCAGCACCTCGATGTCGGCGGCGGTATAGCTCTCCTCGCCGCGCGATTTCGCGGAGACCCTGGGCGCGGCGGCGGGTTTCGCGGCGGCAGGCAGGTCATCGAAAAGGCTGGCGGCTTTGGCGGTCTTTGCCATTTTTTGTTCCCGAATCGTTTCAGACCAGTATGGCGATACAGGCCCGGCTCCACAATTGGCGCGGCTTGTACCACGGCGATCGAGGCCAAAGTCAGGCGGAAGCAAGTCTTGACATTCTGCTGCGCCATCGGCCTGCATGGGGGATGCCTGACACTGTGCTCATCGCCAACAAGCCCTTCTGGGCGCGTATTCTTGCCCCGTTCTGGGTGATCGAGACAGGGTCAGGGCTGGTCTTCGCCTGGGTGGGTTCAAGCTGGCTGGGGGGAGAGGAAAATGGCGTCGCCTGGGTGCTGATCGCGGGAGGACTGCTGCTGGCGGTGGCGGGGGTGATCATGGCCAGGCTTTCGTGGCGGGTGGCGCGCTTGGCGGACGCTGCGCTGGAGCTCTCGGACGCAGGATTGCTGGACCGGCGGCTTTCGCCGGACCTGATCCCGTGGGAGGCGATCGCCTGGAAAGTCGTCTTCAACGGCCGTTCCTACAGTCTGCAGTTCGACCTCACCGAGCCGCAGCGCTCAGGTCTCGCAGTCTATTGGGATCAGAAGCTCGTGGGGCGGTTCAACCGCCTCTTCGGGTTTCCGGAATTCACGGCCGTGACCTTGGGTACTGGCCTTACCGCCCATCATCTCGGCGAGTGCTTCAGCCAGTTCAGGCCCGAAACCCGCCGCTGATGAATGGCATCGTGCGGCGCGGAAGGCTACCTTGACATTGCTCTGGCCTCGGTGTTTCCTCTCAGCAATAAAAGTTGCCTCTCAGAAAACGACTCAAATGGGGTGGGCCTGCTCGCTGGGGGGAAAACAATAAGGCGGGCCCTGTGGAGGAAACACTACAATGGGCGACAATCTGAGTACGGTGAATGTCATCTTCACCGAGTTCTACTACTGGGTCACCGTCGTGTTCATGTTCCTTATCCATGTGGGGTTCTGCATGTATGAAGTGGGCGCATCGCGGCGGCGCAACCATATGCACACGCTGATGAAGAACACCATGGCGATCCCGCTCGTCACGGTCACGTTCTTTTTCTTCGGCTGGTGGATATACTTCGCGTTCCCCACCGGATTCTACTGGGTCACTTTCGTCAGCGACGCGCTGTTCTACGATCCCAACAAGGTCGCCTCGCCGTGGAGCCCGCTGATGGGCGCGCGCCTTTCCGGCGCCAACGCCAACGACATCGCCGCCGGCATTACGGCGGACCCCGCCGATCTCAATGGATCGCCGGTCTGGCACCGCCTCAATGGCGTATTCTGGGCAGCCTTCCTCCTGTTCTCGATCACCACGGCCTCGATCGTCTCGGGAGCGGTCATCGAGCGTATCAGGTCCGGCGCCTTCTGGCTCATCGCCGTGCTCCTGGGCTCCGTGCTTTGGATCACCGACGCGGCCTGGGGCTGGAGCGCCGGCGGCTGGATGGTCAAGTATCTTGGCTACCATGATGCCTATGCTTCCGGCGTCGTCCATGCCATCGCGGGCGGTGCCGCCCTCGCGACGCTGATCGTGCTCGGGCCGCGCATCGCCAAGTTCCGCGCCGACGGAACCCCACGCGAAATCCCGCCGCACAATCCGTGGCTGGTGACGATCGGGCTGTTCCTGATCTACACCGGCTTCTGGGGCTTCTACGCCGCCTGCAACATTCCGATGATCGCGCCCGCGACGATCGCCGGCCAGATCACGGGCGAGACCTGGACCACGACCAACATCTACCTCACGCCGACATCGCTTTCCGCCATCACCTTCAACTTCCTGATGTCGCTCTCCGGCGGCATGATGGCGGGTTACATCTTCTCCAAGGGCAATGCCTTCTGGACCTATTCGGCGGGCTTGTGCGGCATCATCGGCGCATCGGCCGGCAATGACCTGTATCATCCGATTCAGGCCATGCTGATTGGCGCCATCGTACCCTACATCGCCTACAAGCTGCACTACTGGGTGGAGCGCCGCTTCAAGATCGACGATGCGGTGGGCGCTGTCGCCGTTCATGGCTATGGCGGTTTCCTCGGCGTGGTCATCGCCGGATTCATGTTGTGGGGGCAGCCTTCATCGCCTTACGAGGGCTTCGCGACGATCAGTCCGTGGGGCAACTTCATCGGCGCCTGTATCATGTTCTTCCTGGGCTTCATCCCGGTCTACATCCTGGCGAAGGTGCTCAACGCCTTCGGCATGCTGCGGGTGCCGCGCAAGGTGGAACTCGAAGGCCTCGATTTCGCGAGCCAGCGCGAATACGAGAAGGCCGTTGCCGAAGTCATCGAAACCGAACGCGCCTTGGTCAAATAAAGGATCACAAACATGTCAACCAATGGAATCACGAGCTGGGCTGTCGATCTGAAGGACATCGGCGCCATCTATCCGTTCCAGGGCACGGAAGTGCTACTGGTCATTGTAGGGCTTACCTTTTGGGTCTGGTTTCACGTTTATCAGTTCCGCCAGGAGAACGCCGAGATCGCATTGGAACTCGAGGCAGACAAGCGCGGCGACGCGGCGAAGAGGCTGATCGACAACTACTGACGTTACTCAACGGCGAAACAGTCCGGGGCATCCCGCAAGGGGTGCCCCGTTCTTGTACAAACGCATCGCCAGGAAAGATTCGGCTGTTCAAGCGAGGTTCCGAACGCTATATGCGCGCCTCCTTCGTTCACCTTCAAACACAGGAGTTCCGATGAAATGACCAACTGGCCCGTGCACGCCGCGTGGAATGGCCCCATTGTAGTGATCGGCTTCGGCTCGATCGGTAGGGGCACGTTACCGCTGATCTTGCGCCACATCAAATGCGACCCGAGACAGATCACGGTTATCGACCCCGACGCGTCCCGCAGCCAGCTGGCTGAAAAGCAAGGTGCTTCCTTCATCCGGGAAGCGATCACGCCAAAGAATTACCGGCGTGTGCTGAAGCCCTTGCTGAGCGCAGGCCCCGGCCCTGCCTTCATCGTCAACCTGTCCGTCGATGTCGACAGCGTGGCCATCATGCGTCTCGCGCGCGAGGCGGGCGCGCTTTACATCGACACCGTCGCCGAGCCCTGGGCCGGGTACTATGACAATCCCAATGCCACCCACGGTGAACGCACCAACTATGTGCTGCGCGAAGGGCTGCTGGCGGCAAAGCGCGAGCTGGGGCCCGGCCCCACCGCCGTATCGTGCTGCGGCGCCAATCCCGGCATGGTGTCGTGGTTCGTGAAACAGGCGCTGATGGACATCGCCGCCGCGACCAAGGTCAAGTCAGCCGAACCGAAGACCCGCGAAGGCTGGGCCAAGCTGATGAAGCGGCTGGGCGTGAAGGGCATCCACATCGCCGAGCGTGACACGCAACGCGCCAAGGTGCCGAAGCCCTTCGGAACCTTCATCAACACATGGTCGGTCGAAGGCTTCATCGCGGAAGGCTTGCAGCCCGCCGAACTCGGCTGGGGCACGCACGAGAAGAAGCTGCCGCCGCTTGCCAAAAGGCACAAGACGGGCTGCGGCGCGGCCATCTACATCGAGCGGCCCGGTGCGGACACGCGGGTGAAGACGTGGACACCGACGGAGGGCGCGCATTTCGGATTCCTCGTCACCCACAACGAGGCAATCTCGATCTCGGACTACTATACCGTCCGCGAAGGCCGGAAGGCGGTCTACAGGCCGACCTGCCACTATGCCTATCATCCGTGCAACGATGCCATTCTCTCCTGGCACGAGTTGTTGGGTGCGGGCGGCAAGCGCCAGAAGCACTGGAACATCCTCGACGAATCCGAGATCGCGGATGGCCGAGACGAATTGGGCGTCCTGCTCTACGGCCACAAGAAGAATGCCTACTGGTTCGGCTCGCAGCTTTCCATAGAGGAAGCACGCAAGCTCGCGCCCTACCAGAGCGCCACGGGACTGCAGGTGACCTCGTCCGTGCTCACCGGCATGGTCTGGGCCATCGAGAACCCGGACGCCGGTATCGTCGAGACTGACGAAATGGACTACAAGCGCTGCTTGGAAATCCAGAAGCCCTATCTGGGGCCTGTGCGCGGTGTCTACACGGAGTGGACGCCGCTGCAGTCGACGGGTGAACTCTTCGCCACCGACCTCGACCGGCGTGACCCCTGGCAGTTCCAGAACATTCTCGTGCGCTGACCGGAAACGAACAGAATGGCCGGGTGTAACGCCCGGCCATCGCCATATTCGCAGGTCATGGAGGGATGACCCACGATGAGGCTATGTTTCGAAGCATGACAACGATTCGCGCGCTCGCCTCCCTCATCGCGGCCACATGGTTTGCAACGTCCCTCTCCATCGCGGAGGCGAGGCACGGCATCGCCATGCATGGCGACCCTGCGCTGCCAGCAGATTTCAAGAACCTGCCATATGTAAATCCCGACGCCCCACAGGGCGGGCAATTGCGGCAGGCGATCACCGGCAGCTTCGACAGCGTGAACCCTTTCATCGTGAAAGGCAGCGCCGCGACGAATGTGCGGACCTACGTGTTCGAAAGCCTTCTGGGCCGGAACTGGTCGGAACCCTTCTCGCTCTATGGCTTGCTGGCGGAATCGATCGATGTTTCCGATGACCGCCAGACCTTCACCTTCAGGCTGAGGCCCGAGGCAAAGTTCTCCGATGGCACGCCCGTTACCGCCGCCGATATCGTGTTCTCCATGGAGACGCTTCGCGACAAGGGACGGCCCAACTTCAAGAGTTCCTACTCCAAGATCAGCAAGGTGGAGACCCCGGACGAGCGCACCGTGATCTTCACGCAGGAGGGCGGCGACCGCGAACTGCCGCTCATCGTCGGCGTCATGCCCATCCTGTCCAAGGCTTTCTGGGAAGGGAAGAGCTTCGACCAGACCACGCTCGACCCGATCACCGGTTCCGGCCCTTATGTGATCGCAGAGGTGAAGGCGGGCGAAGCGATCATCTTCCGGAAAGACCCTGATTACTGGGGCAAGGATCTTCCGCTCCAGAAGGGGCTGTGGAACTTCGACGAGGTGCGCTTCGACTATTACCGCGATGCCAATGCCGCATTCGAGGCGTTCAAGTCGGGACTGGCCGACGTCCGGATCGAGGGCGACCCGACCCGCTGGGCCACGGGCTATGACTTCCCGGCGGCAAAAGACGGCAAGGTGACGATGGAGAAGGTGGAGCAGAAATCGCCCGCTCCGGCGGCCGGTTTTGCCTTCAACACTCGCCGCAAGATCTTCGAGGACCCGCGTGTGCGCGAGGCGCTTGTCATGGCCTTCGATTTCGAGTGGGCCAACGCCAACCTGTTCTCGGGCGCCTACAAGCGCACCTATGGATATTACTCCGGCTCGGAACTCTCTTCGCAGGGCAAGCCTGCTGACGAGATGGAGAAGACCATTCTGGGAGACGCGGCTGCGAAACTCCGGCCCGACTTTCTGGATGGGACCTATCAGCTTCCGGTGAGCGATGGCTCCGGCCGCGACCGCAAGGTTCTCCGCAAGGCCGTGGGGCTGCTGGCAGAGGCTGGCTGGACGGTGACCGACGCAGGCCTCACCAACGCGGCGGGAGAGCAATTCGCCTTCACCATCTCGGTGCAGAACAAGGATCAGGAGCGGATCGCGCTGCACTACCAGCGCACGCTGAGGAACATCGGCATCAGCATGGATGTGAGGCTGGTGGACTCGGCACAGTTCGCCGCCATTCAACGGACGTATGACTATGACATGATCCCGGCGACGTGGTTCAATTCGCTGTCGCCCGGCAATGAGCAGATGCTCTACTTCGGCTCCGAAGGCCGGACCGTCGAAGGCACGCGCAACTATCCCGGCATCGCGGACCCCGCCGTCGATGCCGCCATAAAGGCCATGCTCAACGCCAAGTCCCGCGAGGAGTTCGTGGCGGCTGTCCATGCCGAGGACCGGTTGCTGATGTCGGGCTTCTACACGGTACCGTTCTTCGATGCGGGCGGCCAGTGGGTCGCGCGGTGGAACTATATCGGCCGCCCCGACGTGCAACCCCTTCCCGGCTTCGAGGCAACGGCACTCTGGCGGAACCCTTGAGCTTCACGAGCGAGAGGCCGCCGGAGCGGCTCAATCTCGCGCGGCACTGTCTCTCGGGGAAACCTTCTGAGAAAACGGCCCTCATCGTGGCGGGCGCCAAGACGAAGCGCTGGACCTATGGCGCACTCGAAGATGCCGTGTTGCGTATGGGTGAGGGCTTCCGGTCACAAGGGGTGGAGCGTGGCGAGCGCCTGTTCATCCGCATGGGCAACTCGCTTGACTATGCGCTTGTTTTCCTTGCAGCAAATGCCATTGGTGCCGTGCCTATCCCGGCGTCTTCCATGCTCACGGCGATCGAGATCGGCAAGCTGCTGCAACACAGTGGTGCCCGTTTCATGGCCTGGGACGGCGAACTGGAACTGCCCGCGCTTGAAGGCTTCATCATCTTCAATCCCGACAAGCTCGCGCGTCTGAAACTCGGCCCTCCCGGCGCCTATGCCGAGACAGCGTCGGATGATCCGGCCTATCTGATCTATACATCCGGCACGAGCGGGCGCCCCAAGGGCGTGCTGCATGCCCAGCGGGCCATCTGGGGGCGTCGGCCCATGTATCAAGGCTGGTATGGCATCGGACCGGATGACGTGATGCTCCACACCGGCGCATTCAACTGGACCTACACGCTGGGGACCGGGCTGTTCGACCCCTTCGCGAATGGCGCGACGTCTGTCGTTCACATCGGAGAGCGCGACCAGCATGTTTGGGAGCGGCTTGTGAAGGACCACGGCGCGACAATTGTGGCTTCTGTTCCAGGCATTTACCGCCAATTGCTGAGAAATGGATTTAAGCCGGGCGATACGCTCCGCCACGGCCTGACGGCGGGCGAGGCGCTGGCGCTTCCCTTGCGCGATGGCTGGAACGACTCGACAAGGCTGGAGATCTACGAGGCGTTGGGCATGAGCGAAATCTCGACCTACATTTCGTCGTCACCCTCAGTTCCGGTACGGCGGGGTTCGCCCGGCAAGGCGCAGGCGGGACGTTCGATCCGCATCCTCGACGATGGCCAGATCGGAGTGCACCGGGCCGATCCGGGCCTGCTGCTCCGCTACTGGGGCGAGGAGCCCATGACGGGAGACTGGTTCGCCACCGGCGACATGGCCGATATCGATGCGGATGGATACGTCTGGTACAAGGGCCGTGTCGATGACCTGATGAACGCAGGCGGTTTCCGCGTGTCGCCGCTCGAGGTCGAGGGCGTCCTCCTCCAGCATCCCGGAGTGGCCGATGCCGGCGTGCGCGAGTGGCGGGTGTCCGAAACGGCCTCGATCATCGCGGCCTTCGTCGTCCCGCAACCTCAAGCAAATCTCAACGAAGATGGGCTACTGGCGTTTGTCAGGGACAGGCTTGCCGCCTATAAGGCGCCGAAACAGATCTGGTTCGTGACTGCGCTTCCGCGGACCGCAAACGGAAAACTCATCCGGAAAGCGCTGGAGAGACCGTAGCAATGTCCGAGCGCTTCATCATCGACGTCGTCTCCGACGTCATCTGCCCCTGGTGCTTCCTCGGCAAGCGCCGTCTCGATGCCGCACTGGCGCAGATCGACGATCTCGATGTCTTCGTGCGCTGGCGGCCTTTCATGCTCGACCCCACCATTCCGCCCGAGGGGCTGGACCGCCAGCAATACCTGTTGAACAAGTTTGGCCCTGAGCGCCTCAAGACCATCCATGACCCGCTGATCGCGGCGGGCGATGAGCTGGGCGTGCCCTACAATTTCGATGCCATCACCCGCACCCCCAACACGCTCGATGCCCACCGGTTGATCCGCTGGTCGCATACGGTGGAGCGCCAGCACGAGATGGCCGAGCGGCTGTTCATGGCCTACTGGGCGGAAGGCCAGGACGTCAGCGATCACGCCGTGCTGGCCCGCTGCGCCGGAGAGGTCGGCATCAACGCCCAGCAGATCGCCGAAATTCTCGCCACCGATCAGGACGTCGAGGAGACCAAGGCTGAAATCGCCCACGCCAGCACCATCGGCGTCACGGGCGTCCCCACCTACATCCTCGGCCAGAGCTACGCGCTGGTCGGCGCACAGTCGCCCGAGGTTCTGGCGGATGCGATTGGCCGGGTGGCAAAGGAATTGCAGGAGAGCGCCTGAGAGCCCTTTCCCGTCAGCATCGGGAAAGGTGGAAAAGCATCGAAGGCACCAGACCACCTCGCGGGACGAGGCTCTTGCAATCGACGCCATGCCGACGTTTAACTTGACCGCAAAATGGCGCGCCGCTGACATGAGCGACGACGCGAGAGGGATCGCCGGGGCAACCTGGCAGTTGCCAGTATTCCGGACGGGCCATGACACGCAAGAATCTCATCATCATCCATCGCGGCAAAGAGTACGAAACGGATTTCCTCGAAATCGCCGCCAAGGTGTTCGCGCTGGACGAGAACATCACGACGTTCTGCCTCGATTGCCGCGCGAGGCAGCAGATTCCGGAACCGGAATGGCGCTACCCCACGCTCGTGGTCTCGCTGAATTCAGTCTACAATCTGCAGGTCAAGCGGGGGCATGTGCTCAAGAACCATGCCATCGACAAGTTGGAGCAAGCCAGGCGGGCGCAAGCCGGCGGAGCGACAGCACCTCCCCTCGCGCGCTTTGTGTTCGGCATGAATCTCGATCCCATCGCGTTCGGAACCCATGTGATCCTGAAACCCATGAGCATCAACTCATCGGGAGACGGCGTTCACCTGTTCCGGAGGGCGCGGGCCGAGATGCTGCGGCCGGGCGACTTTCCCCCGCACCACCCCATCCATCACGACCCGGACGGCTATCTGGTGCAGCGCTTCATCGATACGGGCATTCATCCCGGCTGGAATCGCGTGCTCACGTTCCTGGGCGAACCAATCTACGAAACTTACGGACAACTGCTGACCGAGAGGCCCCCGCTGGACGCGCCTGACGATGTGCTCGCCAACGCGATCGTCGCCATCCAGGGCTCGGTCAGGCAGCGCAACTGGCGCGTTCAGGAGGACGTGCTTGCCGAGGCCCGCAAGATCGGAGCGGCCTTCCACGATGCGCCCCTGCTGGCGGTCGACTTCATGCGGGACCAGAAGACCGGAAGGCTGTACTTTCTGGAATGCAATCCGGGCGGCAACACCTGGCACTTCTCGTCAGACCAGGGGGGCGGCATCAATCTCAGGATGGAACTCGGCCAGGCGCACATTCACGGCGAAGCGCGGGCCCATGTGCTGGGCCGCAAGCGCATGATCGAACAGTTCGGCGCATGGGACATCTGCGCCAGGGCGCTGGTGAGAAAAGTGCATGAGCTAGCGTGTTAGCGTGAGTTCCCTTCTCCCGCGCGCAGCATGGGAGAAAGGGACCGGCCAAGTGGGTGTCAACTCTTTCCCACGGCCTCCTCAACTGCGCCTGCATCTCCGAAGACTTCAACGTGGCGGTCGCAAATCTTCTGCCAGATCGGCCTGATCGACACGTTGCGAATCCCGAAGTCACTGGCGAGTGCGGCTTCGATCTCTTCCGGCGAGTTGAGCACGGTCTTGGTCTCTCCCGTGGCGGACTTCTCGCACAAAACACGGCCCGTGATGGTCAGCAGGCTGTCCGGGCGCATCATCTCGACGGCGAGGTTCTGGACGAAGACCGACTCGGGCGACGTTTGCAGAAACCGGACCTTGGCAGCCAGCAGGCCCTCGTCGGCGGGCTCGTCGCGGAAATCGGAGGTGGCCGGGTTTCCGAAACTGTGGTTGTGGAAGCGCCAGTAGCCGTCCGGCATGTTCTCCAAGCGGAACTCAAGAGGTCCCTGCCGGAAGGTGCCCTCTTCCACCGGTATCGGCTCGCGGATTCCGTCGCCCAGTCCGAGATCGGCGACATAGGTCTTCTCCAGCCGAACCAGCAGGACCAGATGATTGCCCAGCGCACTGTCGCCACGGTCCCGCCGGTGAACGCCGCCCACGACCCGCACCACATCGAAGCCGATCTCGCGCAAGGCCCAGCCGAGCAGCCCGTTCATCTCGTAGCACCAGCCACCTCGCCGCCGCGTGACGATCTTGTCGAAGATGGCGTCGATGTCCTGTCCAACCGGCACGCCCAGTTGCACGTCCAGATTTTCGTAGGGCACGGCCAAGGCCTGACAGCGATGGATGCCGGTCAGGCACTCCAGCGTTGGAGCGACTGGCCCGCGATATCCGATACGGTCGAGGTAGGAGATGAGTTGCATGCCGGCAGCCTATCAGCAGCTTTCTCAAGCCGCCAGTTTCACCAGCGTCTGCATCAGTTGCCGCGTGCCCTTGAGGCGGTCTTCGGGGGTGGACCAGTTTCGCATGATGACGAGCTTCATGTCGGGGCGGAGCTTGGCGAGCGTTCCCTGCCCGGTGATCCATTGCACCAGCGCGCCGGGGTTGGCGAAGGCCCCGCCACGGAAGGCCATGACGGCGCCCTTTGGCCCTGAGTCCACGCTCTGCACATTGGCGGCGCGGCAGAGGAGCTTGATCGAGACCACCGCCAGCAGATGATGGACTTCCTCCGGCAGCGGCCCGAAGCGGTCGCGGAGTTCGGCGCCGAAGCCGTCGACGGCCTGCTGGTCGTGGAGGTCGGCGAGGCGGCGGTAGAGTCCGAGCCGCACCTGCAAGTCCTCGACATAGGATTCCGGAATGAGAACGGATGTGCCCACGTTGATCTGCGGCGACCATTGCCCGTCGGACTCGAGCGTGTCCTCGCCGGTGCGAAGCTGCGCCACGGCCTCCTCGATCATTTGCTGATAGAGCTCATAGCCCACTTCCTTGATATGGCCGGACTGCTCGTCGCCCAGAAGGTTTCCGGCGCCGCGCAGGTCGAGGTCGTGGCTGGCCAGCGTGAAGCCTGCGCCGAGCGAGTCGAGGGATTGCAGAACTTTCAGGCGCTTGTCGGCGGCGGCGGTCAGCGTCTTGTTGGCGGGCGTGGTAAAGATCGCATAGGCGCGCTGCTTCGAGCGCCCCACGCGGCCACGGAGCTGATAAAGCTGGGCCAGGCCGAACATGTCGGCGCGGTGGATGATGAGCGTGTTGGCGGTCGAGATATCGAGGCCGGATTCAACAATGGTGGTGGAGAGCAGCACGTCGAACTTGCGGTCGTAGAAGCCTGTCATGATGTCTTCGAGCTCGGTCGGCGGCATGCGGCCATGCGCCATGCGGAACTTCACTTCGGGCACGTTCTGCTTGAGGAAGGCAGCGATCTCGTCAAGGTCGGTCACGCGCGGCACCACATAGAAGCTCTGGCCGCCGCGGAAATGCTCGCGCAGCAGGCTTTCACGGATGATGACGGGATCGAAGGGCGTGATGTAGGTGCGCACCGCAAGCCGGTCCAAGGGCGGCGTCGTGATGAGCGACAATTCACGCACGCCCGACAAGGCAAGCTGTAGCGTGCGCGGGATGGGGGTGGCCGTCAGCGTCAGTACGTGGACGTTGGTGCGGAGTTCCTTCAGCCGCTCCTTGTGCTTGACGCCGAAGTGCTGCTCCTCGTCGATGACAAGCAGTCCCAAATCGCGGAACTTGATCGAACCCGATAGTAGCGCGTGGGTGCCGACGACGATGTCAATGTCACCTGACGTGATGCCCGCCTTCACCTGGTCGAGTTCTTTCTTAGGCACCATGCGCGAAGCCTGCGCGATGTTGATGGGGAGGCCCTTGAAGCGGTTCTGGAACGTGGCGAAATGCTGGCGCGACAGAAGCGTGGTCGGAACGACGACGGCCACCTGCTTGCCGTTCATGGCGGCGACGAAGGCCGAGCGCAGCGCCACTTCCGTCTTGCCGAAGCCGACGTCGCCGCAGACGAGGCGGTCCATCGGGCGGCCCTTCTGGAAGTCCTCGATGACCGCTTCGATGGCGGTGAGCTGGTCCTCGGTTTCCTCATAGGGGAAGCGGGCCGAAAATTCCTCGTAGGCGCCTTCGGGCGGCGGCAGCACGTCTCCCGGCTTCAGTTGGCGCGCGGCGGCTGTGCGGATCAGGCCCTCGGCGATCTTGAGGATGCGCTCCTTGAGCTTCGCCTTCTTAGCCTGCCAGGCGCCGCCGCCCAGTTTGTCAAGCTGCACGCCCTGCTCGTCGGAACCATAGCGCGACAGGAGTTCGATGTTCTCGACGGGGAGGAACAGGCGGTCGCCGCCCGAGTAGGTGAGGAACAGGCAGTCATGCGGTGCGCCCTGCACCTCGATGGTCTTGAGGCCCTCGAAGCGCCCGATGCCATGATCGACGTGGACGACAAGATCGCCGGGCGACAGGGCCGAGAGTTCGGAGATGAAGTCGGAAGCCTTCTTGGTGCGGCGGCCACGGCGGACCATGCGATCGCCCAGGATGTCCTGCTCGGCGATGATGACGAAGTCTTCCGTCTCGAAGCCTTCCTCGATCCCCAGCATGAGAAGACCCGCGATGGCCTTGTCCCAGCCGAGGAACTCGTCCCAGCTCTTGACGGAGGCCAGCGGTGCCGTGCCGTGGTCCTTCAGGATCGACTCCAGCCGTTCGCGGGAACCCTCCGTCCAGGAGGCGATGGCGACGCGGCGGCCCTTGGTGCGGATGTCGTCGGCGTGGGCCTTCACAGCTTCATAAACATTGCCGCCCTGCTGGCTGCGTTCGGCCGCGAAGCTGCGGCCGCGCCGGCCCCCGAAGGAGATGGCGTTCGAGTCCGGGCTCTCGAAAGGCGAGAACGGCAGCACCGTGTAGTTGGTCTGGATTTCCGACCATTCATCTCCGGTGAGATAGAGCGTCTCGGGCTTCACCGGCTTGTAGGGTGCCGCGCCAAAGGTTTCCTTCTTGTCGAGGCCCTCGCGCCGGGCATTGTAGAATTCCGCGATCTGCTCCTGCCGTGCGGTGGCGGATTCATCGCCCGTATGATCGAGCGTGATGACCGGGTCATCGAGGTAATCGAACAGCGTGGACAGGTGATCGTGGAAAAGCGGCAGCCAGTGCTCCATGCCCTGGTACTTCCGGCCCGCCGTGACGCTCTCGTAGAGCGGATCGTTGATGTCAATGCCGCCGAAGGCTTCGGCATAGGATTTGCGGAACCTGCCGATGGAATCGGGGTTCAACAACACCTCGTTGGCCGGGTTGAGGGTGAAGCGCTTCAGCGTCGACGTCGTGCGCTGGGATTCGGGATCGAAGCTGCGGATCGATTCCAGCGTGTCGCCGAAGAAGTCGAGCCGGACCGGCGCATCGGACCCCGGCGGGAAGATGTCGACGATGCCGCCCCGCACGGCGAAATCGCCGGGGTCGACCACCGTGCCGGTGCGCGAGAAGCCGTTTTCGCTCAGGAACGAAATCAGCTTGTCGGACCCCACACGGTTGCCCGGCGCGGCGCTGAAGGTCTGGCCCTCGATCAGACTGCGCGGCACCACGCGCTGCAAAACCGCATTCACCGTGGTGAGCAGGACGACCGGCTGCGTGATCGGCTGGAGGAGACGGGCCAAGGTCGCCAGCCGCCGCGCCACGATGTCGGCCACCGGCGACACGCGGTCATAAGGCAGGCAGTCCCAGGCGGGAAACCGCAGCACTTCCAGCTTCGGCGCGAAATAGGCGAGTTGGTCGGCGAGGATAGCAGCGCGCGCGTCATCGACCGCCACATGCACCACCACGCGCTTGCCGACGTCCTTCGCAATGAGCGGCAGGAGCATGGCATCGAGGCCCTGCGGCACGCCCGAGACGGCGGTGCGGCCCGGCAGCTTCAGGCGGGGCTTCAGTCTGGCGAGATCGATCATAGCGTGTATTCGAGGATGCGGCCGAGAAGGCCCGAGGCATGTTCGGGCGGAACCGGTTCCTGCTTCGTGGCCCAGCTCAGCATTTCCTGGTCCGGAATGTCCATGATGGCTTCAAGCTCGGCGATTTCGGCGGGCGTGAAGGCGTCGAGGTTCCGGGTGACGAAGCCGCCCAGCAGGAGGTCCATTTCCTTGATGCCACGGTGCGTGGCGCGCCACAGGAGGCGCTTGCGGCGGACGTCGATGTCGGAGGGGCTGTTCATTGCGAGCGTGTCATGCCCCAACCCCACTTGCGCCGCAACCGGTTCCCATTGAAATAGGCCCATGCGTCCACCGCTCCTCAATCCGCTTTTCGCCGGGGCTGCCGGCCTCAAGGGCATCGGCCAGAAGCTCGACAAGCTCATGGCGCCGTTCCTGCGGCCGTCACACGGAACGCCCGGCGATACGACACGGATCATCGACCTGCTATTCCACTTGCCGTCAGGCCTCGTGGACCGCCGTTTCCGCCCGCGCATCGCGGACCTGCCGCGAGACGGAGTCGTCACCATCGAGGCTCACGTCGCCAAGCATCGGCCTCCGCCGCCGATGAACAAGCGATTGCCCTATCGGGTGGATGTCTACGATGGCACGGGAATGCTGACGCTGGTGTTCTTCCACGCCTATGCGGACTCGATCAAGCGCATGCTGCCCGAGGGCGAGACGCGTTTCATCTCCGGCAAGATCGACTGGTTCAACACCGAGCCCCAGATGGCTCACCCCGACCATATCCTGACGGCGGACCAGTTCGAGAAGATGCCGCTGATCGAGCCGGTCTATCCGCTGACCGAAGGACTTTCCGGCAAGGTGCTGGTGAAAGCCATCGCCCAGGCGCTGGAGAAGCTGCCGGAATTGCCTGAGTGGCAGGACTCCGCCTTCCTGCAGCGGCACCAGTGGCCTTCTTTCGCCCAGGCCCTGAAGGCCATGCACCATCCCGAAACACCTGCCTCCGTCGGACTCGAGTCGCTGCCCCGCCGCAGGCTCGCCTATGACGAGCTTCTGGCGAACCAGCTGGCCCTGTCACTCGTGCGGGCCAACATGAAGCGAGCGGCGGGACGGAGGCTGCCGGGCACAGGCGAATTGAGGGCGAAGCTGGTCAGCGCCCTGCCCTACAGCCTGACGGGCGCGCAAACCGAAGCCATAGGCGAAATTCTGCGGGACATGGCGTCGGAGGAACGCATGCTGCGGCTCCTGCAGGGTGATGTGGGCTCGGGCAAAACGGTGGTCGCATTGCTGGCGCTTGCCGCCGCAGTCGAGAGCGGTGCCCAGGGCGCGTTGATGGTGCCGACCGAAATCCTGGCGCGTCAGCATTTCGCCACGCTGACGGCACTCTGCGAGGCGGCTGGCATCGCAGTCGCACTTCTGACGGGGCGCGAGAAAGGCAAGCCGCGCGAGGAGATTCTGGCGCGGGTCAAATCGGGCGAGATCGGAATCGTGGTGGGCACCCACGCGCTGTTCCAGGACGACGTATCGTTCCATGATCTTGGCCTCGTGGTGATCGATGAGCAGCATCGCTTTGGCGTCCACCAGAGGCTGGCGCTTCAAGCCAAGGCAGGTGGCGCCACCGACCTTCTGGTGATGACGGCGACCCCCATTCCCCGCACCCTGGCACTCACTGTCTATGGCGACATGGATGTCTCGAAGCTCACGGAGAAACCGCCGGGCCGCCAACCCATAGATACCCGCGTGATCCCCATGTCGCGGTTGAACGAGGTGGTCGAGGGACTTGGCCGTTCATTGGCGCAAGGGCATCGCGCTTACTGGGTCTGCCCACTGGTGGAGGAAAGCGAACTCGTCGACCTCGCCGCCGCGGAAGACCGCTTCACGGCCCTCGCCTTGGTCTTCAAGGGCAAGGTCGGACTGGTTCACGGCAAGATGAAGGGACCTGAGAAAGACCGCGTCATGGCCGACTTCAAGGCGGGCGCCCTGCAGCTGCTGGTCTCGACCACTGTGATCGAAGTGGGTGTGGATGTGCCCGAGGCGACTGCCATGGTGATCGAGAATGCCGAGCGTTTCGGGCTGGCACAGCTCCACCAGTTGCGTGGCCGCGTCGGGCGGGGATCGGGCAAATCGACGTGCCTGCTGCTCTATCAGGAGCCTTTGGGCGAGACGGCCAAGTCTCGGCTTTCGATCATGCGGGAGACGGAGGACGGTTTCCGCATCGCGGAGGAAGACCTGCGGCTGAGAGGTGCCGGCGAAATGCTGGGCACGCGGCAATCGGGCCTTCCGCTGTTCCGAATGGCGGACCTAGCGACGGATGGCGACCTGCTGGCCGCTGCGCGTGACGACTCGCAACTGGTGCTGAACCGCGATCCGAAGCTTCAATCCGAGCGCGGCGAGGCGCTGAAGATCCTGCTCTATCTGTTCGAGCGCGAAGAGGCGATCAGGCTGCTGTCCGCGGGCTAGGCCGTTTCAGGTTTCGGCCTTCTTCTTGCGCAGAACTTTCTTCTTCTCGGCAGGCTCGGCGGCGGGCAAGTCGGCAAACTTCACTTCTTCCTCTGGTTCCAGCGGCCGGTCAGGGAAGACGAGTCCCATGGAGATGACGAGCTTCAACCCGTCTTCGACGCTCATGTCGAGGATCTTCACTTCGCCAACATCGACAAAAAACACGTAGCCCGATGTGGGGTTGGGCGTGGTCGAGACATAGACCGCATACATTTCGCGGCCTTCCTCAAGACCAATGTGGCCGCCATCCACGTCGCGCGAAACGAAGGCGATGGACCACGCTCCCTTGCGCGGCCATTCGACGAGGCAAACATACCGGAAGGAGGCGCCCTTCTGCGAAAACAGGGTCTCGAAGATCTGCTTCGAGCCCTTGTAGATCGAGCGCACGATGGGGGTGCGGTTCAGCACCTTGTCCCACAGCCCAATGAGCGTGCGGCCCACGAGATTGGCGGCGAAGAACCCGATCAGGGTAATGGTGATCAGCGCGAAGACGAGGCCGAAGCCCGGCACGCGGACCGGCAGGTAATTGTCAGGGTTGTAGGCCGCGGGCAGGAAGGGCTTGACCCAGGCATCGAAGAGAGTCACGAACCAGTAGGTTGCCCACACGGTAATCGCGATCGGCGCCGTTATGACAAGTCCGGTGAAGAAATAGGCGCGCAACTTCCCGAAGAATGAGGTCTGTGTCTTGATTTCGACATCGACCACCTTCAGTTGGGAGCGTGTATCGGACTTTCTGGCCATGAGCGGACGAGTAGACATGATGAACCGAACATCCGCAAGGCGGAAGGGACAACAACGTTGAATGCCTTGAAACGGCCCCTCCTGCTCGGCACTGGCTGGATGTGCGTCGGCCTCGGTGCGCTGGGAATCATCATGCCACTGCTGCCGACAACGCCATTCCTGCTGCTTGCGGTCTGGGCCTTCTCGAAATCATCGCCCGAAATGGCCGAGAAGATCCGCAACCATCGGCTGGCTGGACCTTATATCCGTGACTGGCAGGACGAGGGCGTCATTCCGCTCGGCGCAAAGATCATCGCCATGTCAATGATGTCGGCCATGCTCGGCTATCTCCATTTCGGATCGGGCGCACCGGCCTGGGCTGTCATTGCAGCCGGTCTCGCGATGGCAGGCGTTGCCGCCTATATCCTCTCCCGGCCGAGCCGGCGGCGCAGCGGATAATTCAATCGTTCGAGGCTGACCGGCCGCGCTTGGCCGGATACTGGTCGTCCCAAACTTTCGCGCGGGCCTCCGCCTCGATCCGCTCGTCCTGCCCGACATTCGATTCGAGCTGGAGCGCGCGGTCGAAGATTTCGGGATTTTCTTCAGGGCGTGCGGACTGGCGGGCGAGGATGTACCACATCACGGCGCGGGTCCGGTCTCCACGGACAAGCTTTCCCTCCCAGTAGAGTTCGCCCAGATAGGCTTCGGCCGGTGCGTGGCGCTTGCGGGCGGATGCCATGAGCCATTTCAATCCCTGCTGCGGGTTCTTCTTCATGCCCTGCCCCTTGATGGACATGACGCCCAATGCGTATTGCGCGGCGGGATGCCCATAGGCGGTCGCGATCTTCATGTAGCTGCGGGCGGCGGCCTGCGGGTCGGCCTTGATGCCGGCATTCGCCGCTCCCGTGCGTTGATAGTCGGCAATGCGGATCATCGAATCGACGATGATCCGCAAACGGTTCTGGTCGTCCTCATCAGGGTCGTAGTGGTCGGCGACACGGTTGTAATAGCTGTAGGCGGTGGCATCGTCGCGCGGCACGCCCCGGCCCTGGCGGTACATGTGGCCCAGATACCAGTCGGCCACGATGTTGCCGTCGTCCGAGGAGCGGCGGAAAAGCTTGATGGCGCGGTCGTAATTCCCGTTCCGATAGGCCCGCTTGGCCTTCTTCAGATCGTCAGTCCAGAAAGGAATGCTGATTTCCGGAAGGCGCAGCTCCGGTGCCGCAGGCAGATAGGAATAGAACTCGGCAAGTGGGCCATCATCTGCAGCACGGGCACTTGCGGTGAAACCGACACTGACCAGAATCGCCGCAAGCAAAAGCCGGACAACGGCCCAGGTGCCGTCTCGTTCCAATGCCTCAACCGCCCGCGTGTTCGACACGTTGTCTCAACGCAGCCGGAAGACGTGTTTCAAGAACACGAAGCCTGAAATGATACCGGAAATACTCATCGTTTGACCGACGCCACTCTCTCATCAACTCTTCACATGACTTCGAGAACGATGCCGGTCACAAGCCCAACGCCACACACCAGCCTCCATGCCGCTGTGCTCAATCAACGTTGCCCTTGCCCGGAGCCCCTCTCGAATCCGCGCCGGGATTTCTCCCGAGCGGATCGCCAAGCTATTGAGCAATTTGGGCGGATAAAAGGTTGAGATTCGGGCGGATTTGGATGACCGTCACAATTCGATCCATAGTTGCATAAGAGCAACAGGCAGGTATCTCAAACCGCCAGGCCCGCCATCATCCCTTCGTAGACGGCTTCTTCCGCCGTTCGCGGGCTCAGGGCATCGCCGACGAGATGATGCGCGATCCCCATCGACTGCAGCACGCCAGTCAGGCCGTCCTCCTGCAGGTTCGGGGTGTTGAGGACGATGGTATCGACATCCTCCATCACCACGGCCTCGCGGGACGGCGTGTGGATGAAATAGGCGGTGCGGCCATCGCCGCCGTAAAGACGAAGCCAAGGATGAACCTCGACACCCAGCCGGTGCAGGCGGGCGATCTGCTCGAAGCGCGTATAGGTCTGGATCGTGGCGGAGGCGCAATGGTGGTTGACCGCGAGGCGCACATGGGCCCCCTCGCCCGCCAGCCGCTCGGCAATCCCCGAACCGGTCCAGTCGCCCATCCAGTCATAGACCACCACGCGCGATCCCGTGGTGACGCGGCCAGCAAGTATGTCCGCCGCATGAACGACCTGGGCAGCCTCACCTTCAAACGGCGGCATGTGCGGTTTCGAGCCGGTTGCGACGATCACGGCATCGGGCCTCTCACGCTCGAGAAGCTCCTTGGTTACCTCGCTGCGGCGGTGGATGACGGCCCCATGGCGTTCAGCTTCTGCGGTCAGGTTGGTGATGATGCCGCCGAACTCGGCGCGCTTCGGGAGGAGCTGGGCCAGCCTCGCCTGGCCCCCGGTCTGTGCCTCACGCTCATGGAGGTGAACCTCGTGGCCGCGCTCGGCCGCAACTGCCGCCGCCTTGAGACCCGCCGGTCCGCCGCCGATTACCATTATCTTTCGTGGTGTTACGGCCTTTCCTTTGTTTTCGAACTGAAGTTCGCGACCGGTCTCCGGATGCTGGATGCAGGAGATCGAGAGGCCAAGCTGGAAGTGGCCGATGCAGGCCTGGTTGCAGCCGATGCAGGCGCGGATGTCGTCGCTCTTGCCGGCCTTCGCCTTGTTGGGCATCTCGGGATCGCAGATCATGGCGCGGGTCATGCCGCACATGTCGGCTGCTCCTGATGCCAGCACCTGTTCGGCAATCTGCGGCTGGTTGATGCGGCCCGCCACGAAAACCGCCTTGCCCGTCGCCTGCTTCACCTTCTGTGCGAAGGGGGCGACGTAGCCATGCTCGTTTGCCATGGAAGGCACGATGTGCGTGGCACCCGAGGCGGTGGCGGAGGTGCCTGCAATGACATTGAGATAATCGAGTTCCGGCGCAAGCGCGCGCGCGATGGCGACCGAATCGTCCTCGACCAGCCCGTCCTCGTCATGCTCGTCGCCCGACATGCGCATGCCGACGATGAATCCCGAAGGCACATTGGCGCGGATGGTCGAGATGGCCTCGCGGGAGAAGCGCATGCGGTTGTCGAAGGACCCGCCATATTGATCGGCGCGGTGGTTCACCTTCGGATTCATGAACTGCGAGGGGAGATAGCCATGGCTCGCCACGATCTCCACGCCGTCCGCCCCGGCCTCCGCCATGCGGCGCGCGGCCTGGCCGAAGCCATCGAGGATCTCGCCGATCAGGGACTGCGACATCTCGCGCGGAATGACCTTGAAGCGCTCGGACGGCGAATGCGACGGCGCGAAGGCAGGCTGGATCACGCCATCAGGCCGGCCGAGGAGTTCACGGCCCGGATGAAAGAGCTGGACGAAGACCTTCGAGCCTTCCGCGTGAATGGCGTCGATCAACCGCTTGAAGGGAGCGATGCAATCGTCCGATGTCCCCATCAACAGGGCCTCGGTGTAGCGCGAGGTCTCATGGACGCCGACCACCTGAATGACGATCAACCCGGCGCCGCCCCTGGCTCTCGCGCGCTGGTAGGCGATCAGCGAGTCTGACGGGAGCCCGCCCTCAGGCAGGTAGGTGTCGTGGCCCGTGGAGAAGATCCGGTTGCGGATCTCTGTGGACTTGAGGGTGAAGGGCGAGAAGAGATTTGGATAGCGCATGAGGCCGTTCTAGCGCCGCGAGCCTTGCTGCGTCGAGAGTCAGATAGAGCGTTCCTCGTATGCAACGAACCATTCGACCATCTCCGTCCACATGGCCTCGACGAGGGCCGGATCGACTTTGTGGGCGCGGGCCAGAACGCGGACATGGTCGATGACCTGCTGGATGCGGGCATCGTCACGGGCGGGGAGTCCGTCGCGCTTCTTCACCACCACGGCCTTCTCCACCCAGCGCTGGCGCTCGGCCAGTTGCTTGATGAGCGATTCGTCGATGCGGTCGATCTCCTTGCGGATATCGCTCATGGTGATTGTCTGGCTGATCTTGGGCATGCCTGCCTCTTGCCGCGAAAGTCCTGTGCCGTCAATCTGGCGAAACGTCCAGCTTTGGCGGACGAGGAATGTACGGCGTGGCGCGGCGCTCGGGCTTCACCACCCACGGCCTGTTGCCCTGTGCGGCTCGCGCCGTTTCGATGGATAAGCCTTCGGGACCGATGCGAAGCGCATGCGCGCCGGATTTCCACAGGTCGAAACGGTCAATGCGGGCGGCAACAGTTCTGCATCCGCCGCGCAATGGAAAATCGGTGATGAGAATGTCCGTTCCCGAGCAGTCGACGGGTTTTCCTTCGGCGCGAGTGACATAGGTGATGCGCCTTCCCTTCACCATCGCCGTGCAGCGGTTTTCCTTGCAGGTCCAGGCAGGGCGTTTTGCAGCTTCGGCCGGTTTTGCCTCCTCGCCATTCACCTGCAGCCATTTCTCTACCGTGAACCGGGCACGATTTGGAAAGGTCGGAACGAGCCGGCCCTCAGGATCGCGAAGGGCGACATTCGCACCGGCGCGCTCGATGAGAATGTCCGGCGCTGGCGGCGGCAGAAGCAGCAGAAGTCCACCCACGCCTGCCACGGCAAGCCCCACCAGCCTGACAGGCCCGGCAAGAAGGCAGAGGACGATGGTTCCCACGCCGATGAACATCACGCTCGCCGCCGATGGCTGGCTCATCACGGAATCCGCACCGGGAAGGCCCGCAACGTGGTTCGAGATTGCGATGACAAGCTCCAGCCCCTTCGCCACCACCATGAGCGGCCATGCCTCCAGTCCGAAGGGCATGAGAACGGCGGACAACAATGCGAAGGGCATCACGACAAGTCCGATGACCGGGATCGCCAGCCCGTTGGCGACGAGGCTGTAGGGTGACACCCGGCCGAAGTGATAGGCGGCGGGGATGGTGGAGCCGACACCCGCCACCAGGGATGTGAGCAAGCTTGCAGCCGTCGCTGCCAAGAGCCAGAACATGATGCGGAGCGCCCAGTGCCGGTCTCTCGTATCGCCCTCCCCGCCGGCACGAAACCGGGCCCAGGTCTCGTAGAAGGCGGCAAGCCCCAGCACGGCGAGGAACGACATCTGGAAACTCGCCTCGACTGCCGCTTCCGGCTCCAGCACCAGGACAAGAAGTGCGGCGATCGCGAGGTTGCGGACAGAGATCGCCGGCCTGTCCACCATCACGGCGAAGAAGACCACGGCGATCATGACGAAGGATCGTTGCGTGGCCACGCCCGAGTCCGCCAGCATCATGTAGAAGAGCCCCATCGCCAGCGCGGCGGCGGCGGCCCATTTCTTGATCGGGTAGCGGAGGGCAAGAACGGGAACGAGGGCCAGTCCAGCCCTCACCGTCCAGAACACGCCACCGGCCACCAGCCACATGTGAAGGCCCGAGATGGAAAGGATGTGAAAGAGCCCTGAGACGAGAAGGCTCTGGTTCAGTTCCTTCGGGATGGTACTGCGCTCGCCGGTGATGAGGGCTTCGGCGAAGGACGCATAGGGTTCTTCCAGTGCGGCATGAATGCGCGCCCCCATTGTGGCGCGAATGCCGGAGAGGGTCGCATCGAGCCTCGCGCGGAGCGGAACGCTCGCATCCAGCGTCGTGATGGGCGTCGTGATCCGCCCGGTTCCGCCGACGCTGTCGAACCACAGTTTCCGGCCATAGTCGAAGCCGCCCGGCTGGACCGGCGTGGGAAGCGGCGACAGCCTCGCCTTGAAGGACACGCGGCTGCCAATGAGCGGCTGTCCCAGCTTGGCAAAGCCGGAAAGCCGCAGCCGCTCCGGAATGCGGTCCGGCTGCAGCCCTTCGATATTGTCGGGCGCGAGGATGATGACCATCCTCTTCCGCGCCGCGCGTTCTACCGAAACCACGCGGCCCGTGACCGCCACTTCGCCAGTGGTCGCGCCGAGAAGCGGTGCGGCGACGATGTCGTTGCGGGCCTTCGCCAGTACGAACCCGGCGGCGACCAAGGCCACGAGAATGGCCAGCGATGAGTTCCGGCCAAACCACAAGAGCATGGCTGCGGCTGTCGCAATCGCCGCAGCGACGTAAAGGGAAGGCTCGCCCGGCAGGCCGAAGTAGATCCAGATGCCTAGGGCCAGAGCGGCGGGACACCAGAGGAACAGCCGGCCCTGCTGACGTGCGAACGCCGCCTCCAGCCAATGCCGGACACGAAGGCCCGATGGCGCATGATCGTCCGCAATCCCGTTGTCCAGGACCCCCGCCGTGGAGGGCTGCCCCATGTGCGCCACCTGCTTTCCCTAGCGACACTATAGGCATCTCCTTACGTAAGTGTCATCGGAAGTTGAGGCCGGTTGCAGAACGGCGACGTTCCCCGCAAGGGTGGACCCCGGTCGCAGCCGTGTGCTAAGCGGCGCTCAACTCACACTTCATGCTGTTCCTCCGGAGACCGATGCCCATGTCGTCGCCTGTCGTCACCCGCTTCGCCCCCTCGCCCACGGGCTATCTCCATATCGGCGGCGGCCGGACGGCGCTGTTCAACTGGGCCTATGCGAGGAAGACCGGCGGCAAGATGCTGCTCCGCATCGAGGACACCGACCGCGAACGCTCGACCGCCGCTGCCATCGACGCGATCATCGAGGGCCTCACCTGGCTGGGTCTCGACTGGGCCGGAGAGCCCGTGTCGCAATATGGCCGCGCGGTTCGCCATCGCGAGGTGGCCGAACTGTTGCTGGCGCAGGGCAAGGCCTATCGCTGCTACTGTTCCCCGCAAGACCTCGAAGAGATGCGCGCGCGCGCCGAAGCCGAGAAGCGGCCCATCCGCTATGACGGAACGTGGCGCGACCGCGACCCTTCGGAAGCCCCCGCCGGCGTGAAACCGGCGATCCGGTTCAAGGCGCCGCAAGTGGGCGAAACCGTCATCGACGATGCCGTTCAGGGCCGCGTGGTGATCCCCAACAAGGACCTCGACGACCTCATCATCCTGCGGTCCGACGGCAATCCCACCTATAACCTTTCCGTCGTCGTGGACGACCACGACATGGGCGTCACTCATATCATCCGCGGCGTCGACCACCTGACCAATGCCGCGCGTCAGACGCAGATCTACATGGCCATGGGCTGGCGCGTGCCGCACATGTCCCACATTCCCCTCATCCATGGTCCGGACGGCGCCAAGCTTTCGAAGCGCCACGGGGCGCTGGGCGTCGAAGCATACCGTGCCATGGGCTACCTGCCCGAAGCCATGCGGAACTATCTGGCGCGGCTTGGCTGGAGCCACGGGGACGACGAGATTTTCTCGACGGATCAGATGGTTGAGTGGTTCAACCTCGAGTCGATCGGCAAGAGCGCCGCGCGCTTCGACTTTGCCAAGCTCGAAAACCTCAACGGCCACTACATCCGCCACACGCCGGATGACATGCTTCTCACCCAGTTCATCGACTTCCTGCCCCATGCCGAGGGCGGCAAGGCGCTGCTTGCCCACATCGACGAGGCCATGATGGCCAAGCTTATGCGTGCCATGCCGGGATTGAAGGAGCGCGCCAAGACGCTGGTGGAACTGATGAAGAGCACCGCCTACCTCTTCGCCCAGCGGCCACTGGCCATGGACGAGAAGGCCCAGCAGATCATCAAGGATGGGGGCGCGGAAGCACTGAAGGGGGTTCTCCCCGTGCTGACCCAGGTCGAGAACTGGATCGCGCATGATCTTGAAACTGCTGTAAAATCCCACGCCGAAGCACAGGGACTGAAGCTCGGAAAGCTGGCCCAGCCGCTCCGCGCGGCACTGACCGGCACATCGACCTCTCCCGGCATCTTCGACGTGCTCGAGGTTCTGGGCCGCGAGGAGTCGCTTGCACGTCTTGGTGATCAGGCCGCCTGAAGGACCGTCTCACGCAAGAATGACTTGCGAAGTCAGTCAGGGAGCCGATGATCCAGGCCGCTCCGTCGGTTCTTGATGCATGGAGGCGCCGACGAAAGCATCAGGTCAGCCACGTTGACCTTCTTTGGGTGCAGTGCAATAGTCCGTTCCAAATGACCAGATGAGATGGGAGAGCAGCATGGCTGACGATGCAAACAAGGCGGTCCTGACATTCGGCGGCAAGACCGTGGACATGCCGGTGAAATCGGGAAGCATCGGCCCTGACGTGGTCGATATCACCAAGCTCTACGCGCAGACCGGTGCATTCACCTTCGATCCCGGTTTCACATCGACCGCATCCTGCGAGTCGAAGATCACCTACATCGACGGTGACGAAGGCGTTCTGCTCTATCGCGGCTACCCGATCGAGCAACTGGCGGAGAGCGGCGACTTCCTCGAGACCTGTTACCTGCTCTACTACGGGGAACTGCCGACGCCATCGCAGCGCAAGGAATTCGACAAGAACATCATCTACCACACGATGGTGCACGAGCAGATGACCCGGTTCTACCAGGGCTTCCGCCGCGATGCGCATCCGATGGCGGTAATGGTCGCCGTGGTCGGCGCCATGTCGGCCTTCTATCACGACTCGACTGACATCAACGATCCGCGCCAGCGCGAGATCGCATCCCACCGGATGATCGCCAAGCTGCCAACGATTGCGGCGATGGCGTTCAAGTATCACATCGGCCAGCCCTTCGTTTATCCGCAGAACTCGCTGTCCTATTCGGCGAACTTCCTGCGCATGTGCTTTGCCGTGCCCTGCGAGGAGTATGTTGTGAACCCGGTACTGGCGCGCGCCATGGACCGCATCTTCATCCTCCACGCGGACCATGAGCAGAACGCCTCCACCTCGACGGTGCGTCTCGCCGGTTCGTCGGGCGCCAATCCTTTTGCCTGCATCGCGGCGGGTATAGCCTGCTTGTGGGGCCCCGCACATGGCGGTGCCAACGAGGCGGCCCTGCAGATGTTGACGGAAATCGGCGACCCATCGAAGGTTCCGGAGTTCATCGCCAAGGTGAAGGACAAGACCTCGCACATCCGCCTGATGGGCTTTGGCCATCGCGTCTACAAGAACTATGACCCGCGCGCCAAGATCATGCAGAAGACGGCGCATGAGGTGCTGGCCGAACTCGGAATCAAGGATGATCCGTTGCTCGAAGTGGCCCGCGAACTCGAGAAGGCGGCTCTCTCCGACCCCTACTTCATCGACCGCAAGCTCTACCCGAACGTGGACTTCTATTCGGGTATCATCCTGCGGGCACTGGGCTTCCCGACCTCGATGTTCACCGTGCTCTTCGCGCTGGCCCGCACGGTCGGCTGGATCTCGCAGTGGAAGGAAATGATCGAGGACCCGGGCCAGAAGATCGGCCGTCCCCGCCAGCTTTACACCGGCGCGCCCCGCCGCGACTATGTTCCGGTGACGATGCGGGGCAAGTAGGCGGCAAAGCCCTTTCGGCTTGCATGGCAGCAGCAGCCAGATAGTCTCCGCTGAACATGATCAGAGGAGACGGGCCCATGCTGACTCTGGAAGGCACATTGTTTCGGCTGGCGACCGTAATCTCCTCGACATGCCTTGCCATGGGGATGATGGCCGCAGCGGCCGAGCCCGTGCCGCGCGACCGGATCGTTTCGGCGATCCCGAAACTCGAGGAACTCATCAACCAGGTTATCGCCAAGGGCGATGTGCCCGGACTGTCGATTGCCATCGTGCACGATGACGAGGTTGTCTATGTCAAGGGCTTCGGTCTGCGAGACATCGGCAAGCCCGATGCGGTGGATGCCGACACGGTGTTCCAGCTTGCGTCGCTGTCAAAACCGATCTCCTCGACCGTCGTCGCGGCACTTGTGAGCGATGGCGTGGCCAGTTGGGATTCGCGCATCGCCGATCTGCTGCCCTCGTTCCAACTGCTTGATCCCTACCCCACATCGCAAGTGACGGTGCGCGACCTGTTTTCGCATCGCAGCGGGCTTCCCGGTGATGCAGGCAACGACCTGGAAGCGATTGGCTTCGATCGCAACCACGTGCTACGCCGCCTCGGCGCCGTGCCGCCGTCCTCCAGTTTCCGGGCAGGTTATACCAATCCGCGTTGAAGGTGACTCTGGGGCTTCACAAATCAGCTGTGAATTGATTCAAGGTGGGAAACAGGGAGCGATACCATGCCCGCCTTGCCACTCCGTACCGACTTTGACGCCAAGTCCTGCCGCCTGGCGGCCA
>NZ_JBGSOZ010000206.1:0-22494 GCF_041738905.1 Aestuariivirga sp.
CGTGATGGCGTTCACCGACTTTGGAATCGAGACCCTCGCGGAGCTGATCAAAATCCACAAAGACAACCCCATGCTTCTGAAGCGTTGAGTCCCGCCAACTCGCCGACTGCAAAGCCGGCGGCCTACGACGGATGG
The DNA here is from genome assembly GCF_041738905.1 of Aestuariivirga sp. Taxonomy (GTDB): domain Bacteria; phylum Pseudomonadota; class Alphaproteobacteria; order Rhizobiales; family Aestuariivirgaceae; genus Aestuariivirga. Next base: position 136 of record NZ_JBGSOZ010000206.1, read on the forward strand.
CTACGCAGCTTCCTGAGCTTGCTGTTCTTGTCTTCGAACTGCTTCAGCCGCTTCGCCTCAGAAACGTCGAGTCCGCCATACCGGGTTTTCCACTTGTCGATGCTGGCTGTGAATCGGTGTGGAACAAGGACCCCGCTATTGGGGTGATCGGCATATCGGCATCCAAAAGGGACCCCGGTAGCATGCGGGTCCACAGTGCTTCCAGTGATGATGGAGGCCGGCTTGGGATGCTGGTGGTAGAGACGATTGCCAAGATACGCCGGGCGTTTTTTGGGCGGGGCAAGGCGATCAAGGCGATCTGCCGGGAACTTGGCCATGTTCACGTCGGTGGCGCTTTCGTTCGAGCCGTCGGCGCAGCTTACGGCCGCGATCTTGCGAAGGCAATTGGCGTTGCCGGGCACGCCCGGTGCCGGAAAGCCGGTGCTGTGTGAAAAGCCGCTGTCGCAGGATGTGCAGGCATGTCTTGCTGTGCTCGATGCGGAAGAAGTGAGTCTGGCCCATGATTTCCGCGCCGGAATGGGGGACTGCTGGCCAAATCAAAACCACTCAAGCCGCGCATGCGGGCGACGTCACTTGATTGTCACATGGGCAAACTAGCCGCAGCCCTCCATGCACCGCGCCGGGATCGCCTCTTGCTCATGACCGCCGTCTCCGTTCCCGGCTACCTCTATGCCTTTCAATTCGATGCAGGGGGGCGGGGGCAGCCGTTGAAAGAAGACCAGCTGATCGCCACCTTTCAACGTGAAGAAGGCTGGATCTGGCTGCATCTCAACCTCACCGACTGGCGTTGCCGCCGCTGGCTGGAAGAAAACTTCGGACTGCCGCGCGACCTGGTGACCGAATTTGCCGATACGGCCGCGCGGCAGCATGTCAGCGCATGGCGCGATGTGCTGTTTGGGCATCTGGCCGATTTTCTCCAGGACTTCGACGGAAAGTCGATGGAGTTTGCTTGGCTGCACGTCATTCTCGGCAAGCGCTTTCTGGTGACGGGCCGGGTAAAGGCCGTGCAGTCGGCCGAACGCATGCGGTTCCTGATTGGCGGCGGCCATGCCTTCTCGGGACCCGATGACGTTCTCTCGCGGATGATATCGAACTACCCGGACTCGCTTGATGCGGCCCTGCATAGGCTGACCGATGAGCTCGAGATCATCGAGGACCACGTTCTCGACGAGCGCCACCGCGGAGAACGCAAGCGGCTGATGCTGACCCGCCGCGAAACCGCGCAATTGCATCGGCACATGCGTGCCATGCGCCGTGCGCTGCAGACGGCGGAGAGAGCGAGCATTCCCACTCCGCATGGCTTTGCGCTGACAGCGGCGCGGCTGGCCAATCTCGATCAGGACTTCATCGACATGGAAGCGCGTGCGCGGTTCTTTCATGACGAGATCGACGCCAAGCTTGCAGCGGAAACCAACCGCCAGCTCTACACCCTCTCCGCGCTCACCGCCGCATTCCTGCCTCCGGCCTTGGTGGCGGGCCTTTTCGGCATGAACCTGGAAGGCATTCCATTCGTGGGAACGGCCTGGGGCTTCTGGGGTGCGGTGGGCCTGAGCGGCCTCTCGTCGGGCGCCGTGATCCTGTATCTGAGACTGAAGGGCCGCAGCTGAATCCGCTGCAATCCGATCCGGCGAACTTCATCAAGACGGGCTGCTTCAATCAACCGTCACACTCAAATGCTTGAGGGTGCGCAGGAGTGCAACAATGCCACAACTCGGACCAGAACCGTTCCTTCATGCCAATGCAAGCGTGCGCAAGTCCACGCTTGGCGCCTACGTCGAGATCGGCGAAGGAGCGCATATCCTTGAAACCGTGATGGGCGACTACAGCTACACCGCGCGCTACGCCGACATCGCCTATTCGTTCCTTGGCAAGTTCGTGAACGTCGCCGCCTTCACGCGAATCAATCCCGGCGAACATCCTCATCATCGCGCCTCGCTCCACCACTTCATGTACCGGTCCAGCTATTTCTGGCCGGACGAGACTGATGAATCTGCGGTGTTCGACTGGAGAAGGTCGCGGCCCGTGCACATCGGGCATGACACATGGATCGGCCATGCGGCGGTCATCATGAAGGGCGTCACGATCGGCAACGGCGCCATCATCGCGGCGAACTCCGTGGTGACGAAGGACGTGGCTCCCTATGCGGTTGTGGGCGGCACACCGGCGCAGTTACTGAAGTGGCGTCATCCGGACAACGTGGCGCAAAGGCTGCAGACTCTCGCCTGGTGGGACTGGGATCACCTGAAGCTCAAGGCAGCACTTCCCGACTTCCGCGCATTGTCCGCGGAGGCCTTCGTCGAGAAATACGAGCGCGAGAGCAGCGCCGCCGTCATGCAGCCGTTACAATCGGTTGGTTGATGGCGTCATGCATGAAGATGAATCCGTGAAATCAGCCAATCCGCGTGCTGCGTGGATGAGGCTCCTTGCATTGTCCAGCTGGCAAGAGCTGGATCGTGTCGCAACCGAGTTCAGGTCCGAGCCGCACGAGCTGCTTCGTTCGCCCGAAACCGGCATGGTGATGTTGCGCGGCCGCATGGGTGCCACCGGCGCTGCCTTCAACCTGGGCGAGGCCACCGTGACCCGTTGCGCCGTGAAGCTCGCTGACGGGCTTGAAGGACATGCCTATGTCATGGGCCGGAATGGCGAACACGCCCGCACCGCCGCCCTCTGCGATGCGCTGCTTCAGAGGCCCGGTCTGCACGACACGATCCAGGCCCGGGTTCTGGCACCGCTGGAACAGAAGCTGCTGGAGCGCGATATGTCGGCGGCCTCGAAGGCAGCGGCGACGAAGGTCGACTTCTTCACGATGGTGCGCGGCGATGACTGAGATGCAATACCCGAGCGGTGTGATCGAGGCGGCGCATTCCTTCCGGACCATCATGGACGCGGTGGCACGCCCCGGGCGCATCCTGCCCTTCACGGCGGTGCCGCCGGCTCCGTGGCCCCTGTGGACGACCACGGCTTCGGTGGCACGCACGCTCTGCGACTTCCAGACGCCTGTCTGGCTGAGCCCTGAGCTCTGCACCGAGCCTGTCACGCACTACATCCGGTTTCACACCGGAGCGCCGATTGTCTCCACGCCGGAGGATGCGTCCTTCATCTTTCTGCAGGCCGATGACAGCATGTCCGATCTCTCGCGGTTTGCGCAAGGCACGCACGAATATCCGGACCGCTCGGCCACCCTCGTGATCCAGACGGCATCGCTCCGCAATGAAGGTCATGTTGAATTGTCGGGGCCTGGCATTCCCCAGCCACTGATTTTTCATGCCGAGGGCATGTCCTCCGGCTTCTGGGACGCGATGGCCCGGAACCATGCACAGTTTCCGTTGGGGGTCGATGTGATCTTCGTCAGCCCGGATGCCATCGCGGCCATTCCCCGTTCAACCGCCATTCGTCTGCAGGAAACCGTCTGATGTATGTTGCCGTGAAAGGTGGCGAGCAGGCCATCGATGCCGCGCATCGCCTGCTCGCCGAGGAACGCCGTGGCGACCGGAGCGTGCCGGGACTGACGCTCGACCAGATCGCGGAACAACTGACGCTCGCTGTCGACCGCGTGATGAACGAGGGCTCGCTCTATGATCGCGAGCTTGCCGCGCTCGCCGTGAAGCAGGCGCGGGGCGATCTGATCGAGGCAATCTTCCTCATCAGGGCGACGCGCACGACGCTGGCGCGGTTCGGCTATGCCGAGCCACTGGAAACCCGGTCGATGCGCGTGAAGCGCCGTGTGTCCGCCGCATTCAAGGACATTCCGGGCGGGCAGATCCTTGGGCCAACCTTCGACTACACGCATCGCCTGCTGGACTTCTCGCTTGTGGGCGATGCCGCGCCCGAACCTGCTCGCGCCGCGCCCGCGGAAGTTGGCATCGAGATGCCGCGCGTGCTTGAACTTCTGGGCTCCGAGGGCCTGATGGAGAAGCCCTCCACGGATGATGTGGAGCCGCGTGACCTCACTCAGGATCCTCTCAACTTTCCGGCGGGCCGCGATCTTCGCCTGCAGAACCTGGCGCGTGGTGACGAAGGCTTCCTGCTGGCGCTGGCCTATTCCACCCAGCGAGGTTATGGCCGCACGCATCCGTTTGCCGGAGAGATACGGCTCGGCATGGTGGAGGTGAGCTTCACGCCCGAAGAACTCGGCTTTCCGGTCGTGATCGGGGAAATCACCGTCACCGAATGCGAGATGATCAACCAGTTCAAGGGCTCGGCGACGGTGCAGCCGCAATTCACGCGCGGCTATGGACTTGGCTTCGGCCAGTGCGAGCGGAAGGCGATGTCGATGGCGCTCGTCGACCGTTCACTTCGGGCGGGCGAGCTGGGCGAGGAGCGCGTGGCACCGGCGCAGGACGAGGAATTCGTGATGTCGCACTCCGACAATGTGCAGGCCACCGGCTTCGTCGAGCATCTGAAGCTGCCGCACTATGTCGACTTCCAATCCGAACTCGTGCTGCTGCGCCGGATGCGTGCCGGCATCGCCAATGACCGGCTGGAGGCCGCGGAATGAACGCGCCCGCCTATAATTTTGCTTATCTCAATGAACAGACGAAGCGGATGATCCGCCGCGCCATCCTGAAAGCCATCGCGGTGCCGGGCTATCAGGTTCCCTTCGCCAGCCGCGAGATGCCCATGCCCTATGGCTGGGGCACGGGCGGCGTGCAGGTGACGGCATCGGTGCTGACGCCCGATGACACACTGAAGGTGATCGACCAGGGGGCGGACGATACGACGAATGCGGTGTCGATCCGCAAGTTCTTCGTCAAGACCGCCGATGTGAAGACGACGGAAAAGACGGAAGAGGCGACGGTGATCCAGACCCGCCACCGTATCCCCGAGACGCCATTGTCCGAAGACCAGATCCTCGTCTTCCAAGTGCCGATCCCCGAGCCGTTGCGTTTCCTCGAACCGCGTGAAACCGAGACGCGCAAGATGCATGCGCTCGAAGAGTATGGCGTCATGCATGTGAAGCTCTACGAAGACATCGCGCAATACGGGCAGATCGCCACGACCTATGCCTATCCGGCGAAAGTTGCCGACCGCTATGTCTTCGATCCGTCGCCCATTCCGAAATTCGACAATCCGAAGCTCGACAATTGCCCCGCGCTGCAGCTCTTCGGCGCCGGCCGCGAAAAGCGTATCTATGCCATTCCACCCTATGCGAAGGTCAAGAGCCTCGATTTCGAGGACCATCCCTTCGAGGTGCAGGCCTGGGATGAGCCGTGCAGCATCTGCGGTTCGCGCGGCAGTTTCCTCGATGAGATCGTGACGGACGACAAGGGGGGGCGGATGTTCGTCTGCTCCGACACCGACTTTTGCGCCAAGCAGCAGGAGGCGAGATGACACCGCTGCTCTCCGTCGAGGCGATCTCGAAATTCTACGGCGCACGCGCGGGCTGCGTCGACGTCTCCTTCGATCTTCATGCCGGCGAAGTGCTGGCCATTGTCGGCGAGTCGGGCTCGGGAAAGACGACGCTGCTCCGCTGCCTTTCGGGCTTCCTGCCTGCCTCGTCCGGCAAGGTGCGTTACACCATGCGGGATGGACGGCATGTGGCGCTGGACGAGATGAGCGAGGCCGAGCGCCGGCTTCTGATACGGACCGACTGGGGCTTCGTGCATCAGGATTCGCGCGACGGCCTGCGCATGGGCGTTTCAGCCGGCGCCAATGTCGGCGAGCGCATGATGGCCGTGGGCGACCGGCACTACGGGCATATCCGCGCGACGGCGGTGGACTGGCTGAAGCGCGTGGAGATTCCGGAGGACAGGGTGGACGACAGCCCGTGGTCCTATTCCGGCGGCATGCGGCAGCGCCTGCAGATTGCGCGCAATCTGGTGACGTCGCCCCGCCTCGTGTTCATGGATGAGCCAACAGGCGGTCTCGATGTGTCCGTGCAGGCGCGGCTGCTCGATCTCATCCGCGGGCTGGTCCGCAAGCTCGACCTGGCCGCCATCGTGGTGACGCATGATCTGGCGGTGGCGCGGCTACTTTCGACGCGCATGATGGTGATGCAGCAGGGCCGGGTGATCGAGACGGGCTTGACCGACCAGGTCCTGGAAGATCCGCAGGCACCCTACACGCAGCTTCTCGTCTCCTCGGTCTTGCAGGTTTGAAGATGGCAATTGTTCTCAAGATCGGCAATCTCGACAAGTCCTTTCATCTTCACGAGCAGGGCGGGGTCCGCATTCCGGTGTTCGCCGATCTCTCGGCGGAGGTCGAGGCTGGCGAGGCTGTCGCCGTCACCGGCCCGTCGGGGCGCGGCAAGAGTTCGCTGCTGAAATTGATCTACGGCACCTATCGCGCGACGTCGGGTTCGATCCGGGTGCGCCATAACGATGAGTGGGTGGATGTGGTCTCGGCGCAGCCGCGCGATGTGCTGGCGCTGAGACGGAGGACGATTGGCTACGTCACGCAGTTCCTGCGGGTCATTCCCCGGGTGCCGGCGGAGATCATCGTTGCGGAACCATTGACCGAGCGCGGCATAGCGCTGGACCTGGCGCTTGAACGGGCGCGCATGCTGCTCTCCCGCCTCAACATCCCCGAGCGGCTCTGGCACCTTTCGCCCATGACCTTCTCGGGCGGCGAGCAGCAGCGCGTCAACATCGCGCGTGGCTTCGCGGCGCATTTTCCGATCCTGCTCCTCGATGAACCGACCGCGTCGCTCGATTCCGAAAATCGCAGGCGCGTTCTGGAACTTGTGGAGGAAGCCCGGGCAGCAGGCTCGGCCGTCATCGGCGTGTTTCACGACGAAGCGGAGCGCCGCCTTGCGTGCCAGCGCGAGATTGCGCTCGGCTGACATCATCCGTTCATCGACGTGAGTTTTCCTGATCCGATGCGATTCGCGATCTACTATGCACCCCCGCCATCAAGCCCTCTGCATCAGTTGGGCTCGCGCTGGCTTGGGCGCGATGCTGTCAGCGGCGAGGCACTTGCCCAGCCCGCCGCCCTCGATCTGGCACCCATCACCCGCGAGCCGCGCCGCTACGGGTTTCACGCAACGCTCAAGCCGCCATTTGCGTTGAAGGACGGCACGCCGCCAGCCTCTCTGGAAGCCGCCGTGGAGGCACTGGCGCACAGCATTCAGCCCTTCGAGATCGTTCTGGCCCTGCGGCCGGTCGATGGCTTTCTCGCACTTGTGCCTGATAGGCCTTGCGGGAACCTCGGTCACCTGGCTGAGGCTTGCGTCCGTGATCTCGACCGCTTCCGCCAGCCTGCATCGGAAGAGGACATTGCAAGGCGTCGCGCCGCCGGACTGTCACCGCGCCAGGACGAATACCTCGGGCGATGGGGCTATCCCTATGTGTTCGACGAATTCCGCTTTCACATGACCCTGTCGCGGCGGCTCTCGCCGTCCAAATTGGAGGACGTCACGCCCTTGGCCGAAGACCATTTCGGCATGGTCATTGGCCATCCGATCACCATCGACTCGGTGAGCATGTTCGTCGAACCGCGAGCATCGGCTGACTTCACGATTCATCGCCGCTTTCCCTTTCAATCGCCCCGCGCAAAGGCTTCCCCATGACCGACAAACTTTTCACCAACGCGAAGATCATCCTGCCTGACGAGGTGGTCGATGGCACCCTCGTGACGCGGGACGGCCAGATTCTGGAAGTGATCGCGGGCAGGGTGTCTTCGGCGGCGGAAGATCTCGAAGGCGACTATCTCATTCCGGGCCTCGTGGAACTTCACACCGATCATCTCGAGAACCATTATCATCCCCGGCCCGGCGTGGCCTGGCCTCCGGTATCAGCCGTCATGGCGCATGATGCGCAGGTCACGGCGGCGGGCATCACCACGGTGTTCGATGCGCTTCGGGCTGGAACCTTCGATCCGGGCGATCTCTCGGCGCACCATGCGCAGGCGCTCTCCGGCGCCATCGCGAAGGCGCAGAAGGCCGGCCAGCTGAGGGCCCAGCATTTCATTCACCTGCGCTGCGAGCTGCCCTGTGCGGATACGGCGGAATCGGCGGAACTGACAGCCGAGGCAGGCGACCTTCATCTGATCTCCATCATGGACCATACGCCGGGTGCCAGGCAGTTCGTGTCGATCGACAAGTTCAAGGAATATTATCTGGGCAAGAAGATCATCATGCCGGAGAAGATGGACGCCTATATCGCCGAACGCCGCGAGATGCAGGACCGGCACGCGGCGGGAAACAAGCGAAAAATACTCGAGCTTGCCGAAAGGCTGGGCGTGAAGCTTGCAAGCCACGACGATGCGACGGAAGCCCATGTCGAGGAGGCGATCCTCGATGGCGTGACAATCGCGGAGTTTCCCACCACCCGCGAGGCGGCGCAGGCGGCGCACCGCAACGGCCTCGCCGTGCTGATGGGCGCTCCCAATGTCGTGCGCGGCCGCTCGCACTCCGGAAACATTTCCGCGGCTGAAGTCGCGGCCAATGGTCATCTCGATGTGCTGTCGTCCGATTATGTGCCATCGAGCCTGCTTCCGGCGGTCTTCACGCTGTCCCGCACCGTCGATGGAATGAGCCTTGCCAAGGCACTCCGCCTGATCACGCTCAACCCCGCGCATGCGGCGGGCCTGGAAGATCGCGGGGCCATCGAGCCGCGGCGGCGGGCCGATCTCGCGCAGGTGCGAATGGATGATGAGTTGCCCATCGTGCGCCGCGTGTGGCGGAACGCCGAGCGGGTGATGTGATGACGGAGTTCAAGGGACATCTCGTGCTGGTCGTCGGCCCGAGCGGCGCCGGCAAGGACAGCGTGCTGCGCGGAGCAAGACAAGAACTTGCGGGCGACCGCCGTTTCGTGTTCCCGCGGCGCTTCGTGACGCGCTTTGCCGATGTCAGCGCGGAAGACCACTTCACCATGACGGATATGGAATTCGCCATAGCGGTCTCGGAGGATGCGTTCTCGCTGTGGTGGGAAGCGCACGGCAATTTCTATGGCATCGGCAAGTCGATCGAAGCCGATCTCAAGGCAGGCTGCGTTGTCGCCGTGAACTGCTCGCGCGCCATGCTGGATCAGGCGGCCGCACAATACCCGAACGTGACCGTTGCTGAAATCACGGCATCCCCGGGCGTTCTCGTGTCGCGCATCGTGGCGCGCGGGCGTGAAACCGAAGCCGAGGCCATCCAGCGTGTATCGCGAAGCGTTCCCGTCTATCCGGCGGGGTTGCAGATCGTGAGGATCGAGAACAACGGCGCCCTGCAGGACGCCGTCGACCGCTTCTGTGATATTCTCGAAGCGCTAGAGAATGCGGTTTCGAACCCAGGTGGATGCGCGCTCGACAATCAGGACAAGCAGGAAGATGGCGATGATGATGGTCGCGGCCTGGTCATAGTCGAACATCTCGAGCGACACCTTTAGCTCGATCCCGATTCCGCCGGCGCCGACGAGACCCAGCACCACCGAGCCGCGCGTCGCCTTCTCCAGCGAGAACAGCGACGTATTGATCATCGATGGCATGGCCTGCGGAATGACCGACGAAAAGATGATGCCGCTGCGGCTGGCGCCGAGGGCTGAGAGAGCTTCGCGCGGACCCTTCTCGGTTTCCTCCATGGCTTCGGCGAAGAAGCGCGCCGCAAAGCCCGTCGTGTCGACCATCAGGGCGAGAACGCCCGCTGCGGGGCCAAGCCCCACCGCGATGACGAACACGATGGCCCACACGAGATCAGGCACCGTGCGGAACAGCGCGACAATGCCCCTGGTCACCCAGACGAAGACAGGATGCGGAGACAGGCTCGGTGCCGCGAGTATGGCCAGCGGCAGGCTGATGACGAGGCCCAGAATGGTTCCTGCGATTGCCATCTGGAACGTCTGGAGAAGCGACCACAGCACAGGCTCCAGCCGTTCGATCGATGGCGGGAACATCTGAGCGCCCAGCCGGCCCAATGCGGGCAGTCCGCGGATGAGTTTCTCGAGGGATACTCCGCTCGCCGCAAAGCTGGAAATGACCAGTGCAGCTGTGCCCACGAGCAAGGCGAAGCTCAGTGCGCTCGGCCGCTCGAAGCGGGACGGCAAGGCGTGTTCAGCCATAGAGCCCTCTGAGTTCTGTTTCACCGAGGCTGCGGCTCGGCGCATCGAGCACCACCTTGCCGCCGCCGATGGCGATGACACGGTCGGCAAACTGGAGCGCGTGGTGCAGGTTATGTGACGTGAAGACCACGGTCTTCGCTTCCTTCCGCATCAGGGCGGCGAAAAGCTGCATGACCTCATCTCCCGCCTGCGGGTCGAGGCTTGCGGCGGGTTCGTCCGCGAGAACGATATCGGGCTGCTGCATGAGGGCGCGGGCAATCGCCACGCGCTGTGACTGTCCGCCGGAAAGGGAATCAGCGCGCTGGCCCGCCGCGTGTGCGAGGCCCACCCGGTCGAGACAATCGAGCGCCTCAGCGCGAATGCCGGACGGGGCAAAGGCATGGCTCCATGCAGCCGCGCCGTAGCCCCGGCCCTGAGCGCCATGAATGACGTTGGTTAGGCTCGAGAGCCGGCCCACCAGATTATGCTTCTGGAAGACGAACCCGATCTTCGAGCGGATCCGCCGCAAGCTGCGCCCATCGCGCGGCACCATCTGCCCCTGCACTTCAATGTCGCCGCCATCTGGCTCGATGAGACGCGGAATGCAGCGCAGAAGTGTCGATTTCCCGGCTCCATTGGCGCCGATCAGGGCGACGAGACTCCCCGGTGCGATGTCGAGCGTGATGCCCGAGAAGACCGTCTTCGAGGCCGAGAATGACTTCGACAGATTGCGAATGGAGATGGCGGCGGGAATTGATCCCGCCGCCGGTTCGAATGTCTGAACCTGAAGGTTCACTTATTCACCGAGGAAGTTCGAGAACTTCGGAACGCCGATGGTGGCATACATGGCGCGCACGTTGTCGTAATCCTTGTCGTCGACGGTCGGAATGAAGTAGCCGCCATCGTATTTCCGGGTGTCTTCGCCCTTGAGAAGGCCGGTCATCAGGTCCGGGCCCTTGTCGAGGAAAGCAGTCTTCACCTTGTCGACGACCTCGGGCTTGACGGTGGACGCCACGATGAGGATGTCGTTGGGAAGATCGGCGCCGCGGCCAACCACGGCGAACTTCTGGCCGGGGAACTTCTCTCGCACCGAGCGGAGATGCGTGAGATTCATGCCGACCGCGGAGACGTCGCCGCGGATCATGGCTTCGATGGCCACGTTGCGCTTGATGATCTCGGCTGTGTAGTCTTCATTGTACTTGAGGCCGGCATCGGCCAGGACCTGAGCCGGTCCGAGCTGCTGGGACGTGGAACCGACTTCACCAAAGGCAACCTTCTTGCCCTTGAGATCGGCAAGGCTGTTGATGTCGCCATCGGCCATCACCACGATCTGCGCGAAATAGTCGGGGCGATGCCAGCCGACGACGGGCTTCGCATCAGTCAGCACCTTGAACACGACATACTCGGCGGGGCCGGTCAGAACGAAGTCAACCTGTTCGGCGCGCATCGCCTCGACGGCAGCGGTGCGATTGCTGACCGGTGTGAACTCGACGTCGAAACCGGTCGCCTTTTCAAGTTCCTCGACAAAGGCGCCATATTCGCGCTGCAGCTGCTCCATGCCTTCGACATCGGTGACAGCGAAGCGGATCGTCTCGGCGGAGGCCGTTGCGGTCATCAGGCCAGCGGCTAGCGCCACACCTGAAATCCAGTTCCAGAGTTTCATTGTGCATATCTCCTGAATGCAAGCAGCACCCAATCAACAGCGTTTCATGACACTGTCATGAAGATGGGCGACTTCGTCACCTCAATGATGGAGACGCCGATGCAGTCCGATGCCAGACGCACAGAAGAGTTCACGATCCGCAACGGGCTCTGCCTCATTCCGGGCGAAGGACTGGTGATTGCGGACATCCAGTGCAGTGGCGGCATCATTGCGGCAATCAGCCGCCCGGCCGGGACGGCAAAAGGAGGGCTCGACGCTGCCGGCCGTCTTGTGCTTCCCGGCGTCGTCGACATTCATGGCGATGCCTTCGAACGGCAGATCATGCCGCGGCCGAGGACGCTGTTTCCGCTCGATCTCGCCCTGCTTGAAACGGATCGGCAACTTGCCGCGAACGGCATCACGACGGCCTATCACGGCATCACGGTATCCTGGGAACCGGGCCTCAGAAGCCTCGAGCAGGCCACGCGCATCATCGCAGCACTCGACGCGCTTGAACATGAATTCCATGTGGACCACCGGCTGCACATCCGTTGGGAAACCTTCGCTGTCGACGAGGCACATGCGGTCGAGGCGCTCTTCGCAAGAGAGCGCAAACCGCTGCTGGCCTTCAACGATCACACCTCGATGTCGCTCTCAGGCACGCGCAAGGACATCAAGCTGCGGGGTTCGGCAGAGCGGGCGATGGTTGACATGGACACGTATCGCTCTCTGCTCGATGCGGCAGGCGAGCGCCAGGATGAGGTTGAAGCGACGGTCCACTGGTTGAGCCAGGCCGCAAGGGGCAACGATGTCCCGATGCTTTCGCATGATGACTGCACCGCCGGAATGCGTGAGGCGTATCGCAAACTCGGTGTCGGTATCGCCGAATTCCCGATGAACTGGGAGACGCTGGAAGATGCAGCTGCCAGCCAGGACCATATCGTGCTCGGTTCACCCAACATCGTGCGTGGGGGAAGCCACAACGGCGCCATTGGCGCGGAAGACGCTGTCAGGCGCTCCATGTGCACGATCCTTGCGTCCGACTATTATTACCCGGCACCTCTTGCCGCCGCGCTGTCTCTTGCGGCGCGGAGCGTGCTGCCGCTGGAACAGGCCTGGGACCTTGTGAGCGGTGCTCCGGCCCGGGCGTCCGGGCTTTTCGATCGCGGTTCCATCGCAGAAGGCAAGCGCGCCGATCTCATCGTTCTTGACGAAGCGCGGCGGCGGCCCTCCGCCGTCATCGCCGCTGGCAGGCCGGTTTACGCAAGCCGCTAGATCGTGGTGCCCGCATTGCCCGAGATGGCAATGCGGAGTCTCGTCGAAATCAGGTCGATGATCGATACGGTGATCAGGATCATGATGATGATGAAGCACACGGTCTGCCATTCCAGCGTACGGATCTGCTCCGAGAGTTGCAGGCCGATGCCGCCCGCGCCGACGATGCCGATGATCGTGGCGGAGCGTGTGTTGGATTCGAAATAGTAGAGATACTGGCTGATCAGCACCGGAGACACCTGCGGGAGGATGCCGAAGCGGATGGCGTGGAGGCGCGAGCCGCCAGACGCAATGACACCTTCAACGGGCTTCCTGTCAGAGGCCTCGATCGCCTCCGAGAACAGCTTGCCGAACGAGCCGATATCGGAAATCGCGATGGCCAGAACGCCTGCAAACGGACCGAGCCCAACGACATTGACCCAGATCAGAGCCCAAACCAGAGTGTCGACGCCGCGCAACGTATCGAAGGAGCGGCGCGCGAAGAACCGGAGGATCTGCGACACGGTCGTGTTGTTCGCTGCGAGAAAACTCAAGGGGAGCGCGATGACAGCCGCCAGCATGGTTCCGAGGAAGGCGATGGCGACTGTTTCGCCCAGTGCCTTCAGAAGGCGGAGGAGGCTCGCCGTATCGCCCCAGCTCGGCGGAAACATGAGGGTGATGAAGTTGCCGAGATTGGCGAGGCCGTTCAGGAATTTCGTGAACGAGAAGCCCAGATGCCACAGGCCGAAGACGAGCAGTGCGGCGGCCAGGGCCGTGATGACGTAACCCGTCCTGTCATTCGCGCCAAAGCTCGTCCTGTAGCGGGTGCGAAGAGCGGTTTCCTCAAGGGCGCTGTAGCCATCGTCGCCGTTCATGTCAGTGTCCTTGCGCGATGAAGCGGTGGCGGATGCGTTCGGTGACCAGATCGATGATAGCGACCGTCACGATGATGAGAAGCAGGATGGCCGAGACGTCCGGATAGTAGAATTTGCGAATGGCCTCGATCAGGTCCTGTCCGATGCCGCCGGCACCGACGAAGCCCATCACGGAGGCGCCGCGCACATTGATCTCGAAGCGCAGCAGCGCGTAGCTGATGAAATTGGAGAGCACCTGCGGCAGCACGGCGAAGCGCATGGTCTTGGTCCATGACGCGCCGCTGGATATGAGCCCCTCGACCGGCTTCTGGTCGATGTTCTCGATCACTTCATAGAAGAGCTTTCCCAGGGCACCCGTCGTATGGACGATGATGGCGAGGACGCCGGCAATGGGGCCGAGGCCAAAGGCAAGAACGAAGATCAGGGCAAAGACGAGTTCCGGCACGGTGCGGCAGAACTCGAGGTAACGCCTCACGGCAAAGCGAAGCGGCGTAGACACGCCGAGGTTGCCGGCAGCGAAGAAGCAGGCGATGAAGCCGAAGATGGCGCCGATCATCGTCGCGACGTAGGCGATCAGCAGCGTGTCCGCCAGAAGCCGCAGCCACTTGCCGATGCCCCAGAACCAGCCGAGAATGTCGAAGATGACCAGGCTGCCCTTCAGGTTCCCGGAATCAAGGATGAAGATGCGGCTGATGTAGTTCGGGAACTTGTGGATGTTGGAGAAGAAAAGCACAAGGTCGACTTCCGCCATCCAGCCCGCGATGAGGGTGACGGCTGCAAGTACAGCTCCAGAAATCAGGAACTGCTTGCGCTTGCGCGAGACTGTCACCGCATAGGCGGAGGACAGGTCATCGATCGTCCGGCAAGAATCTGCCGCAGCTGCTGTCATGATGCCGCCAAGGGATCAGGGCCCGCGCATGGCGCAGGCCCCGGTTGATGTTCTTACTGCTTGCGGAGCGTGTCGACGAACGTGTTGAGTTCGACGATGACTTCATAGTCGGCATGCGATGTGGGGGCCCAGGGCTGGGCTTCGCCGTCGGTCAGGACCTTGAAGGCCTCCGGATCGTTCTTCTCGACATTGTAGAAGGCGTCCTTGATGAGGGCCTTCAGGTCTTCGGGCATGTCGGAGAGGTAGGCAACGGGCGAGTTCACGATCATGTCCGACTTGAAGATCATGCGGAAGTCGGAATACTTCGCCATCTTCTTGCGCTCCATGCGCATCAGCATGGACTCGTTCTCGTCGTTCCACCAGTTGAAGGCCGCGTCAACCTGGCCCTGCTGGAGGGCGATGATCGCATTCTCATGGCTGCCGGCATAGACCACGTTCGAGAAGAAGTCCTCCGGCTTCACGCCCATCTTGTTCATGGCGAAGCGGGGAACATTGTTGCCCGAGGTCGAGTTCGGGTCGACGAGGCCAAGGTTCTTGCCCTTGAGGTCTTCGAACTTCTGGTAGGGGCTGTCCGCCTTCACCCAGAGCACCGAATAGTAGCCCTTGGAGCCATCCTTGTTGACCTGCATGCCGAACGGCTCAATCTTCGCGCCGTTCATGTAGGCGCGGGCATAGGCGGCCGGGCCGTACTGGGCGATGTGGATGTTGCCGGCGATCTGGCCCTCGATGACAGCGGCGTAGTCATTGGCGATGCGGAGCTTCACCGGCACGCCGAGCTGCTTCGAGAGATACTGGATGAAGGGCTCGTAGCGGCGTTCGGTGCCGGTGGCGTTCTCGTCCGGCACGGCGGCGATGGTGATTTCCTTGTAGGTGTCCTTCCAGTCGGCGAGGGCGCCTTTGGTGGTGGCGGCGAGCGCGGCAAAGCCGGCTGCGGCCTGCAGAAGTGTGCGGCGTGTAAACATCGTGGTGGCTCCTGTTGGTTGTGCCGTTGGAAGAAGGGTGGATCAGGCGGCAGACTTGATAGTGTCTGCCTGACCCTTGCGCCGTGCGTCCGATTCTTGCGAGCGGTCCAGCACGTCGCCAGCCTCGAGCCCGTAGAGTTCGACGACGAGATCGTCGGTCAGGGATTCGGGGCGTCCGTCAAACACCACGCGTCCTGCCTTCATGCCGATGAGGCGTGTGCAGTAGCCGCGTGCGAGGTCGAGGGAATGGAGATTGCAGAGCACGGTGATGCCGTTCTGCGTGTTGAGGTCGCGCAGCGCGTCCATCACGGCCTGCGTGTTCCGCGGATCGAGCGAGGCAACGGGCTCGTCCGCCAGGATGATCTTCGGGTTCTGCACAAGCGTGCGGGCAATGGCGACGCGCTGCTGCTGGCCGCCTGAAAGGCTTTCGGCGCGCTGGGCCGCGAAGTCCCCGAGATCGAGCCGGTCAAGGGCCTGAAGCGCCCGGAGCTTTTCGGCCTCGGGCCAGATCTTCAGGAGAGCCGGGAAGGTCGAGATCGAGTTGATGCGGCCCATCAGGACGTTGGTGAAGACATCGAGCCGGCCTGCGAGATTGAACTGCTGGAAGATCATGCCGCAGGACGAGCGCCAGTCGCGGAGCGCCTTGCCACGAAGCGACGTGATATCAATGCCATCGAAAGCGATGCGGCCTTCAGATGGATCGACGAGGCGGTTGATGCAGCGGAGCAGGGTGGACTTGCCAGCGCCGGAACGCCCGATCACACCGACGAAGGAGCCATGTTCGATTTCAACGGACACGTTGGCGAGCGCCGCCTTTCCGCTGAACGACTTTCCGAGGTTCTCGATTCTGAGCATAGGAGCTTTTCCCTGTTGCGCCGCAAACAACAGTCAGCCCACTACATTTGTGTGACAGCCCGGTTGCAGCCAGATGACAACCCACAAGGCCGCATCGGGCGGACACGCGAGCCAGGGCGCCGTTACGGAGCTGTCATGATTCCTGCTTAGCGCCCGTTGTGACAGCGGTGGTTGATTCCACGGGAGAGCGACATGACGGCGACACATTCAGGCAGCGAGCAGAAGCCCTCGGCGCTGAGGCTGCTGGGAAAGGCGGTTCACCGCAACACGGCCGCGAGCAAGGAGGGCCTGCTCGAGCGGCTCTTCACCCTGGCTTTCAGCGGACTGGTCTATCCGCAGATCTGGGAAGACCCGGTTGTCGATCTTGCGGCCATGGAGATCGAACCCCATCACCATGTCGTGGCCATCGCATCGGGCGGCTGCAACATCCTGAGCTATCTGACCGCCAATCCGGCCAAGGTCACCGCGGTCGATCTCAACCGGGCACATGTGGCCCTGGTGCGGCTGAAACTTGCAGGGCTGCGTCACCTGCCGGGATGGAACAGCTATTACCGCTTCTTCGGCGAGGCGGACGAGTCGCAGAACCTTCGTGACTACAAGCGCTACCTGAAGCATGAGATCGATGCGGAAACCCGGGACTACTGGGAGCGCCGCACGCTGATGGGGCGCCGCCGCCTGTCTCACTTCAAGACCAACATCTACAGCAAGGGCCTGCTCGGCCGGTTCATCGGCATGGGTCACATGGTGGCCAAGGCCTATGGGCACGACATGAAGGGCCTGCTCGCGGCGCGCTCGATCAAGGAACAACGGGAATTCTTCGACCGCGAAATCTCGCCGCTGTTCGACCGCAAGCTGGTGAAATGGGTGACCGACCGGCGCATTTCGCTTTATGGGCTCGGCATTCCGCCCGCGCAGTACGAAGCCCTTTCGGGTGGCGCGCCGATGTCGAGCGTTCTTCGCGAGCGGCTGCTCAAGCTCACCTGCGACTTTCCATTGCGCGAGAACTATTTCGCCTGGCAGGCGTTCGGCCGGGCCTATGCGCCGGGTGCCTCCGGCCCGCTGCCCCTTTATCTGCAGGAGAAGAATTTCGCCAATCTTCGGGCCCGCTCCGGCAATGTCGACGTTCGCCATGTCTCATTGACCGATGCGCTCAACGAGATGAACCCGGCCAGCGTTCATCGTTTCGTTCTGCTCGATGCGCAGGACTGGATGAGCGACGATCAGCTGAACGACTTGTGGAATGCCATCACCCGGGCCGCAGCGCCCGGCGCACGCGTCATCTTCCGCACGGCGGGGCGAAACACGATCCTGCCGGGCCGCGTCCATGCCGACACCCTTGCGCAATGGGAGTATCTTGACGAACGGTCGCTCGAACTCGGCGCCCGCGACAGGTCCTGCATCTATGGAGGTTTCCACATCTATGAGCGCGCACGAACCCATTGATGGCGTCGGCTACGCCTCCAACCGGCTCGACATGGACCGGATGTATCGTTTCCAGCGGCATATCTACGATGCGAGCCGGCGTTTCTATCTCCTGGGGCGTGACAGGCTCATCGCTGACTTGAAGGTGCCCGCGGGAGGCTCCGTTCTCGAGATCGGCTGTGGCACCGGGCGCAATCTCGTGAAGGCGGCGCGCGCCTATCCCGATGCACGGCTTTTCGGCTTCGACATTTCGGACGAGATGCTGAAGACCGCTGCGAGCGCGATCTGGAAGGCTGGCCTCACCGATCGTGTCCGCATTGCCCAGGGCGACGCGCTTGCGGCTGATCCTCTCGTCATGTTCGGTGAGCGGTCGTTCGACCGGATCTATTTCTCGTATGCGCTGTCGATGATTCCGCGCTGGTCCGCAGCACTTTCCCATGCCCTTGACTTACTCTCTCCTCAGGGCGAGTTGCATATCGTCGACTTTGGTCAATGCGAGAACCTTCCACACGGTGCGAAGGCACTTCTGTTCCGCTGGCTCCGGCGGTTTGACGTCGAACCGCGTGCGGCAATCCATCCGGCAGTGGTCCAGCTGGCCTCGCAGTCCGGCAGGCCATGCAGCTTCGCTTCGGGCTTTCGCGGTTACAGCTGGCATCTCTGCGTCGGTGCTTCGCGCAATGGCGTTCATCATTGCCGTGGCGACGCTGGTGAGGCGACCTGAACTCCAGGCCGCGATGGGCAGGCCGGGCTCTGTTGCATGGCGCAGGACGTTGGCAAAGCCGACGAAGGTGGCTTCGCGTGCGCGACGATAACGCTGCCATAACGCTTGCTGACTCCTTCGAGGTCGGGAAGCTGGACCGGATCGCCGTTCCGCATGGCGGGAAGGGATGCGGTTATCGTGGCCGGACTAATCATCGCAACGATTGAAATGACCGCCGGCTGTGACGGTTTTGCGAATTCGTTGACGGCATAGAGCATGCCCGGCCTGTCCGGTCATGCGGCCTGTAGCAGGTGCCACGCGTCGACTGAAGCGTTCCTCACCTCAATCAGTTGCCGGAAGCAAGAATGGTGAAGCCTTGCTTTCTGAAGAGCTCTTGCGCCTTGGGTGACTGCATGTAAGCTAGGAAGGCGGCGGCATCAGGATTGGTCGAGGACGCGACAGACGCCACCGGATAGATGATCGGCTCGTGGCTATTGGCCGGGAATATCCCGACGATCTTCACGGCGGGCTCGGCTATGGCATCGGTCTGGTAGACAATGCCGAGCGCCGCCTCGCCGGTGGCGACGAATTTCAGCGCGGCGCGGACGTTCTCAGCCTGGGCCACATTGCCTTCGACTGAGGCCCAGACTCCGAGCATCTCGAGCGCCGCCTTGCCGTACTTGCCGGCGGGCACAGCCTTGACGTCGCCTATGGCGAGTGTGCCGTCGCTCAGAATTTCGGCCAGTGGAAAACCCTTCTCGATGGTGGTCACGACGGAAGAGTCCTTCGGCGCCACCAGCACGATCGCGTTGCCGAGCAACTTCACTTCGGTTCCGGATTTCATCAGACCCTTACCCATAAGATATGTCATCCAGTCGAGATCGGCCGGCATGAACACGTCGGCGGGTGCGCCTTCCTCGATTTGCCGGGCGAGAGCCGAACTCGCGGCATAAGAGTTCGTGGTTTCCTTGCCGGTCTCGGCCTTCCACGCGGCGCTGACTTCATCGAGGGCGTTCTTCAGGCTGGCGGCGGCAAATACCGTGATCTTGCCGTCCGCGGCAGATGCCGGTCCAACTGCGGCCAAAACCATCAGCGCAATGGCGCCCACCAGTTTCACGCCAAGCGTTCTGCGACTGATCATTCCTGTCTCCTGCGCGCCGGTTGCCTGGGTTTCGATGATGTCGGCGATAGCGTTATATCCATTCAGATATAACAATATGTCGACTTCAGCAAGGGATGCATGATAATTTTAGCATAAATCTGATAGTATTGACTGTTTCGTTATGTTAGTTTGCATATAAAGTCGTCACAATGGACACGGCTCCCACAGCCCGCCGGACGAAGTCCTTTTGCGGAAGTAGCCGCAGCGGGCGTCGCCATGACCGTGCGCAAGACATCCATAACAACGTCTCGTCAGTTCGCCAGAATCACACTATCGCCAATCCAGCAAGAGTAGCGATGGACAGTCTGCAATCCTCGCGGTGCTGCAAACAGGTGGTGAACATGGTTTTTTCCGTCTTCGAGAACCCGATAGCCTATTGCGCCGCGCTCTTCGTCGGTCTTCTGCTCTTCATGGAGCTCGGCCGGCGCATCGGTCAGAACCGGCTGGCGCGTGATCCGGAGGCGGCCAATGCCGGAACGGGCGCGGTGGATGGCGTCTTGTTCGCGTTGTTCGGCCTGCTGGTCGCCTTCACATTCTCGGGCGCTGCCTCGCGCTTCGATGATCGCCGGGCCATGATCGTCGATGAAGCGAACGACATCGGGACAGCTTATCTTCGTATCGATCTGCTGCCCACGGCCTCGCAGCCGGCACTTCGCGATGCCTTCCACCGCTATGTGGATTCGCGCCTTGCCGCCTACCAGGATTCCAGCGGCATCGAATCCTTCAATGAAGCCTTCGGCAAGTCGAAGCTCGTTCAGTCCGAGATCTGGAAACTCGCGGTGGCCGCAGGCCAGCAGCCCGATGCGCCGCCCGCGGCGAACATGCTGCTACTGCCCGCGATCAACAACATGATCGACATCACGTCCACCAGGGCGACCGCCATGCTGTTCCATCCGCCATTGCCCATCTTCGCCATGCTGATTGGCACGGCGCTGGTCTGTTCACTTCTGGCCGGGCTGGCCATGATGCGGTCGCGTTCGCCGAAATGGATTCACATGGTGGGCTTCTCGGCCATCATGACCGTGACCATGTATGTGATCGCCGATCTCGAATATCCCCGGATTGGCGTCATCCAGGTGAGCGGATTCGACTATCTCCTCAAGGAAGCGGTGCAGTAGCGGCAGGGCTGTACAACCTTGACAACTGCTGTCATTGCGCGGGGCGTTCCGGCACTGCTGTGCCCAGGACGTCGCGCAGAATGTGCTCGGCCGTCCGCACCGCTTGCGCCACGATCGTCAGAGAGGGGTTCACCGCTGTTGACGACGGCAGGAACGAGGCGTCCACGACATAGATGTTGTCCACATCCCAGAGCCTGCAGAACGGATCGAGCACGGAGGTCGCGGGATCGGTTCCGAAGCGTGCCGTTCCGCACTGGTGCATGGCGACCTTGATGTCCATCTTCTGGGTGATGATGATGGGATAGCCCATGGACCGCATGAGCCTGGTCCAGTGCCTCACCAGCTCGCCGTGAGATTTGAGGTTGTTAGCGGTGTAGGACAGGCGGATCTTGCCATCGGAATCCAGCGACACACGGTTTTCCGGATCGGGAAGATCTTCCGACATGATCCACCAGTCGACGCTGCGCTGGGCGAACCAGCTCATCAGCCATTCGGGCGTGCCCTTCATGTTGGCCGTCAGCATGCCGCCCTGCAGCTTGCCCAGGCCCTGGACGTTGCCGAGCGGGTAAGGCTTCACATCGCTGACCAGATAGAAGTCGTTGATGCAGAGCGACTTCTGGAACACCACGTTGTTCTTCTGGAACGGATTGACCGCCATCATGGCCGTGTTGTTGTGGGCCATGTAGTTGCGCCCAAGCTGGCCGGAGCTGTTGTTTCCGAGGCCCGTCGGATGTTTCGCGTTGGCAGACCGCAAGAGGAGTGCAGCCGAATTGATGGCGCCAGCACTCGATATGAAGAGCCCGCCCTTCAGGACCTTCGTCTCGCCCTTCTGCTCGACCTCGACGCCCACGGCCTTGCGGCCGGAGTCGTCGGTGATCAGCCGGAGGACGCGGGTTTCGAGAACGAGATCGACATTCCCGGTGGCGATGGCCGGATCGACCAGCCGCACTTCGGCATCGTTCTTGGCGCCAAGCTTGCAGGCGAAACCATCGCAGGTCCGGCACCTGATGCAGCGGCCGCCGGGATGAAGGTCTATCGCCACGGGCAGGGGGAAAGGCTTCAGGCCCTTCTCGCGCAGCTTCCTGTCGAACACCGCGATCTCGGGTTCGTGCCCGATTGCCGGATGCGGCATCGGGCCGGAGCGCGGCGGCTCGCAGGGGTCCATGCCGGCCGTACCGTGGGTGCCCATCAGCCGCTCGGCCACATCATAATAGGGTGCAAGTTCGGCATAGCTTATGGGCCATGCCGGCGAGACACCGGCTTCGTGTTCGAGTTCCTCGAAGTCCTCGACGCGGAAGCGCAGGGTCGCCGTTCCGAAGAACTTTGAATTGCCGCCGACATAGTAATAGGTCGACGGCCTGAACTCCTGCCCAGCCTTGTCGCGCCAGGTTTCCTTCGTGGCATAGCGCTTGTCGTGAAAGACCGCCTTCACGCTCCAATTGTCGGCCTCGCGCGGCAGCCGCGTGCCGCGCTCGATGACCAGCACCGAGGCGCCTGCCTCCGCCAGCCGGTTCGCCATGG
>NZ_JBGSOZ010000207.1:0-59366 GCF_041738905.1 Aestuariivirga sp.
CGGCGGCCCTCGTGGCTGCGGCGATCCTGGTGCTCGCGGCCCTCCGAAGCCTCACGGCCTGGGTCCTGGCGATGGCGCCGGTCTGCGCCTTCGTGACACTGACGGCCGCCGCCGCCGCGACCCTCGACATTTCCATGAATGCCGCAATGCTGGCCGGGGCAAGTGCCGCGGCGGCCGTGCTGATATCCTCCTCCATGATCATGGCCGAGCATTTCATCCCGGGCCGTGCCGGTGACAGGAGAGACGGCGCATCGGCTTTGCGCAGCGGGCTCTTGCCACCGCTCGCACTCGCCGGTGCAGTGGCGCCTCTTGCCATTTCCTCGCGGCCTGCCGTGCAGGAACTGGGCGCGATCATGGCGCTTCTTTTGTTGATGGCGGCACTGCTCTGCATTCTCCTGGTACCCGCTCTCGCCCGCTGGTTGAACGCCCTCACGGAACGGCGCCGGGGCTGAACCCGAAGTTTACGTACCGCGGGACAAGGGGAAAGTTGGATGCTAGTCTTTGACCCCAGTTGCCGAGACGCACAACCGACGACGAACACGACAGAAAGGACAGGGAGAACATCATGACACTTCAGATCGGTCTCAAATCATGGCTTGTGGGCTGCAGCATGCTGGCGATGACGGCATCGGGCGCCTTCGCCGAAGTTGTTCTCAACCGGGGCAATTCCGCCGACCCGGAATCGCTTGATCCGCACAAGACCTCGACCGTCTATGAAGCGCATATCCTGCGCGATCTCTTCACCGGACTGACCGCACAGGACGCCAAGGCCAATGTGGTGCCGGGCTCGGCCGAAAGCTGGATGGTCTCGGCCGATGGCAAGGTCTATACCTTCAAGCTCCGCGCCGATGGCAAGTGGTCCGATGGATCGCCAGTGACGGCAGATGATTATGTCTTCGCCTGGCGCCGCCTCGTCGATCCGGCGACCGCCGCCGAATACGCCTACATGCTGGCGCCTGTCGTCAATGCCGAGGACATCACCTCCGGCAAGAAGAAGCCAGAGGAACTCGGCATCAAGGCTGTCGATGCGACGACACTCGAGATCTCACTCAATGCGCCAACACCTTACTTCCTCGAGATGCTGACGCACCAAGCGACCTACGCCGTGAGCAAGGCCAATGTTGAGGCAAAGGGCGCCGAGTTCACCAAGCCGGGCAATCTGGTCTCGAACGGCGCCTACACACTCGCCGAATTCGTTCCGAACGATCATATCAAGCTGGTCAAGAACCCCAACTTCTTCGACGCGGCGAACGTGAAGATCGATGCGGTCAACTATATTCCCACCGAGGACCGCTCCACTGCCGTGAAGCGCTTCGAGGCTGGCGAACTCGACATGAACGACGACATGCCGACCGAGCAATTGGCCGATCTCAAGGCCAAGTTCGGCGACCAGATCAAGATCGGCCCCTATCTCGGCACCTACTACTACGTCTTCAAGCTTCCAAAAGCGCCGTGGGACAATGCGAAGCTCCGCCACGCCATCTCTGAAGCCATCGACCGCGACTATCTCGCCGAGAAGGTCTGGCAGAACACCATGATCCCGGCCTATTCCTTCGTGCCGCCCGGAATCAGCGGCTACGAGACCCGCACGACAGACTACGCCGAGAAATCGCAGCTTGACCGCGAGGACGAAGCCAGGAAAGTGCTGGCCGAACTGGGCTATGGCCCCGACAATCCGCTGAAGATGGAGATCCGCTACAACACCTCCGAGAATCACAAGAACACGGCGGTCGCGATCCAGGAACAGCTGAAGCCGCTGGGCGTCGAAGTCACACTCCTCAACACCGACACCAAGACCCACTATGGTAATCTGGAACAGCACGGCGACTTCGACGTCGCACGCGCCGGCTGGATCGCCGACTACAAGGACCCGGAAAACTTCCTGGCACTTTGCAAGTCCGGCACCGGCAACAACTACGCCGAATACTCCAACACGGAGTATGACGGCCTGATGGCCAAGGCGGCGGCCGCCACCGATCCGAACGAGCGCATGAAGACGCTGTCGGATGCCGAAGCGATCGGCGTGGCGCGCGACCTTTGTGTGCTGCCGCTGCTCTACTACAGCTACCACAATCTGGTCTCGAACAAGATCAAGGGCTGGGAGGAGAACGTCATGGACGTCCATCCCACCCGCTTCATGAGCAAGGAATAATCCGCAAACGGACGATCGCCGCTCCCTCATTCTGCATAGGGGGCGGCATCTCCCAAACCTTCCGAGTGCGGACATGTTGCGTTACGTCTTCCGGCGGTTCCTCACCGCGATCCCGACGCTCTTCGTGATCGTCACGATCTCCTTCTTCCTCATGCGGGTGGCGCCCGGCGGGCCCTTCAACCAGGAGAAGGGCCTCAATCCCGTCATCAAGGCCAACCTCGAGCGCGTCTTCCACCTCGACGAGCCCTTGTGGAAGCAATACCTGTTCTATCTCGGCAATCTGCTGCGCGGCGATTTCGGGCCGAGCTACAATCTGCCGGATTTCACCGTTGCCGAGATCTTTGCGAACGGCCTCAAGGTCTCGATTCCGCTAGGGCTGGCGGCCCTGGTCCTTGCGCTGTTCATCGGCGGCGCGCTGGGCATCCTGGCCGCCCTGCGCCAGAACAGCCTCGTTGATTACCTCGTCATCGCCATCGCCACTGCCGGGTCCACCATCCCGACCTTTGTCATAGCGCCGCTCATCCAGCTCGCCTTCGCCCTGACCTTCACCTGGATCTGGGTGGGCGGTTGGCATGATGGCGCGTTGTCCGCGGTGATCGGCCCGGTACTCACGCTCATGCTGCCGCAACTCGCCGTCGTCGCCCGGCTGATGCGCGGGTCGATGATCGAGTCGCTGAGGTCGCATCACATCCGCACCGCGCGCGCATTGGGCCTGTCCGACTATTCCGTCATCATCCGCCACGCGCTGAGAGGAGCCTTGCTCCCCATCGTCTCCTACGCAGGGCCAGCGGCGGCGGCACTTCTCACAGGCTCCATCATCGTCGAGACCATCTTTTCCATTCCCGGCATCGGGCGCTACTTCGTCGAGGCCGCGCTGAACCGCGACTATACGCTGGTCATGGGAACCGTCGTCGTGGTGGCGCTCTTCACCATCGTGTTCAATCTCATCGTCGACATCCTCTACGCCGTGGTCGACCCGCGGGTGCGCTATGACTGACGCCGCACTCCCCACGCCAAAGGCCGGCCGCTCGCTCTGGGCCGACGCCTGGAACCGCCTCAAGGCCAACAAGGCCGCGATGGTGAGCCTTTACTATCTCGTCTTCATGGCGGTCATCTGCATCGTGGGCCCGTGGTTCACGCCGCACCAGTTCACGACCATCTACCAGGACTATACGCGCGTTCCGCCCAGCCTCGAACCCTATCCGCTGCCCGATGCAGTCGACCTCGCTGTCAAGGACGCGGTGAAGCGCTCGCGCCTCGATCTCGCGGGCTGGGAGGAGAAGGACAGCAAGGTCTTCATCACCATCACCTCCGCCAAGCCCATCGACGAGCGTGTGACACGCTACATCGACAGGTCCGACGTGTTCGAACATGCCGCCATCGCGGAGAAATCTGCGGACGGCCTCAAGATGACCATCAGCGCCGACATTGAGCGCAAATATTTCTTTTTCGGCACCGACAACACTGGCCGCGACCTGCTGACGCGAACACTGATTGCGGGCCGCGTGTCGCTGGCGATCGGTCTTCTGGCGGGCCTCGTCGCGGTCGTCATCGGCGTACTCTATGGCGCGACGGCCGGTTTCGCGGGCGGCAAGACTGACGAGGTGATGATGCGCGTGGTCGATATCCTCTATTCGCTGCCCTTCATCTTCTTCGTCATCATGCTGGTGGTGTTCTTCGGGCGGAATTTCGTGCTGATGTTCCTCGCCGTGGGCGCCGTGCTGTGGCTGGACATGGCGCGCATCGTGCGGGGGCAGGCACTCTCCATCAAGCGGCAGGAATATGTGCAGGCGGCGGAGGCGCTGGGCGTGAGCCAGTCCGGAATTCTGCTCCGCCATGTAGTGCCAAACCTGTTGGGGCCCGTCGTCATCTACATGACGCTGCTGGTTCCGCAGGTCATCATCCTCGAAAGCTTTCTCTCCTTCCTGGGGCTGGGCGTGCAGGAGCCGATGTCGAGCTGGGGCGTCCTCATCTCGCAGGGCGCCAAGAACATTCCCGGCGCCAACTGGCTGCTGATCTTTCCATCGATCTTCCTCACCTCCACGCTCTTCGCGCTGAACTTCATTGGCGACGGCTTGCGTGACGCGCTCGACCCCAAGGATCGCTGACATGGCGGACAGGATTCTCGAACTGAAAGATGTGAAGGTCAGTTTCTCCACCATCGACGGCATGGTCGAAGCCGTAAAGGGCGTGAACCTCCATGTGAATGCCGGCGAAACGGTGGCCATCGTCGGCGAGTCGGGTTCCGGCAAGAGCCAGCTGATGATGGCGGCCATGGGACTTCTGGCCTCCAATGGACAGGCCGAAGGCATCGCCGATTATCGCGGCACCAACTTGCTGGCGATCCCCAGGCGCGAGCTCAATACCATCCGTGGGCGGAAGATCACCATGATCTTCCAGGAGCCGATGACGTCGCTTGATCCGCTCTACACTATCGGCGACCAACTGATGGAGCCGATCATGCACCATCGCAAGCTGGGCCACGCGGAGGCCCGGGAGCGCGCCATCGATATGCTGTGGCTGGTGAAGATCCCCGAGCCCGAGCGGCGCATGGGCTCCTATCCGCACGAGATGTCCGGCGGCCAGCGCCAGCGCGTGATGATCGCCATGGCGCTGGCAAACGACCCCGACCTGCTGATCGCCGACGAGCCGACAACGGCGCTCGACGTCACCATTCAGGCCGAAATCCTGGAACTGATGGCAAGCCTCCAGCAGCGCCTCGGTATGGGCATGATCTTCATCACCCACGACCTGAAGATCGTGAAGCGCATCGCGCACAGGGTCTGCGTGATGCGCCATGGCGAGGTGGTGGAGGAGGGGGAAACGCGCGAGATATTCGCGCATCCGAAGCACCCCTATACGCGGGCGCTCCTCGAGGCCGAACCCTCGGGCCGCAAGGCGCCCGTCGCACCAAGCGCGCCGAAGATGATCGACGCCACCGATGTGCGCGTGAACTTCCAGATCGGCGGCGGCTTCCTGTCGGGCGAGCCCATCGTGCTGTGCGCTGTCGACCGCGTGTCGATGACGCTGCGCCAGGGGCAGACGATCGGAATCGTCGGCGAGTCGGGATCAGGAAAGTCGACCTTCGCGCGGGCGCTCCTGCGGCTTCTCCCCAGCGAGGGCGCCATCAGTTTCGAGGGCCGCCCGATTGCCAATTACACGAAAGAGCAGATGCGGCCGCTCCGGCGCGAATTGCAGATCGTTCTGCAGGATCCTTTCGGTTCATTGAGCCCGCGCATGACGGCGGGCCAGATCGTGACCGAGGGCTTGCTGGTGCACGAACCCTCGATGTCGCGCCAGCAGCGCGACCTGCGGGCCGCGCAGGCATTGGAAGAGGTGCAGCTCGATCCCTCGCTCCGCAACCGCTATCCACATGAGTTCTCCGGCGGCCAGCGCCAGCGCATCGCCATCGCGCGCGCCATCATCCTGAAGCCCAAGGTCGTCGTGCTGGACGAGCCGACGTCCGCACTCGACCGGCAGGTCCAGAAGCAGATCGTGGAGTTGCTGCGTGAGCTGCAACTGGCCAACAACCTGTCCTATCTGTTCATCAGCCACGATCTCGCCGTCGTCCGCGCCATGGCCGATCACATCATGGTGATGAAGGACGGCCGCATGGTGGAGCAGGGCACGCCGGACGATGTGATGGATCGCCCGCGCGAGGATTATACGCGCCGTTTGATGGCGGCGGCATTTGCCGACTAGATGTCGAAGGCCTCGATGTTGGCGAAGGCGGTGCGGAGCGCCTTCGACCATTCACTGGACAGCATCTTGAAATAGGGATCGTCGAGCCCGATGCGCTTCGTATGCTCGATCTTCAACGTGCCCGTTTCATAGGTGAGCATGTCGATCGGCAGGCCGACACTCAGGTTCGAGCGCAGCGTCGAATCGAAGGACAGCAGCACCATTTTTGCGGCGTCGCCGAGCTTCATGTCGTTGCGTGCCACGCGGTCGAGGATGGGCTTGCCATACTTGTGCTCGCCGATCTGGAAGAACGGCGTGTCGGGGGTGGCCTCGATGAAATTGCCGGCCGAATAGATCTGAAACAGGCGGGGCTTTTCCTTGCCGATCTGGCCGGCGAAGATGAAGCTCGCCGCGAAGGCATCGCTGCCTGCGGTCAGTGACTCGCCGTCAATCCGCTTGACCTCGCGGACAGCATTGCCGACGATGCGCGCTGCCTGGAACATGGTCTTGGCGGCGAAGAGGTTCTTGCCCGCGCCCTTGAGCTTCTTGTCCCGCGTCCCCTCGGACAGCATGCTGACCACCGCCTGCGTGACGGCAAGATTGCCGGCGGTCAGCAGCACGAACACGCCATGGTTCGGCTTCGCCCAGGCGTGCAGCTTCTTGAACTTGCCGACGTTGTCGACGCCCGCATTGGTGCGGGTGTCGGCGGCCATGACCAGGCCTTCGTCAAGCAGCATTCCTACGCAATAGGTCATTCCGTATCCCCGGCGGAATCGTGATCGGAAACTACTGTTGGGCGATCTCGACGCGGACTTCAACCCTCATCCGCTCGATGTTTCCGCCACGGCGCGAGCCCCTGATGGGGGCCACGCCCGCGGCATCGATGCCTGCCGCCACGCGCACGTAATTGTCGGTGGGGCATTTGGCGTTGGCGGCATCGAAGCCGACCCAGCCGAGGTCTGGAACGAGTGCTTCGGCCCATGCATGGGCAGCGGTGGAAGACGCACCCTGGCCGGTCACGAGATAGCCCGTCACATAACGCGCGGGAATGCCGGCGGAACGCGCGGCTGCGATCAGGATATGCGCGTGGTCCTGGCACACGCCGCGCCCGTCGGCGAAAGCTTCGGCGGCCGTCGTATGGGCCGTGGTGGCGCCGAGTTCATAAGCGACGCGAGCGTGAATGTCCGCCATCAGCCCATGCAATCCATCGAGCACGCGGCCCGGCGCGAAATGCTTCTCGGCCATGCCGCGGATGGCGGCGTTCGGCGTCGTCGCGCGAGTGAGGCGCAGGAAGATCGCATCGGGTGCGGGCGAATGAACGCCACGCACCAGGCCGGCCGCGTCCGTACAGTCGATGACACCTTCCGCGATGATGCTCACCTCGCCCTCGATGTCGCCGAAGGTGAGGAGATGGACGCGATTGCCAAAACCATCCAGGTAGGCAAGAGCGCGTTCGATGCCCGGCGCCTGGATGTCCCAGCTCACGGTCTTCTGCGTGTCGAAGTCCACCGGCCACAGGTGAAGGCGCTGCGCCGAATAGGCCAGCGGCGTGTCGTAGTCGTAATGCGTTTCGTGGCGGATATGGAGGCGCATGGGCGTCAGGGGAAGTTGTAGTTCTTGGCGATCGACGCTGAGAGCGCCGTATTGCCCGCGATGAATTCCTGCAGGAATTCATGCAGGCCCGATTGGAAGATCTGGTCCATGTTTCCGCCTTTCAGCCGGTCATAGGTGTCGCGCGCCTGCACATGGCAGTCGTAGCTCTGGCCATAGAGGTTGGCCAGACCCGCAAGCGCCCGGTTGACCCAGGTATAGGAGAACACCAGTGAGCGCGGCATCTCGTCCTTCAGGATGAGGAATTCCGAGATGAGCCATGGCCGGTAATTCGAGTCGCGGTAGAACCAGCGATACGAACGGTGGCCCGAGACCGACCGCAGGATCTGCGCCCATTGCTGCATGTCGAGGTCGCTGCCGACATCGGTCGGCTTCGGCAACAGGATGAAATACTTGACGTCAAGTATGCGCGCCGTGTTGTCGGCCCGCTCGATGAAGTTGCCGAGTTGGCTGAAGTAATAGGTATCGTTCCGCAGCATGGTGCCGAGGAGCGCACCACGGAACGACATGACCCGCTGCTTGATCCAGTCGAGGAACACCGGCAGCCGGTCCGCCGTCATGCTGGAAGGCTTCACCTGGGCCAGTTCGTTCCATGTGGTGTTGATGCTCTCCCACACGTCGGGGGTGTGTGCGGTGCGCACCGCGCGGCCGTTGTTGCGGGCCGTCTTGATCGAAGCGCGGATCGAGGAGGGATTGTCCTCGTCGAAGATCAGGAACTGGATGACCTTTGCGCCGATGATCTCGGGGTACTTGCTGTCATAGGTAACATCGCAGGCCGCACTTTGCAGCGTGGAGCGCCATTCGTCGCGATGGCCTTCGACGGCGCCCGGCATCAGCGAGATGCGATATCCGACTTCGAGCAGGCGCGCCATGTTCTCGGCGCGCTCCATGTAGCGCGACATCCAGTAAAGCGAAGAGGCGGTGCGTCCGAGCATCAGTCCTCCAGTACCCAGGTGTCCTTGGTGCCGCCGCCCTGGCTGGAATTGACGACCAGCGAGCCTTTCTTCAGCGCCACGCGGGTGAGGCCGCCGGGCGTGATCCGCACCTTGTCACCGGACAGCACGAAGGGCCTCAGATCGACATGGCGCGGCGCCACGCCGGACCTCGTGAAGGTCGGCACCGCCGAGAGTGCCAACGTCGGCTGGGCAATGTAGTTCTTCGGCCGCGCCTTGAGCCGCAGCCTGAACTCCTCGATCTCCTTCTTCGACGAAGTCGGTCCGACCAGCATGCCATAACCGCCCGAACCATGGACTTCCTTCACCACCAGTTCGGAAAGGTGATCGAGCACATACGACAGTTCCTTGGGGTCGCTGCAGCGCCAGGTGGGCACGTTCTTCAGGAGCGGCTTCTCGCCGGTGTAGAACTCGATCACGTCGGGAATGTAGGTGTAGATCGACTTGTCGTCGGCGATGCCGGTGCCCGGCGCGTTGACAAGTGTCACGCGGCCGGCGCGATAGAGATCGAAGATGCCGGGAACGCCGATGGCCGAATCCGGCCAGAAGGTGAGGGGATCGAGGAAGGCATCGTCGATGCGGCGGTACACGACATCGACGCGCTTCGGTTCCTGGGTCGTGCGCATGTAGAGGTAGCCGTCGGAGACGAAGAGATCATTGCCCTCGCAGAGCTCGACCCCCATCTCGTCGGCGAGGAAGGCGTGTTCGAAGAAGGCCGAGTTGTGGATGCCGGGCGTGAGGATCACGACCGTGGGCTCGCCCTTGCAGGCGGGCGGCGCAACGCTCTCAAGCGTCTGCCGCAGCATGGCGGGATAATTGTCGACCGGCGCAATGCGCTGCTGCGCGAAGAGTTCGGGGAAGAGATACATCATCGCCTCCCGGTCCTCGAGCATGTAGGAGACGCCCGATGGCGTGCGGCAATTGTCTTCGAGGACATAGAACTCGTTCTCGGCCACCCGCACGATGTCGATGCCGATGATGTGGGCATAGATGCCGCGCGATGGCATCACGCCGACCATCTCGGGCACGAAGGCCTCGTTCTGTATGATGAACTCATGCGGAATGCGGCCGGCGCGAAGGATTTCCTGGCGGTGGTAGAGATCATGGATGAAGGCGTTGAGCGCACGCACCCGCTGCTCGATCCCCGCGGACAGGCGGCGCCACTCGGCGGCGGCGAAGATGCGGGGAATGATGTCGAAGGGAATGAGACGCTCGGACGCCTGGTTGTCGCCATAGACCGCAAAGGTTATGCCCTGGCGCCGGAAGATCGCCTCGGCTTCCTTCAGCGCCCTGTCGACATCCCGCCGGCTCAGGGTCTTGAGCCACTCCTCTATCCGCGCATAGGGTTCGCGGACCGCGCCACCCTTGCCTTCCATCTCGTTGAAAATCGGAGCCATCCCCAGTCTTATGTTGCAGCGCAGTTTGATGGCAATCGAGGGGGGCTGGCAAGAAAAACATGCCGGACGAAACTATCCTGCGCAAAATTGCGGCAGTCGCCGGAAATCGCAGCGTTGCGGCCATTTCTTGCAGTTTCAGGGGAAAGGTGGCATAAGCACCCCATGTGCTTTCACGCGACCACAGCCGGGGCGATCCTGCCCACCTGGTCAAGAACCGCATATGACGAAGTCATGCTTCGCTGTGCGCGCATCGGATTCAAGCCGTAAGCACCTCTCCGCTTTCTGACCGTTTCGAGCCTCGCCAAGGGGCTGCCTCATCGTATCCAGTCTGGAGACACACATGACCGTCCATGCCAAGAACATCAATATCGCCGAGGTTGTGAAGAACGACATCGCGCATCATTTCCACCCCTTCACCGACCACAAGGAATTCCATGCCGCCGGCGGTCCGCGCGTGATGACGCAGGCCGATGGCATCTGGATCTGGGATGCCAACGGCAACAAGATGCTCGACGGCATGTCCGGCCTGTGGTGCGTGAATGTCGGCTATGGCCGCAAGGAACTGGCCGAGGCTGCCTACAAGCAGATGCTCGATCTTCCCTACTACAACACCTTCTTCAAGACGACGACCGTGCCGACAACCGAACTGGCGGCCAAGATCTCGTCAGTCATGCCGGAGCGCTTCAAGCACATCTTCTTCACCAACTCTGGCTCGGAATCGAACGACACCATCGTCCGCTTCGTGCGCCACTATTGGAAGCTGAAGGGCAAGCCTTACCGCCAGCATTTCATCGCCCGCACGAGGGGCTATCACGGCTCCACCATGGTAGCGGCCAATCTCGGCGGCTTCCAGGGCATGCACGACCAGGTCGGCACCGAGTTCCCCGGGTTCCACCATGTGCAGCAGCCCTACTGGTATGATTTCGGCGGTGACAAGACGCCGGAGGAATTCGGCCTCGACGCCGCAGCAGCTCTTGAGAAGAAGATCCTCGAAGTCGGACCCGACAATGTCGCCGCTTTCATTGGCGAACCGATCCAGGGTGCGGCGGGCGTTCTCATTCCGCCTTCCACCTATTGGCCGGAAGTCCAGAAGATCTGCCGCAAGTACGGCATCCTGATCATCTCCGACGAAGTGATCTGCGGCTTCGGCCGCACCGGCAACTGGTGGGGCTTCCAGAGCCTTGGCTTCGAGCCGGACATCGTGCCGATGGCCAAGGGCCTGTCGTCCGGTTACCTGCCGATCGGTGCCATCGCCTTCGCCGAGCACCTGATCAAGGACTTCTTTGAGCTTGGCGGCGAGTTCTACCATGGGATGACTTACGCGGGCCATCCGGTGGCCTCCGCCGTGGCGCTCCGCAACATCGAGATCATCGAGCAGGAAAACCTCGTCGGGCGCACCCGTGAGATGGGTCCGTACTTCGCCCAGGCGCTGGCCTCGCTGCGTGACCATCCGATCGTGGGCGAGACGCGCTCGATGGGGCTCATCGGCGCCATCGAACTGTCGAACAACAAGGCCAAGCGCGGCCGTTTCGACAAGCCGGGCCGGGTGGGCACCATGTGCCGCGACCACTCCTTCAAGAGCGGCCTCATCATGCGCGCCTGCTGGGATACGATGGTGCTGGCTCCGCCGCTGGTCATCACGAAGAAGGAAATCGACGAACTGGTCCGCCTCGCGCGGCTGGCGCTCGATGCAACTTATGCGGACGTTAAGTCAGAAGTTGCCTGAATTTTCAGCAAGTTACGCAGTTTTCCATTGAAATCCGGAAGGGTGGGGCATTAGTCTCCTCTTCCGGTAACCACAGCCGCTTTCGCACCGGGCGGCACGTGCCAGCGGTGCATCAACCAAGAGAGGGCCTCTTACAATGTCACTGTTTTCTCCGCGTTTCCGCCCCAACAGGCGATCGCTTCTCAAGGGCACCGGCGCGCTCGCCGTCGGCCTCACCTTCCTGCCGCGTTTCTCGATGGCCGAGGAAGAGAAGAAGCTGAACTTCTACAACTGGGACACCTACATCGGCGAGACGACGCTCGAAGACTTCAACGCGGCGACCGGCATCGAGGTGAAGATGGACCTTTACGCCGACAACGACGAGCTCTTCGCCAAGCTGAAGGGCGGCAATCCCGGCTATGACGTGATCGTGCCGACCAACGATGCGCTGGAGCGCATGATCAAGGCCGAGATGGTGATCCCGCTCGATCACTCGAAGATCCCCAACATGTCCAACATCGACGAGCCCTTCAAGGACGCGACCTTCGATCCGGGCCGCAAGTTCTCGGTGCCCTACATGTGGGGCACGCTCGGCATCGGCTATCGGAAGTCCGCCGTCAACGGCACGCCCGACAGCTGGAAGGTGCTGCTGGATTCCGACGAATATGCGGGCTCCATCGCGCTGCTGGGAGACCAGGCCAACGTCATCGGCGCTGCGCTCAAGTATCTCGGCTATTCGTGGAACTCGACCAGCATGGACGAGCTCAAGAAGGTCGAGGAACTGCTCATCAAGCAGAAGAAGAACGTGAAGGTCTTTGCCGATGACAACGGCCAGGATCTTCTTGCCTCTGGCGAAGTGAAGCTGGCCCAGGAATGGAACGGCGACATCAAGCAGATCATAACCGAGGACGAAGACATCAACTACATCGTTCCGAAGGAAGGTTCGCTCCTCTGGCAGGATACGCTGGCCATTCCGAAGGGCGCGCCGCACCCGGAGAACGCCAACGCCTTCATCAATTACGTTCTTGATGGCGAAGCCGGGAAGAAGATCGTCGAGACCATCCTGTACGCGACCGCGAACAAGGCGGCGAAGGATCTGATGCCCGACGACTACAAGAACAATCCGATCATCTTCCCATCGGCGGAGGTCATCGCCAAGTGCGAGTCGGCGCTCTATCTGGGCGAAGAAGCGACCAAGGTCCGCGACGAGATCTGGACCCGCATCCAGGCCGCCTGATGGCCGTAACGACACAAGGGCGGCGCCATGAGGTGCCGCCCTTTCTGCATCTGGCAAGAAAGCTTTTCCTTCATGCTCAACACGCTTGTGCCGCCCAACCTGCCGGAACAGGTGCTCGCTTTATTTGCGCGCGGTACTTACGGACTTGCTGGGAATTGGAGCAGGCTCGAGGGCGAGCGCGACCAGAACTTCCGCGTGACGGCAACCACTGGAGAAAGCTTCGTCTTCAAGGTCTGCCATCCGGCGGAGGGTGAGGACGTGCTGACCTGCCAGGCTCTGGCGCTGGAGCACATCGCGTTGGCCGATCCTGGATTGCCCGTGCCGAGGTTGATCAGGAGCGTGACCGGCGAACCCCTGCCACGCCTCACGCATGAGGGTGTCACATTTCCGGTGATGGTCTTGTCATGGCTCTCCGGTGACGTGCTGGGAGACGCCGTGTTGCCGCCGGACAGCGTTCGCGACCTCGGCAAGTTGCTCGCGCGCTTGGGGCTAGCCATGCGCGGCTTTGTTCATGGGGCACCCGCGGAGCGCAGTCTGGTGTGGGATACGCGGCAGGTTCTCGGTTTGTGGTCGCAGGTTGCGAAGCTTCCGGTGGACGATCGTGCGCTCGCCGAAGAAATTCTCACGCGCCATCGCGATGTGACCGAGTCGCAGATGCGGCGGATGCGGAGCCAGATCATACACGGCGACGTTCATCCCTATAACTGCCTTGCCGGGGCGGATGGTCAGGTCAACGGCATCATCGATTTCGGCGACATCGTGCACGGGCCGCTCATTCTCGATCTCGCCAATGCGGTTGGTGATTTCCTGAGCCGCGCTGCTGATCCCGATGAGACAATCTTCGACTTTGTCCGCGGCTATGCCAGCGTCACGCCGCTGGAAGAGATAGAGGCCGATGCGCTGCTCGATCTGATCGAGGTGCGGCTTCTGATGACGCCGCTGATCGACGCTCTGAAGGCCGCGAACGGGATTGCCTCGCAAGGTTACTTCCAGTCCTTCAACAGCCGCAG
The DNA here is from genome assembly GCF_041738905.1 of Aestuariivirga sp. Taxonomy (GTDB): domain Bacteria; phylum Pseudomonadota; class Alphaproteobacteria; order Rhizobiales; family Aestuariivirgaceae; genus Aestuariivirga. The sequence goes on from NZ_JBGSOZ010000207.1 coordinate 13,747, forward strand.
CATGCCGATGATCCGTATGCTGAGGACCGAAGGGCGGGCCAGGCTGGTCGATCTGATCCGCCGGGCTGCCTCTTATCCGCCGAAGCAAACGGATCACGCGGCCACGGCGGAAGAGGCCATCGCGCGCCGCCGCAAGGTGATGGGCGAGAAACTCTATGTCTTCTACGATCCGCCCATTCACATGGTGAAGGGCGAGGGCGTCTGGCTTACGTCCTCGGATGGACGACGCTTTCTCGATTGCTACAACAACGTTCCGCACGTTGGCCATTGCCACCCCTATGTAGTCGAGGCCATAGCCCGGCAGGCGCGGACGCTCAACACCAACACGCGCTACATTACCGACCAGTCCATCGAATATGCCGAGCGGTTGAGCGAACTCTCGTCCGAGGGACTCTCTGCCGTAGTCTTCGTCAACTCGGGCAGCGAGGCCAACGATCTGGCGTGGCGCATGGCGAAGGCTTTCACCGGCCATCAGGGCGGCATGGCGATGGAGTTCGCCTATCACGGCGTGAGCGAGGCGATCGACGCCTTCTCGCCATCGAACGCGCCTGAACACTGGTATGCGCCGCACATCCGGCTGCTGCCCGCGCCAGACACCTATCGCGGTGAATTCGGCCCTGATACGCCGGGCCTTGGTGAGCGCTACGCCGCGCTGGCCGAACCGCTGATTGCCGAACTTGATGCAGAAGGCTATGGCATCGCCGCCGCCATGGTTGACTCGGCCTTCATGAGCAACGGCATCCTCGATGCGCCGGAAGGCTATCTGCAGGGCGTGGTGGCACGCGTGCGGCAGGCGGGCGGATTGTTCATTGCGGACGAAGTGCAATCGGGCTTTGGCCGCATGGGAACGCAGTTCTGGGGGCACCGCCACCATGGCGTGACGCCCGACCTCGTCACCATCGGCAAGCCCGCCGGCAACGGGCACCCCGTGGGCGCCGTCATCACGCGGCCGGATATCCTCTCGCATTTTCTGAAAGCCGGGCCGTTTTTCTCGACCTTCGGTGGCAACAACGTCGCCTGTGCCGCGGGGATCGCAGTGCTCGATGTGATCCGTGACGAAGGGCTCTTGGCCAATGCGCTGGACGCTGGCAACTATCTCCGGCAGGGCCTGCGGGCCCTCATGCAGAAGCACGCAATCATCGGTGACGTGCGCGGCGTGGGGTTGGCAACCGGAGTTGAACTGGTGCGGGATCGTGCAACCAAGGAACCCGCAAATACGGAACTGAACCGCCTGCTCGGCCTGCTCCGCGACGAGGGCGTGCTGATCGGCGGTGAAGGAAAGTTCGGCAACATCCTGAAAATCAGGCCGCCGATCGTCTTCACCAAGCCGCACGCGGATACTGCCATCGCCGGAATCGACCGCGCGCTGGAGCGCCTCTAGGCCGGGGTTGCCGTTCGGGGCAAGGCTGGGCTAGGCTGAACCAAAGAAAGATAAACGGGGGAGTTCGGGCATCTTGGAGAACTGGAAAGAAAACCCGCGGGCCTTCTGGATCCTGGGACTGCCGCCGACGGTGTGGCTTCTCGCCTTCTTCATCATTCCACTCGGTTTCCTGTTCGTCATGTCGTTCAGCGACAAGGCATTGATCGACGGACAGATTTCGATCACAGAATATGACTACTTCACCGGCATCTCCAACTATATCCGCGCGTTTGACACGCTCTATCTTTCCATCATGTGGAAGTCGATCTGGGTCAGCGCGCTGGCGACGGCACTGTGCCTGCTCACAGCCTACCCGATCGCCTTCGGCATCTGCTTTGCGCCCAACAAGTGGAAGCCGCTGCTGCTTCTGCTGGTGATCCTGCCGTTCTGGATCAATCTCCTGATCCGCACCTATGCCCTGATCGCGGTGTTCCGTACGCAAGGTTATGTCAACAAGGTGCTGGACCTGGTTGGGATTGGCCCTTTCGAAATGCTCTACAACAATTTCGCGGTCATCTTCGGCCTCGTCTACGTCTACATGCCGTTCATGGTGCTGCCGCTCTATGCCACCATCGAGCGCCTCGACAAGTCGTTCCTCGAGGCGAGCCTCGATCTTGGCGCCTCGCAGTTCACCACATTCCTGAAGGTCACAGTGCCGCTCACCATGCCGGGCATCGTGTCCGGCATCATCCTCGTCTTCATCCCGTGCCTTGGCTCCTTCCTCACGCCCGACCTGCTGGGCGGCGCCAATGCCATCATGATCGGCAACGTCATCGAACGGCAGTTCAAGGCAGCCAATGACTGGCCCTTCGGCGCAGCACTCTCCTTCCTGCTCATGTATGCAACCTTCGGAGCGCTGGCGCTCCGCTCGTTTCTGGCGAGCCGCAGCAAGGGAGTGGACATCTGATGGCCGCGCAACTGAAACCGGGGCAGGGGCCTCTCGACTATGGCAGCCGCACCTGGCTGAAGATTCTCTTCGGCGCGATTTTCTTCCTGCTCTACGCGCCCATCATCACGCTCGTCGCCTTCTCGTTCAACACCGACAAGCGCGGCATCGTGTGGCGCGGCTTCACGCTCGACAATTACGTGAAGGCCTGGAACAACGCGTCGCTCATCGAGGCGTTGACCAATTCGCTGGTGATTGCCGTGCTGGCGACGGTCTTCGCAACGATCCTCGGCGCCCTGATGGCCCTCCTGATGTGGCGTTTCAGGTTTCCCTTCAAGAACACCTACGACGGCTTCATGGCGCTGCCCATCGTCATCCCCGAAATCTGCATGGGCGTGGCGCTGCTCCTGTTCTTCGTGAACTCTGGCATGATGAATTTCTTCGTCGCCATGCCGTGGCCGCTTAACCTGGGCAACATCGTCATCGCGCATGTCTCGTTCTGTTTTCCCTTCGTGGCGGTCGTCGTGCGCTCGCGCCTTGTGGGCTTCAACCGGCAACTGGAAGAAGCATCGAAGGACCTGGGCGCCAGCGAGTGGCAGACCTTCTGGTCGATCATCGTGCCCTACATGAAGCCAGGCCTGATCGCGGGAGCACTACTCGCCTTCACGCTGTCTCTCGACGACTTCGTCATCACCTTCTTCACGAGCGGCCCGGAGACGGTCACCTTCCCCGTGAAGGTCTATTCGCTGGTGCGGCGCGGCGTCTCGCCGGAAATCAATGCAGCCTCGACCGTGCTGATCGTCATCACCGTCGTCGCAACCGTGATCGCAATGAAACTCCAGGCTCCTCAGAAGCCGGACAAGGGTTGAACCATGACCGAATCCATCGTCTCGATCCGCAACGTCTTCAAGAAGTTTCCGGGCGGCGTCACCGCCGTCGACAATGTCTCGATCGATATCGCGCAGAATGAATTCTTTGCCCTGCTAGGCCCTTCGGGCTGCGGCAAGACCACGCTGCTCCGCATGATTTCGGGGCTCGAAACGCCGACCTCCGGCCAGATCATCATCGGCGGCGAGGACATGGCTTATACGCCGCCCAACAAGCGGCCCACCAACATGGTGTTCCAGTCCTATGCGGTGTTCCCGCACATGACGGTGGCCCAGAATGTCGCTTATGGCCTGAAGGTGACGGGCGTCGAGGCATCCGAAATCAAGCGCCGCGTGGCCGAGGGGCTGGAGATGGTCAAGCTCACGCAGCTGGCCGACCGCAAGCCGGACCAGATGTCGGGCGGACAGCGCCAGCGCGTGGCCTTGGCCCGCGCGCTCGTGAAGCGCCCGAAAGTGCTGCTGCTGGACGAGCCGCTCTCGGCACTCGACGCCAAGCTGCGCGACGACATGCGCATGGAACTGACGAGGCTGCAGGAGACTGTGGGCATCACCTTCATCATCGTGACCCACGACCAGGACGAAGCGCTCTCCATGGCCAGCCGCATCGCGGTGATGGAGAAGGGCGCGGTGCAGCAGATTGCAACACCATCTGAACTCTACGAGCATCCGCGCAACCGCTTTGTCGCCGACTTCATCGGCAAGGTGAACCTGATCGACGCCAAGGTGCTCAGCCAGACCGGACAGGCCATCACCTGTGATGCCAAGGGGCTGGGCAGGCTCGACCTCATCACCGACAAGCAGGTGGGAGGCGGCGTGTCAATTGCTGTTCGCCCCGAGAAGCTCCGTATCACAAAGCACAAACCCGAAGGCCACGCCGCCACCAAGCTCGAAGGAACGGTTCGTGACGTCGCCTACTATGGCGACACCAGCCATGTCGTGATCGAGGGCAAGGACGGCCTCGATCTCGCCGTCAACGTTCAGAACGATACGCGCCTCGGCGGCGCTGGCGTCGAGCGCGGACAAAAAGTATGGGTGCACTGGTCACCCGAAGATTCGATCGTCCTCACGGAGTAGGCCATGTCACTCGAGATGAATTCCAAAGGCCCGCTGCCGGGCGACAATGCCTTTCGCCGCGAGAGCCTGAAGGGCACGCAGTGGGAGCCGACCTATGCTGGCGCGCTCTCCTTCATGCGCCGCAAGTATACCCGCGATCTGGCTGGCGTTGACATTGCGGTGACGGGCATCCCGTTCGATCAGGCCGTGTCGCACCGTTCGGGCACCCGCATGGGGCCTGAAGGTATCCGCAAGGCGTCCGCCGAGAATGCCTGGGGGCCGTTCTGGCCGTGGAACTTCGATCCCTTCGATACGCTCGCGGTCACTGATTATGGTGATTGCTTCTTCGACTGGGGCCGCAAGGAGAATTTCCCGCAGCGGCTCGAAGACCATGCAACCGGGATAATTTCATCGGGCGCGGAGATGGTTTCGCTCGGCGGCGATCACTATGTCACCTATCCGCTTCTCAAGGCCCACGCGAAGAAGCACGGGCCCTTGTCGCTTGTTCATTTCGATGCGCACCGCGACGTGGAACCCGATGACGGCGGCCGCATCGACCATGGCACCATGTTCGGCTACGCGGTGCGCGAGAGTTTGATCGATCCGAAGAAGTCGGTGCAGATCGGCCTTCGCACGGTCTTCACGGGTGAACGGACCTATGGCTTCCGGCTCGTCTACGCTGATGAAGTGCATGACAGCTCATCCGCGCAAATCGCGCAGATCGTGAAAGACGTGGTGGGGGCGAACAAGGCCTATCTCACCTTCGACATCGACTGCCTCGATCCGTCAGTTGCACCCGGCACGGGAACACCGATCCCTGGCGGCCTCACCTATCATCAGGCGGCCTCCATCATGCGCAAGCTGACGGACATCAGTTTCGTCGCCATGGACGTGGTGGAGGTTTCGCCACCCTATGACCACGGCGAGATCACGTCGCTCGCCGCGGCCTCGCTTGTCATGGAATACCTTTGCCTCAAGGCCTGGCAGAAGGGCGCTCGCGCCATTCCGATGACGGAGTAGCGTTCCGGCTCCGGTACACAAGATATCAAAGCCGGGGATTGAGTACCCGGTCCTTGTTGCGCACGGCATACCCTGCCTGCTGCGGCCATGCAGAATAGACGTCGCCGCTTTCAAGTTCCCGCAGCGCATGGAGCGGCCAGTTCGGGTCATCAAGCGCCTGCCTTGCGAGAGCGATGATGTCCGCCTGGCCTGAGGCCAGAATTTGCTCTGCTTCATGGGCCTTCGTGATGAGGCCGACAGCGGCGGTTGGAACATCCGCACCCTTGCGCACGGCTTCCGCCAGCGGCACCTGGTAGAGCGGTGCCACCGGGATCTTCGCGCCATCGAAGCCGCTCGATGTGCAATGAATCAAGTCATAGCCCAGCGCCTTCAGTTCGTTGGCATAGACAATGCTGTCTTCGATTGTCACACCACCCTCGATCCAGTCGGTGACTGAAATCCGCGCAAAGGCAGGCTTGTGCTTCGGCCATGCCTCCCGGACCGCGCGAGCGACCTCGAGAGGAAACCGCATGCGATTCTCCAGGCTGCCGCCATAGGCATCGGTGCGCTTGTTGGCAACGGGCGACAGGAACTGGTTCAGCAGGTATCCGTGCGCGGAGTGGAGTTCGATCATGTCGAAGCCCGCGGCATCGCTGCGGTTGGTGGCCGAAACCCAGCCATCGCGTATGCGTTTCATGCCCGCAGTGTCCAGTTCAATGGGCGTCGGCGAGGATGCCGTCTGAGGGACGGCCGATGGCGCGACAGGCGTCCACGACTCGAAGGCCAGCGCCTTCTTCTCTTCATCGGTCTCGCTGAACTTGCCGCGCCATGGCACGGGAGAAGCTGCCTTGCGGCCCGCGTGTGCGAGCTGGATCCCGGCAGCAGCACCATTGGCGCGCAGGAAGTCGGCGATGCGCTTCAATGGTACAATTTGCGTGTCGTCCCACAGCCCGAGATCGGCATAGCTGATACGGCCTTCCGGAGTGACCGCCGTCGCCTCGACGATGACAAGGCTGAAACCGCCGAGCGCAAAGCGGCCGAGATGCACGAAATGCCAGTCTTTGGCCATGCCATGTTGCGCTGAGTACTGGCACATGGGCGCCACCACGGCGCGATTCTTGAGGGTCAGGCCGCGGAGGGTGATGGGCGAGAAAAGCATGGTCAAGACAGGGCGTCCTTCAGTCGGTAATACAGCATCGCGGATGCGAGCATGGGAACGCGAATAGGGCCGCCGGGGAAGGGCAGGTGGCGGATCCGCGACACGAGGTCGAAGCGTTCCGCCGTTCCGCGCACCGCTTCGGCCATGAGCTTGCCATACATGCCGGCAAGCGCAACACCTTGTCCCGAATAGCCGTGTGCATAATATGCAGTAGGGCTCAGCCTGCCGCAGTCCGGAATGCGGTTGTAGGTGATGGCGATGTAGCCGCCCCAGGCATAGTCGATCTTCACATCCTTGAGGTTCGGGAAGATCGCCGTCATGCGGGGCCGCATGTAGGTTCCGAGGTCCGCAGGTTCCATCGTCGTGTAGCTCGCGCGTCCGCCGAAGATCATGCGGGTGTCTTTCGACAAGCGGAAGTAGTCGACGATGAAGTTGGTGTCGGCCACAGCTTCGCCATCGCGTATCAGTGCTTTTGCGCGATTTTCACCGAGCGGCTCCGTGGCGATGATGTAACTGGTGACCGGCATCACGCGGCCATAGAGCTTCGGCACCAGGCGGCCGAGATAGGCGTTGCAGCCGATGATGATGAACTTGGCGCGCACAGTCCCCTTCGCCGTGCGGACGAATGGATTGGAACCCGTATCCACTTCCACCGCGCGTGAATTCTCATGGATCACCGCGCCAGCCGAGACGGCGGCGCGCGCGAGGCCGAGGCAGTAGTTCAGCGGATGCAAATGTCCCGCACCGCTTTCGCGCAGCGCTCCATGATAGGCCCTCGTGCCGATCTTTTCCTCGAGCTGGCGCTTGTCGAGAATCTGGGTATCGGTGTAGCCGAGACCGTCCCATTCCTCTTTCCACTCCTTCAACCCGCCGAATTGCGAGGGTTTGGGGATGGCGTGGAGGTAGCCCCACGTGAGGTCGCAGTCGATCGAATGGTGCGAAATCCGGTCTTTCAGGAGCTGTTTGGAGTCCTCCGCCAGCGCAAAGCAGCGGCGCGCGTCGTCCTTTCCAAGCTGCGCAATGATCTTCTGCTGGCCCGATGAAAACCCGGTGCAGACCTGCCCGCCATTGCGGCCAGATGCCCCGTAACCTACTGTTTCTGCTTCTAGAACGACGACCTTGAAGCCGGCGCCCGCCAGCTCGATGGCCGCCGATAGGCCGGTATAGCCTGCCCCGATGATGCAGACATCGGCTGAAACTTCGCCCTGGAGTGGTGGATGGTCCGGGTGGGGGGTGGCGGTTGCCTGGTAGTACGACAGTGCGCTGATCGATTTTGCCATGATGCACGGGGTTTAGCTGCCCCCCTTTTGTTAGGTCAAGCTTCCGGGTTAGACTGACTGCGTTGAACAACCAACTGGATATCATGACCCAATCTCGATTTGAGGAATGGCTGAACGAACACAAGATCAGCGAGGTGGAGTGCCTCGTTGCCGACATGAACGGAACGGCGCGCGGGAAAATCCTGCCGCCCAAGAAATTCCTGTCCGGCAACCGCTCGCGCGGGCTGCGCATTCCGGAGGAAGTCTTTACACTGACGATCAACGGCCGCTACACGCAGGACACGCGTGCGGTGAGCGACAGCGCCATCGACATCTACATGAAGCCGGACCCCAACACGATCCGCTTCGTGCCATGGTATGCCGAGCCCACAGCGCAAGTGATTTGCGATGCCTTTCACCTGAATGATGCGCCCGTCGATATCTCGCCCCGCCATGTGCTGCGCCGCGTGCTCGAACTCTACAAGGAAAAGGGCTGGCGGCCGGTCATTGCGCCTGAACTCGAGTTCTATCTCGTGAAGAGGAATCTCGACCCCGACTATCCGCTCGATGCCGCCGTGGGCCGCACCGGGCGCAAGGAGCCGGGCGGGCAGGCTTATGGCATCGATGCAGCCAATGATTTCGACCCGATCGTCGAGGATATCTACGATTACTGCGAGGCGCAGGAACTCGATGTCGATACGCTGAGCCATGAGAGCGGCCCGGCGCAGCTTGAAATCAACTTCAATCATGGCGACCCGCTGGAACTGGCCGACCAGGTGTTCCTGTTCAAGCGCACCGTGCGGCAGGCAGCGCTGAAGCACGACATGTATGCGACCTTCATGGCGAAGCCCCATGAGAACGAGCCCGGTTCATCGATGCACATTCACCAGTCGGTGATGGACACGAAGACCGGCAAGAACATCTTCGCCAGCAAGGACGGAGCACCCTCCAAGATTTTCCTCAACCACATCGGCGGTCTGCAGCGCTATCTGGCGGCAGCCCTTTCGCTCTGTGCGCCGAACGTCAACTCCTACCGCCGCCTCGTGCCGGACTCCGATGCGCCGACCAACGTCCATTGGGCCATCGACAATCGCACGGTGTCGCTTCGCGTGCCGTCGTCGGATGCCAGCAACACGCGCGTTGAAAACCGCGTGCCGGGTGCAGACGCCAACCCCTACCTGGCCTTCGCGGCGTCGCTCGCCTGCGGTTATCTCGGCATGACGGAGCGCATCAAACCGTCGGAACCCGTGACCGGCTCGGCCTATCGCTACGCCCACACGCTGCCTATCAGCCTCGATGAGAGCCTCGACAAGTTGAATTACACGAAGGCGCTGAAGCAGGTGCTGGGCGAGAAGTTCTGCGAGGCCTACAATGACGTAAAGTATCAGGAGATGCAGAATTACCGCAGGGTGATCAGCTCCTGGGAACGTGAGTACTTGCTGCTCAACGTGTGAAGACGGCGGGAGCTGGCGGCTGTAGCATGAAGCGAATCGGGATGCGGGAGTGAGATGGTGATGCGAGCGGCCTTGAGACTTGTGTTGTGCCTGGCGGTTTGGGCTGTTCTGGCTCCCGCCGCCATGGCTGGCCGCAACACGCCTGCACCCGATTATGCCGCTGTATCCGCCGCGGTGGCCGAGTTCCTGCAGTCGCCCGACCGCCTGCCGCTTCCGCTGGAACGCATCAGGCCGGCCTTGACAGCCCATTACGTACAGGATCAGGGCACGATCTATTGGGTGGGAACCGGCCGCATGACGCCGTTCCTGCAACGCCTTGCGGATGCCGCAGATGACGGCCTCAATCCGGATGACTATCCGATCGATGCGCTGATCCAGTTGCGTGACGCGATCGAGCCGGACGATCCGGAAGGGGCAGCCGCCGCCGAGCTTTATTATTCGGCCTTTTTCGTTGCCTATGCCACCGACCTGAAGATCGGACGCCTCACGCCGGGGAAAGTCGATTCGAGGCTGTTCCGCAACCGCAAGACCGTCGACGTGCTCCGTATGCTGACGGATTTGAAGAAGCAGCAGGAGCCGGCCCGGTTCCTGTCCGAGTTCGAGTCGAAGAATCCGCACTATCAGTCGCTGAAGAAGATGCTGGCACTCTACCGCGCCATGGCGGAGGACGGAGACTGGCCCCAGGTTTCAACGGGCTCCAATATCGAGCCCGGCGATTCCGATCCGCGCATCCCGCAGATCCGGAACCTGCTTCTGGTCATGGGAGACCACGAGGGCGGGACAAGACCAGGCGATCTTTACGATCCCGATACCGTCGCCGCGATGAAGCGGTTCCAGACGCGCCACGGCCTTGAGGCGAAGGGCAACATCGGCAAGCAGACGGTGATGGCGCTGAATGTTTCGCCCGCCGAGCGCGCGCGCCAGATCATGCTCAACATGGAACGCTGGCGCTGGATGCCGGAGAACCTCGGCAATCATCATTTCATGGTCAACCTTGCGGCCTTTGAATTGCTGGAGGTGGAAGACCTTGGCGTCATCGACCGCATGAATGTCGTTGTGGGGGCGGTTGCCACCCAGACGCCGGAATTCTCTGATGAACTCGAATATGTCGAAATCAACCCGACATGGACCGTGCCTTATTCCATCGCCACGAAGGAGATGCTGCCACGCCTCCGCAAGAACCCCTATGCATATTCCTCGGACTTCGAGGTCTTCATCAATGGCAAGTTGGCCTCATGGGGCGGCATCAACTGGAGCGCCTATGGCCCCGGCAAGTTTCCGTTCACGTTCCGCCAGAAGCCCGGCCCGAAGAACGCGCTCGGCAAGGTCAAATTCATGCTGCCCAACGCGCACAACATCTATCTTCACGACACGCCGTCGAAGGACAAGTTCCTGCAGACGACACGCGCGTTCAGCCATGGCTGCATCAGGCTGTCACGGCCGATGGATCTGGCCTATCGCCTCGTGGGCGAGATCGTCGGATGGTCAAAGGCGAAGATCGACGGCGCATTCGCAGGCGGCAAGACCACGCGGGTGGCGCTGAAGGACCATATTCCAGTGCATCTTGTCTACGCCACGGCCTTCAAGGGCGTGAACGGCATCGAGTTCCGTCCCGATGTCTATGGCCGCGACCGCAAGCTTTATGCTGCACTCTTCGGGAAGCCGTCGAGCTGACCTCAGCGCTTCATCCGTAGCCTGACGATCGCAGCCGCGGCATCGGTGTTGCCGGCAGACGCGGCTCTTTCATACCAGGCGAGTGCGGTCGCGGTGTCGGGTGTGGCTTTGCCGATGCGCAGCGATGCCAGCACGACCGGATCGAAGCTGCGGGCTATCCCCAAGGCGCCCTCCGCCTGTCCGCTCGCCCACGCCCTCTCGAAGGCCTTGCGTGCCGCTGCGACATCGCCAGATTTCAGACGTGTATTGCCCTCCTCAACGAGGGGACTGCCGGCATGCTGGCTTGCCGCAAGTGACACCGTCATGCCGGTTGGCATCGGAATGGCGCCGGGCTTGCCCGCTTGAGGAGAGGTCGGCAGGGCGGTCTTCGCCTCAGCAACCTGTTGCGGCGGAGGTCCTGATGCGGGCTTCACAACCACATCGGACAACGCCACCGTCATGGTCTTGACCGGGGCTGCGAGTTCACCCGTACTTGACTCGAAGGCGGCAACGGCGAGATCGATCTCCGGGATTTGAGAGTGGGGGACAATCAACTTCACGTCCTTGAGGTCCGCGATGTTCAGCGCCCAGAGCTTGTCGGCATCGCGCTGGCCGGAGGTGAGATAGGCCGATTCCGGCAGCCCTGAAATCTTGAGGAAGAGATCGCTCCCCAGGGTGCCCGGTTCGGCGCGAAGCGACAGCGGTATGAGGCTGTTGGTCTGGCCCGAGACATCCGCGACCTGAAGCGTGGCCGTGGACACCTGTTTCTTGGAGATCACTGTGGAGGCCACGGTCAGACTCCTTGGTTCCTTCGCTGCCGGTTTCGCAGGCGGCGGCGCAACATTCAGCAAGGCATAGGTCTTGGCCTTCAAGGCCGGAAACTCCGCGCTCAGGAAGCCCACTGTTCCGCCAAAAACAATGGCCATTGATGCCGCTGCGACAAATGTCTGCATGACAGTCAGTCCCTTTTGCGCTGCCCGGTCCTGCTTCAAGGTCTGTTGCGCATCTTCGCTTGAAGCGAGCTGCGCAATGAAACGTGCAGGCGGGCGCAGCCGTGCCATCAGCAGATCGCGATATGCCGGCGTCATCGCGACATGCTGCCGTGTGGGGTGTGGCGGTGTTTCGGGCAAATTCCTGGACTTGCGGTAACGCGTCAGAAACTCTGAGCGGGACTGCTCATTGGCGGGATCGAGAAACCAGCTCGGCTCATTGCTCCGTGACACGTCCGGGGCAATGTCTGCTTCGGTCTCACGGCGATGATCTTCGGCATGGCGGTAGCGCTGTGTCATGTCCAAGCTCCTGGAATGATGAGGACTGGGCAGCAGCAACCACCTGCACCAACCGCGCAGGGGTCGGGACTGCAGTACGTCATTTCAAAACTGCCGGGTACACACGGCTTTGCCCGCCATCACGGCAAGGCACACAGCAATGGCATGAATCATTCCCCTGCCATCTCCTCTCGTCAGCGGCCGTCCCGCTTCCAGCGCCGCGTGTTGGATCACGCGATCACATGGTTAACGGTTTGTAACGTGCCGTGAGATTGTGGCGAGGAGCGGGCAGGAATGTGGTTTTGACAGTTCCGTCGAATTGCGGAGCCTCGTCAGGAGCGTAAGTGTCCGTATCAGAAAACTGTTCTGCCGTGCTTGACGTTCAGAGCGGGTTGCCGGGGTTCCAGTGACGAAATCCATGGCCTCGCGATTGAATGAGACAGCTCGTTCTGCTGACATGACTTGCAGTTCTCAAGGTGATGCGATGAGCGTGATTGACGAAGCCAAGGTCAGGATCAAGGGCAGAAGACTGAGGCTTGTGATGCCGGAAGGCGAGGACGAGCGGATTCGTGCCGCCGCCGAAATCTTCCGCCGTGACGATCTGGCCGATCCGGTTGTCTTTGGAGCCGACGATGTTCCAGACCCCCTGCCGCATCACATCGCGATCGTGCGGGCGCGGCGCGAAAAGATGAATGACGCCATGGCAGCCCGCCTCCTCAAGAAGCCATTGTATCGTGCAGGGGCCATGGTGGCGGCGGGAGAGGCTTCCGCCATGCTCGCCGGAGCTGCCAATCCAACCGCGCGCGTGATCGAGGCGGCGCTGATGACGATTGGTATCGCCGAGGGGATCGCAACACCGTCGAGCTTCTTCCTGATGCAATGGCCGGACCGGCGCCTGGTGTTCGCCGATTGCGGTGTCAACATCCAGCCCGATGCCGCGCAACTCGCCGACATTGCCATATCCTCGGCGGCAAGTGCAGCAAAGTTCCTCGGTGAGGAACCGCGCGTCGCGCTGCTCTCGTTTTCAACGAAGGGCAGCGGAACGCATGCCGATGCCGACAAGGTCATCGAAGCGCTGCGCATCGCCAAGGAAAAGGCCCCGCTCCTCAAGATCGATGGCGAGCTTCAGGGCGATGCGGCTTTGTCGGAGAAAGTGGCGGCAAAGAAGATGAAGGACACGGGTGACGTCGCGGGCCGTGCCAATGTGCTGGTCTTCCCCGATCTCGATGCCGGCAACATCGCGTACAAGCTCATGCAATGTCTGGCGGGTGCGCAGGCCATGGGCCCCGTGCTGCAGGGCTTTGCGAAACCCGTGTCGGACCTGTCGCGCGGCGCTACGGTCGACGACATCGTGGCGACGGGATCGCTTCTCCTCGCGATGAGCTAAACCAGCGCCTTCACGTTCCGCGCGATGGTGAGTTCCTCGTTGGCAGGAACGACGAAGACCTGTTCCATCGGCACGTTCAGCCATTTCAGGTGGGTGAGGATGCGGGCGCGCACAGGCCCCGCGTTTTCGCCCACACCGCCGGTGAACACGATGGCATCGAGCCCGCCCAATGCCGGCACCAGCGAGGCCGCGTGCCGCGCGGCGGAGTAGCAATAATAGTCCACCGCCTCGATTGCTTCGGTGCGGTCGGATGCAAGCAGGATGCGCATGTCGGGCGAGATTCCGGAAAGCCCAAGCAAGCCGCTCCTGCGATAGAGCAGGTCTTCCAGCTGATCGAGCGAGAGATGCTCGTCGCGCATGAGCGCCACCAGAACACCGGGATCGATGGAGCCTGTGCGCGTGCCCATGACGAGGCCATCGGCGGTCGAGAAGCCCATTGTGGTGGCAACGCTCTTGCCGTCGAAGATCGCGCACATCGATGCGCCAGACCCCAGATGCGCCGCAAGCAATCGGCGGGGCAGGGGCTTGCCTGAAAGTCCGGGCAGCGCCTCGACGACGTGTTCGTAGTTCAGGCCATGGAATCCATAGCGGCGATAGCCCTTGTCGAAGTAGCTGCGCGGAAGCGGCAGCCGCGTGGCGAGTTCGGGCTGCGTTGCGTGAAAGGCCGTGTCGAAGCACGCGATGTTCGGTACTTCCGATGCGACCCGCCGCATCTCGCGCAGCACGCCGAGGCCGAAGGGGAGATGCAGCGGAGCCAGAGCGCGCAACGCTTCAAGATCATGCTGGATGGCATCGTTCACCGCGACCGGCGTCACATACTGCGTGCCGCCATGCACGATGCGGTGCCCGATGCCATTGAACCGCGCGGGCTCGTGCCCATTGTCGGCCAGCCACTCGGCCGCGACCAGCAATCCTTCCGTCGGCGTCGTCACATGCGGCACCTCGCGCGCCGGTTGGCCATCGACTTCAAGCCGTGGCTTCGATCCGATGCCGGAGACCTGGCCCTTGAGGACGAGTTTCAGATCCTTGCCGAACACCGCAAACTTCAGTGACGATGAACCGGCATTGAGGACGAGGAGCTTCATGTGCACACTTTCCCCTCTCCCCTTGCGGGAGAGGGTGTCATGCGAAGCATGACGGGTGAGGGCCGTCAAGCGCGACCCCTCATCCGGCGCTTCGCACCACCTTCTCCCGCAAGGGGAGAAGGAACTACCCTCAAGCCCCCTTCTGGGGCCGCATGTCGTCCTTGCTGATTCCGGCGACAGCGACAGGCTTCTTCATCGCGTCGCGGCGGAAGGGCTCGCCCAGTTCCTGGTTGATCATCGCCTCGATGAGCGTGGTCTTGCCGTGCTTCATCTGGTCCTCGACGGCCTTGGCGAGCGCATCGCGCAACTCGTCCATGGTGCGCGCGACGACGCCCTGCAGGCCGCAGGCCTTGGCGATGCCGGCGTAAGACACCTGCGTGTCGAGTTCGGTGCCGACGAAATTGTCATCGTACCACAGCGTCGAATTGCGCTTCTCAGCACCCCATTGATAGTTGCGGAACACCACCATGGTGATGGGCGGCCATTCCTTGCGGCCGATGGCGGTCAGCTCCGTCACCGCGATTCCGAAAGCGCCATCGCCTGCGAAGCCGACGACCGGAACATCGGGGCAACCGATCTTGGCGCCGACGATGGAGGGAAGCCCATAGCCGCAGGGGCCGAACAGGCCGGGAGCGAGATATTTCCGGCCCTCGTCAAAGCTCGGGTAGGCATTGCCGATGGCGCAGTTGTTGCCGATGTCGGAGGAGATGATCGCATCCTTCGGCAGCGCCGACTGGATGGCGCGCCACGCCATGCGGGGGCTCATCCATTCGGGCTTGTCTTTCCGGGCACGTTCGTTCCAGGTGGTGCCCGGATCGTCCTGCTCGTGGTCCATGCTGGAAAGCTGCTGGGCCCAGCGCGACTTGGTGTTGCCGATCAGCGCCTTGCGGTCAGCGCGGCCCGCGTCACCTGCTGACGGCGACAGCTTCGACAGGATGCCTTCCGCCACCTTCTTCGCGTCGCCCACGATTCCGACCGCCACCTTCTTGGTGAGGCCGATGCGGTTGGGGTTGATGTCGACCTGGATGACCTTTGCGTCCTTCGGCCAGTAGTCGAGGCCATAGCCGGGAAGCGTCGAGAACGGATTAAGCCGCGTGCCGAGAGCCAGAACGACATCCGCCTGCTTGATGAGTTCCATCGCGGCCTTGGAGCCGTTGTAGCCCAGCGGCCCGGCGAACAGCGGATGCGAGCCGGGGAACGCATCATTGTGCTGGTAGCCGACGCAAACCGGCGCATCGAGTTTCTCGGCCAGCTTCTTCGAGGCCGGGATGGCCCCGCCGATGACAACCCCTGCGCCATTGAGGATCACTGGGAACTTCGCCTCAGACAACAGCTTCGCTGCCGCGGCGATGGCCTCGTCACCACCCGTGGGGCGCTCGAAATCGACAATCGCCGGGAGTTCGACGTCGATCACCTGGGTCCAGTAGTCGCGCGGCATGTTGATCTGGGCGGGTGCAGAGAGGCGCTTGGCGTTCATGATGACGCGGTTCAACACTTCCGCCACGCGGTTCGCGTCGCGCACCTCTTCCTGGTAGCAGACCATGTCCTTGTAGAGCGCCATCTGCTCCACTTCCTGGAAGCCGCCCTGGCCGATGGTGCGGTTAGCGGCTTGCGGCGTCACCAGTAGCAGCGGCGTGTGGTTCCAGTAGGCGGTCTTCACCGGCGTCACGAAATTGGTGATGCCCGGCCCGTTCTGGGCGATCATCATCGACATCTTGCCGGAGGCCCGCGTGTAGCCATCCGCCATCATGCCGCCTGAGCCCTCATGCGCGCAGTCCCAGAAGGTGATGCCCGCCTTTGGGAAGAGATCGGAGATCGGCATGAAGGCCGATCCGATGATCCCGAAGGCATGTTCGATGCCATGCATCTGCAGGACTTTCACAAAAGCTTCTTCGGTCGTCATCTTCATGGGGGATATCCTTCCGGCGGTGGGTGCGGTTGCCCTGTCACTAGGCCCGCCACTGGTACCATGGGAGAACCAGTTCCGCCCGAAGATTCCGGCCAGAGAGCCTCAGTAGACCTTGACGGCCTTCCGGCTCATCGAGAAGCCATGGCCGCCGCGCTTGCAGATGAGGCCCGTCCCGGAAGATGTGCAGCGGAAGCCATCGTGCTTCCAGACCTCGCCGTAGCCGAAAACGTTGTTAGAGCCGCAGCAAGAGGCATCGCCCACATCATTGTAGCGCTTGGGAATTCCGGCTGGCCCCATCATGATGCGCACATAGGCGGGTTCCACCCGGTCGCAGGACAATTCCGGCCCGCCGCCCATGGGTTCGTAGACATCGGTCCCGCCCGCGGGCGTATAGATGCAGCCCACATTGCCGGAGGGCATGGTGAATTCGATCTGTCCCTGATCGTTCGCGTCGAAGGTGACAGCGAAGGCAGGCGTTGCAGCCAGAAGCAGGCCGAAAGCGGCGAGGGCGGAGCGGAGCATGGGAGACTCTCTTTACATCAAGCGTTGAACTTGGAGAGAAGCTAGCCCCCGCCGCCTGAACGCGAACTGAATGCCTATTTCAGCTCGATTTCAATGAAGGCATATTCCGTGTCATTGGCATTGATCACGTCATGCTCGACGCCGGCATGGCGGAAATACGGAACGCCCTTCTTCATCTCGGCGTGGGCCGGACCCGTGGGTGTCTCCAGCCGCACCTTGCCATCCATCAGCGGCACGACCACGTAGTCATGGCCATGCTTGTGCCAGCCGGTGTTGGCGCCCGGCGCGAACCGCCACTCGGTGACGATCACCTTGTCGTTGTCGATGAAAACAGTTGGTGTTGCTGTGCCGGTCATTGGTGGAGCTCCTGTCAGCGGAAGAAGGAGAGAATGAGGGGTGCGAGCAATGCGGTCAACACGGCGTTCAGTCCCATTGCAATTCCGGCGAACGTGCCGGCCACCTCATCGACAACGAAAGCCCGCGCTGTGCCGATGCCGTGTGCGGCGAGGCCTGCGGAAAATCCGCGCGCGGCATAGTCCGTCATGCCCATGACGTTCATGAGCGGCGTGACGATGACGGCGCCGATGAGGCCAGTGGTGATGACGAGAACCGCTGTCAGCGCCGGAATGCCGCCCATGCCTTCGGAGATGCCCATCGCGACGCCAGCGGTGACCGACTTCGGCGCGAGCGAGGCCAGTACATCCAGCGGCACGCCGAAAGCTGCCGCGATCGCAAGTGCGGAACCTGCCGCCGTTACGGCGCCTGCGACGAGCGCGGCGAGCATCGGCACCAGATTGGCCTTTACGCGGGCAAGGTTGCGGTAGAGCGGCACGGCGATGGCGACGATTGCGGGACCCAGCAGGAAATGTACGAACTGGGCGCCCTCGAAATAGGTGCTGTAGGCAGTGGAGGTTGCCCACAAGACCGCGACGATGAAGATGACCGAGATCAGCACCGGATTGACCAGCGGGTGCCGGCCAGAACGCTGCGCCAGATGATCGGCGATCACATAGACGACGACGGTGACCGCAAGCCAGAGGAGTGGCGTGGTGGAGAGATAGACCCAGAGATCGGACCTCATGAGGCTTCGCCCCGTTTCATCCACCGTGCAACGAGGACGAAGACCCAGACGGTGACCATGAGGGAGAGGATGGTGGATATGACCAGAGACAGGGAAAGTGCGATCCAGTGTTCGCCAAGAATGCCGAGCTGGTCGACCACGCCTACGGCTGCCGGAACGAACAGGATCGAGAGGTTCTGGAGAAGCGTTTGGGAGACGCGGCCGGTTGGTGTTTCCCCGATGGTGTCGGGAGCCGCTCCCTTGAATCGCGCGGCGATCAGGAACCATGCAAGCAGCAGGAGAAGGCCGATGACAGGCCCAGGCACGGGAAGCCCGGCCCCGCGCGCCAGCGATTCGCCGGCGAGTTGGCAGACGAGGAGGGCGGCGATTCCATGGAGCATGTCAAAACGCCTAGCGTGAGTTCCATTGGAAATCCAGCCGGAGATGTTATATTGTAACAATCATGTCCTTTCCGGAACCGCACCACAACCACGCCAAATGCACCGCCGACCTTCTGTCGAGAGCCGAGCGGACCTGCGAGCGGCGGGGTTCGCGGCTGACCGGGCAGCGCCGCGATGTGCTGAACTGCGTGGCCCAGAGCCACTCGGCCGTGGGCGCCTATGACATCATCGAGCGCATGGCAGGCCACGGGCCGCGCCCCGCGCCCATAACCGTCTATCGCGCTCTGGATTTCCTCGAGGCGCATGGCCTTGTCCACAAGATCGAGAGCCGCAACGCCTTTGTGGCCTGCACCCACGCCCATGAGGGACAGCCTGCGGCGATGCTGATTTGCGAGCAATGTGGGCTGGTCGCAGAACTCGACTCGCCCGAGACATTCGAGACACTCATCAAGGCGGCCTCTGCGCAAGGCTTCCGTCCCAGCCGTACCGTTGTTGAAATGTCGGGCCTTTGTGCGGCCTGTCAGGGGAACGCATGATGCTGAAGGTGACCAATGCCATTCTGAGCGCCCGCGATGCCACGCTGGTGATGGGTGGCCGCAGCATCCTTGACCGTGTGAACATCGACGTGCGCCCCAACGAGATCGTGACCGTGATCGGCCCCAATGGCGCCGGCAAGTCGACGCTGGTCCGCTGCCTCCTGGGCCTTCAGCCGCTCACCTCGGGCGAGATCGTGAAGTCGAAAAATCTTCGCGTGGGATATGTGCCACAGCGCTTTCCGCTGACGCCCAACGTGCCGCTCGACGTGCGGCGTCTCTTGTCGCTTACGCTGAAGCCCAGCGAGGACGAGATCGACGAAGCGCTGGCCGAGACCGGTATCCCTCACCTGAAGGACGCGAGTGTGGCAAGGCTTTCGGGCGGTGAGATGCAACGTGCGCTGCTGGCCCGCGCCCTGCTGCGGAAACCTGAACTCCTTGTGCTGGATGAGCCAGTCCAGGCCGTGGACTTCATGGGCGAGGCGAAGATGTACGAACTGATCGCCAGCGTGCGGAAGCGCCATGGCTGCGGCATTCTCATGGTCAGCCACGACCTTCACATGGTGATGGCGGAGAGTGACCACGTCGTCTGCCTCAACGGCCACGTCTGCTGCGAGGGAGGACCCATCAAGGTCCAGCAGGACCCTGAGTTCGCCAAGCTCTTCGGCCCCTCGGCGGCCCGCATGATCGCGGCCTATACCCATCATCACGACCACGACCATGAAAGCCATAGCCATCATCATCATGATCACGACCACAAGCATTGAGCCGCCTGCCAACCCTCTCCCGCAAGGGGAGATGGGAGGGTGTGTGCTGAATGTTTGACATTCTTGGCGAACCCTTCTTCCAGCGCGCCGTGCTGGCGGGCCTTGGAATCGCGTCGGTGGCTGGACCTGTGGGGTGTTTCATCGTCTGGCGGCGCATGGCCTATTTCGGGGAAACGCTGGCGCATTCGGGCCTCTTCGGCGTG
This sequence comes from Aestuariivirga sp., assembly GCF_041738905.1. GTDB lineage: Bacteria > Pseudomonadota > Alphaproteobacteria > Rhizobiales > Aestuariivirgaceae > Aestuariivirga. The sequence goes on from NZ_JBGSOZ010000207.1 coordinate 33,652, forward strand.
GGGCTGGGCCTGCTCCTCGGGTTCTCGCTCACGCTCGGCGCCGTGGCCACCGCCGTGGCTGTCGCCCTGTTGCTGATGGTGATGAAGCGGCAGCGCGTGCTGGCGACCGATACGCTGCTCGGCATCCTGTCGCATTCCTCCCTTGCTCTCGGCCTCATCACCGTGGGCATGGTCACGGGCTCGGCGGGCGATCACATGGACCTTCTCTTCGGCGACATTCTCACCGTGACCTGGAATGACGTGACCTTGATGTGGCTGGGCGGAGCCGCCGTGCTATTCGTGCTGGCCTTCCTGTGGCGCGACCTGATCGCGATCTCGGTCCATGAAGAACTGGCGCAGGCTGAGGGCGTCAACGTCCAGCGCGTCGAACTTGGCTTCATTCTCCTGATCGCCCTGATGACGGCCATCTCGATGAAAATCGTCGGGCTGCTGCTGATCACCGCCCTTCTGGTCATTCCCGCCGCCGCGGCGCGGAGGCTTTCGTCAACGCCCGAGCGCATGGCGCTGGTCTCGGCGGGGCTCGCTTCGGTGGCGGTCGTCATGGGGCTGATGTTCTCGGCCTTCGCCAATGCCATCACCGGCCCGGCCATCGTTCTGTCGGCGGCCTTCCTCTTCGTCTTGACCTTGTTGCGTCCACAGGCGAATTAGTCAGCCATGGCATATTCAGCGATCAGCAACCGGCGGGCCTCGGTGCCCGTGAAAGTGGGACACGTCACGGTGGGTGGCGGCGCCCCCATCGCCGTCCAGTCCATGACCAACACCGACACGGCGGATGCCGAGGGAACCGCCCTCCAGACGGCGGCACTCGCCCGCGCCGGTTCCGAACTCGTCCGCATCACGGTTGACCGCGAGGAGGCCGCGAGGGCCGTCCCCCATATCCGCGAGAAGCTCGACCGCATGGGGGTCAACGTTCCGCTGGTGGGCGACTTCCACTACAACGGCCATACGCTCCTGAACGATCACCCGGCCTGTGCCGAGGCGCTGGCGAAATACCGCATCAACCCCGGCAACGTCGGCTTCAAGGAGAAGAAGGACCGCAACTTCTCCATGATGATCGAGACGGCCATGAAATTCGACCGGCCCGTCCGCATCGGCGTCAACTGGGGTTCGCTCGACCAGGTCATGCTGACCGACCTCATGGACAGGAACGCGAAAGCGCCTGAACCCCTCGACGTGCGCGAGGTGATGCATGAGGCGATCGTGCAGTCGGGCCTGCTCTCGGCGGAACGCGCCGTGGAACTGGGGCTGGCCAAGGACAAGATCATCATCTCGGCCAAATGCTCCGAAGTGCAGGACCTGATCGCGGTCTACCGTTCCTTGGCATCCCGCTGCGACTACGCGCTCCATCTGGGCCTCACTGAGGCCGGCATGGGCTCGAAAGGCATCGTCGCCTCGACCGCCGCCTTGTCCGTGTTGCTGCAGGAAGGGATCGGCGACACCATCCGCATTTCGCTGACGCCTGAGCCCGGCGGCGACCGCACCCGCGAGGTGATCGTGGCGCAGGAAATCCTGCAGACCATGGGCATCCGCAGCTTCGCGCCCATGGTCATCGCATGCCCCGGCTGCGGCCGCACGACCTCGACCACCTTCCAGGAACTGGCGCAGGATATTCAGTCTTATGTCCGTGAGCGCATGCCCGACTGGCGGGAGAGCTATCCCGGCTTCGAGACGCTGCAACTCGCCGTCATGGGCTGCATCGTCAATGGCCCCGGTGAGTCGAAACACGCCGACATCGGCATTTCGCTCCCCGGCACCGGCGAGCTTCCCGCCGCCCCCATCTTCATCGACGGCAAGAAGGCCATGACGCTGCGGGGTGAGAACATCTCCGCGCAGTTCAAGGACATCGTGGAAGATTACGTCAAGGGCCGTTGGGGCTGACGCCTTCCTCGTGGGAGGAATTGACTAGTTGCGCCGCTGCACGATGAATTTCGCAGCCTCTGCTAGCACCGCACCGCGCTCGCTATAGATTGTGAGTGTTGCAATCGCCTCATCCACCAGTGCCGCGGCCCGCCGCTTGGCCTCCGCGAGCCCGAGCAAGTCCACGAACGTCGCCTTGCCCATGATCCTGTCCTTCTGCGTCGCCTTGCCGAGCGCCTCGGGAGTGGATTCCACATCCAGAATGTCGTCTGCGATCTGGAAGGCGAGGCCGATCTTGTCGGCGTAGTGGCGGAGTGGGGCAGGGTCGGCCTGCCCGAGAATCGCACCTGCCTCGCAAGCATACCGGAACAGCGCGCCGGTCTTGAGAGACTGGATGAGCGAGATATCCGAAAGCACTGAATCGATTCGCGCTTCCGCCTCGATGTCGAGCATCTGGCCGCCGACCATTCCGGCCACTCCTGCGGCTTTGGACAGGCCTGACACGAGCTTGAGGCGCACATGCGGATCGGGGTGGGTCGCCTCGTCCGCCAGGATATCGAAGGCATAGGTGAGCAGCGCGTCGCCCGCGAGGATTGCGGTCGCTTCATCGAATGCCCTGTGCGCGGTGGGCTTGCCGCGCCGGAGATCGTCGTCGTCCATCGCGGGCAGGTCATCATGCACCAGCGAATAGCAATGCACGCATTCGAGCGCCGCGCCCGCCCGCAGCGCCCGCTTGCGGGGCACGCCGAAGAGGGCGGAGGACTCGACCACGAGGAATGGCCTCAGCCGCTTGCCCTGTCCAAGTGCCGCATAGCGCATGGCCTGGGTCACGCGCCGGGCCGGAAAGGCATCGAGCGGCAGCAGGCGGTCGAGCAGGGCGTCGGTTTCAGCCGCACAGCGGCTCAGGGCTTCCTGAAAGGACAAGGCAATATTCCTGTGCTAATGGCCCCTTGTTAGGGACATGAGAGACGAAACTCAACCAGCGCCGATGGCAATGCCGCAGGCTCCGCAGCCAATGGAGCTCCCGCCATCTATCGGTCCCTTGCCCGAACCCGGCGTCTCGAAGCGCCGCCGCTGGGTACGATGGATTTTCTATGCCGTCGCCCTTCTGCTGGCGTGGCCCTTGGTACTGACCCTGGTCTATACCGTCGTGCCGCCGCCGGTTTCCAACCTCATGCTGCTGCGGGCTCTCTCGGGCAATGGCATAGACCGGCAATGGGTGAGCCTCGACCAGATCTCCCCCCATCTGCCGCGCGCCGTGATCAGTTCCGAGGACGCGCGGTTTTGCCAGCACTGGGGTGTCGACTGGACCGAGTTCCAGGGGGTCATCGAGGATGCATTTGATGATGACGAGGGGCCTGTGCGGGGCGCCTCCACGATTTCCATGCAGACCGCCAAGAACATGTTCCTGTGGGATGGCCGCTTCGCTATCCGCAAGGTGATCGAGCTGCCGCTGGCGCTCTACATGGATCTCGTGTGGTCGAAGCGGCGGATGATCGAGATCTATCTCAACATCGTGGAATGGGCGCCGGGCGTCTATGGCGCCGAGGCGGCTGCCCGCCACCATTTCAAGAAATCCGCCAAGAACCTCACACGGCGGGAGGCTGCACTTCTGGCCGCCGTGCTGCCCAATCCCATCAAGCGGCAGGCCGGAAAGCCCTCCAAACGGGTGAAATCCATCGCCAACCGGATTCTGGTCCGCATGGCGGGAATGGGGCCCTATCTCACTTGCCTTGGGGACTGACCTGGGTTACAAGCCCCGCCAACTGAAGGGCGTGGGCCGTTCCCCGCGCTCTTTCCATATGGAGTTTCGACATGGCCGTTCCACGCAAGAAAATGTCCAAGAGCCGCATCGGCATGCGCCGTTCGGGCCACCACGAGCAGACCGTGACGTGGGTCGAGGACAAGAAGTCGGGCGAACTTCGCCGTCCGCACCACATCGACCTGAAGACCGGCCTTTACAAGGGCCGTCAGGTTCTGACCGTCAAGACCGAAGCCTGATCAAGGCTTTAGCATCAGTTCTGAAAGCCAGCCTCCGGGCTGGCTTTTGCATTTCGGGTAGACAGTTAACCGTGCGGACGAAGGCATCCACGGCATAAACGCTTTGGTCCGGGCTTTGCTCTATCGAAGCGATGCTCGTGCCAAACTGGTCTCTCATGGACGTCCACCTCACCTCTCCCGATTCTGGAATCGGTCCCGAGTGGCAGGATCTGGCGCGCCGCGCGCTGGTGCCTTCTGGCCACAACGCGCCCGAAATCCTGCTGCCCGCCCTCCGGAACCACAAGCGGGCGGTGCTGGCGACGGTGCGCGATTCGCAAGGCCTGCAACTGGCGCTTCCGCTGGAATCCCGGTTCTTGCCGCTTCCGCATCATGCCAGTCTTTCCACTCCTGTGAGTTTCTTTGGGCTGCCTCACCTGGGCCGCTACATGGCGGTGCCCGCCGTGATGGCCCTGCTGCGGCGGTTGAACCGCCCGGTCATTCTGCACTCGGTCCCCGTGGACGGAGTACTATGGGAGACGATCGCCGCCGCCTCGGGGCACCACGCGGTGATCGAGACCTGGGACCGCGCCGCGCTCCGGCCACAGGGAACCTACGATAAATGGTTCGAGGAAAATTTCGACCGCAAGCGCCGCAAGGAATATCGCCGCCTTCAGTCGCGGCTGTCGGAGCAAGGCCGGCTCGAAGCGTTGACACTGTGTCCGGAGTCCGATGCCGCGCGCTGGGCCGATGAATTTCTGACCCTCGAGATGCAGGGGTGGAAAGGCAGGCAGGGCACAGCGCTCAAGACTGATCCCGCGGCTTCCGCCGTGCTCCGCGAGGGGCTGGCGGGATTGGCCGCCGCGGGCAAGCTCCGCTTCTGGAAGCTGGCGCTCGACGGCCGCCCCATTGCCATGATGTTTGCGGTCGTCGAGGAACGCCAGGCCTGGCTCGGCAAGATAGCCTATGACGAAGACCTCGCGCGCTTCTCGCCTGGGGTGCAGCTAATCATTCACGCCACCGAAGGCCTCTTCGCGGACGGCGTCACGCTGGCCGATTCCTGCGCCATTCCCGGTCATCCGATGATTGATCACCTGTGGCGCGGCAGGCTGCGCGTGGCGGACGTGATGATCGCGGCCCCTGCCGTGTCCGGCATGATCTTCAACGCGACCCTTCGGGCCGAACGGTTGCGGCGCAAGCTGCGCGTCCCGGCCCGCAACCTCTATTACAAACTGACTGGAAAGCACCGCTCATGAGCCTTGTGACCGTCGATCCGCGCATCGCGCGCGAAAGCTTCCTGAAACACCCCTTCGTGCTGCAGCACGCGCTCAAGGACCATCCGCTATTCACGTTGCCGCGTCTGGTGGAACTGGCAAGGTCGATGCCGCGCGACCGCATCGAATACAATTCCGGCAAGGTGGCCGTCGGTGTCCGCCCGGAAGATGTGCCGAAGATCGACCTGGCGGCGGAGGATGTGATCTCCTCCATCGAGACGGCGAACGCGTGGATGGTCATCAAGATGGTGGAGCATGACCCCGAATACCGGGCCTTGCTCACCTCCTTCGTCGAGGATGCCAATCGTGCGGCGGGCTTGAAGCCTGGCGACTACAGCGATCTGCAGGGTTTTATCTTCGTGTCATCGGCGCGCGCCACCACGCCCTTTCACCTTGATGCCGAGGAAAACATCCTCATCCAGATTCGTGGCGACAAGTTCGTCCGCACCTTTGACAATGCGGACAGGGCGCTGATCTCGGAAGAGAACATGGAGATTTCGCCATCGAAGCACCGCAACCAGAAATACGAAAGCTGGTACGAAGACCGCGCCACGCTGCATGCCCTGAAGCCCGGCGACGCGCTGCACATGCCCTACATGGTGCCGCATTGGGTGAGTACCGGCGACAGCTACTCGATCTCGATGGCCATGACCTGGAAGACGCCTGAGGTGAACCGCCTCAACAAGATCAGGCTGATGAACGGCACGCTTCGCCGTTTCGGGCTTCCCCAGAAACCGCCGGGCATCTCGCCCGCCATGGATGCGGCTAAGGTGATGGCGCATGACCTGATGCGCGCGGTGATCGATCCGCTGCGAAAGTCGGAAACCGCGCGCAAGATCCTCCGTGGGCTGATCTATGGCCGCAAGGCCAACTATTACTACGAGACGAAGACCGAAAAGGCGGGGATGTAGCTCTCACGGCTTTCAGGCCATCGTCCACCCCACAAGAAAATGCCCGGGACATAGCCCGGGCATTTGAAGTCAGGAGGGCTGGATTGCCGATCAGGCAGCCAGTGCCTTCGTGGCGTCCACGTAGGAATAGCCGAGGTCGTCGGCGACAGCCTTGTAGGTGACCTTGCCATTGGCAACGTTGAGGCCGTTGCGCAGGTGCGCATCGTCTGCCAGCGCTTGCGTCCAGCCCTTGTTGGCGATGGCGAGCGCGAAGGGCAGCGTCACGTTGTTCAAGGCATAGGTCGAGGTGCGGGCCACGCCGCCCGGCATGTTGGCCACGCAATAATGGATCACGCCGTCGACCACATAGGTCGGGTCGGCATGAGTCGTGGCCTTCGACGTTTCGGCGCAGCCGCCCTGGTCGATGGCGACGTCAACCAGAACCGAGCCCGGCTTCCAGTCCTTCAGCATGGCGCGCGTGACGAGCTTCGGCGCCGCCGCACCGGGGATCAGCACGCCGCCGATGACGAGATCAGCCGTGGCGCATTCGTCTTCGACCGCACCCTGGGTCGAGTATATGGTCTTGAGCTGCGTGCCGAAGCGGGCGATCAGCTCTTCCATGCGGTCGGTGCTTTTTTCGAGAATGGTCACATCAGCGCCCATGCCAAGCGCGATCTGCGCTGCGTTGGTGCCAACCACGCCGCCGCCGAGGATGACGACCTTGCCCGGCGCAACGCCCGGAACGCCGCCAAGAAGCACGCCGCGGCCGCCCTGTGCCTTCTCGAGCGAGTGAGCGCCCGACTGCACCGACATGCGGCCCGCAACCTGGCTCATGGGAGCGAGCAGCGGCAGGCCGCCACGCGCCGACGTCACGGTCTCATAGGCGATGCAGATGGCGCCCGAGGCGACGAGATCCTTCGTCTGCTCCGGATCGGGAGCGAGATGGAGATAAGTGTAGAGGATCTGGCCGGGGCGCAGCATCTTGCGCTCGACGGCCTGCGGTTCCTTCACCTTCACGATCATGTCGGCCTTGGCGAAGATCTCTTCAGCCGAGGCAATGATGGTGGCACCGGCCTGGCTGTAGTCGGCGTCGGTGGCGCCGATGCCGGCACCGGCATGCGCCTCAACCCACACCTTGTGGCCGTTGCGCACGGCTTCCTTGACCGAGGTGGGCGTCATGCCCACGCGGTACTCGTGGTTCTTGATCTCTTTCGGAACGCCGATCAGCATTTGGTTTCTCTCCCTGGATGATGGGCAGGAACCTACCCCAGATCGCCTCGAATGAATTTCCGAAGAGGGATCGGGAGCACTGCAGCATTGAAACGACATTCTAGGATATGATATGAAGTTCGAATGAAATCCCGTGAATTCGACAAACAGGACAAGATCATTCTGGCCGAGCTCCAGAAAAATGCACAGCGGCCCATTGCCGATCTTGCGGCGAAGGCCGGGCTATCGCCATCGTCGTGCCACCGCCGCGTGAAGCTGCTGGAGGCGGCGGGCGTCATCACATCCTACACCGCCAATCTCGACCGCGCCGCGCTGGGGCTCGCCAACGAATTCTTCGTGGAGGTTTCACTCTCCGCCCAAACCGAGGAGGCTTTCGAAAAATTCGAGAAGGCCGTGCAGCGCGTTCCGGAAATTCTTGAATGCCACCTGATGAGCGGTCAGTTCGATTATCTGCTCCGCGTGACCGCCACCGACGCCACCGACTACGAGCGCATCCACCGGTCGCGCATCTCGCGGCTTCCCGGCGTGCAGCGCATCCAGTCATCACTCGCCTTGCGCACGGTCAAGGGCTGGGCCGGTTATCCGATTTAAGGTCATCACATGCTGAAACATCTTCCCGTCCACATGCTCTGGGTCTCGGGCGAACTGTCGCGCCTCGCGCGCCTCAGCCTCGCGAGCTTCCTTTTGCAAGGCTACCGCGTCACCTTGTGGAGCTACACGCCGGACAGCCTGCGGGGCTATGATGCCGCTGTCCGCGATGCCGCCGATGTGCTCCCCATGGAAGAGGGCGCGGACCGCAACATGGCCTGGCTCACCAGCCTCTTTCGCTACCGGCTTCTGGCGGAACATGGCGGAGTGTGGTCCGACATGGACGTGGTGGCGCTGGGCGATGCCGTGGACTTTCCGTCATCAGCCTTCATCGCGACCGAGAAGCGCCGGCCCTTTCGCCACACCGAACCAACGGCCACAGGCGAAAGCCTGACGCAGGTGACCAACTGTTTCATAGCGAATCCGGAACCGCGCCCGGGTGACCTCTGGCACCGTGCCGTCGATGCCGTGTCCGCTCTCAATCCCGAAGACCGGAACTGGGAGAAGGCGGGCCCGCACATGCTGTCCCGCCTCATGCTGGACCATCCCGATCATGGCGTCGCCATCCTGCCCCCCGAAGCCGTCGATCCGGTGGCGTGGTGGAACGTGCCGGGCTATTTCCTCGAAGACCGTGAACCGCCGCCATCGCCCTTCATGCACATGTACGCGACGATCTGGGCAAGGCGCGGCGTCGATGCGGAGGCTTCATTTCCGGAAAAGTCCGTGGCCGGCCGCCTGTGGCGGCGTTTCGGACTCTAGGTAACGGAACGATCGAGCTGCCGGTCGCGGTAGATCATCAGGATGCCGGCGGTGACGACGATGCCAGCGCCGAACCAAGTTGGCAGGTCGGGGAAATCGCCAAACAGCAGCAGGCCGAAAAGCACGGCCCAGATCATCGCCGAATATTCGAACGGAGCGACGAAGTTCGTCTCGGCATTCTTGTAGGCATTGACGAAGAGCAGCATCGCAAGGGCTGCAAGCACGCCATGGCCGAACAGGAATACAGAATCGAACAGCGTGGGAATGGCGAAAGGCCGCGACAGGAACACGAGGCTGGGGTGCTCAAAGGGGCCGAAGTCAAAGACATTGAAAATGACGGCGAGCGCCAGGCCAAGCGCCATGTAAATGAAGTTCTGCCAGATGGCGATGACGATGGGCGGCACCTCCTGCGAAATCGGCCTTCCGATCATCTGGCCTACCGCATAGCCCACGGCTGAGACCAGCGCGAGCAGGGCCGCGGGCTCGAACACGCCGATGCCCGGCCTTACGATGATCAGCACACCGATGAATCCGGCGATGATGGCGAGCCAGCGATGAAGCCGCACGCGCTCGCCCAGCAGCGGGCCTGCAAGCCCAGCGACGAAGAAGGGCATGGTAAAGTAGATCGCCACAGCATTCGCGATCGGCATCGCGGCAATCGCCAGCACGAAGCCCATGTAGGCGATGCCGAGAATGACGCCGCGCAGCAGGATTCGCTTCCACAACGATGTCGCAATGCTCCAGCCATTGCCAGCGCGCCACATGATGAAGGCCAGCACCGGCAGGGATGCAAAGCACCGGAACAGCAGCGTTTCATAGGCAGGATAGCCCGAGGACATGGACTTCACGACCGCATCCTGAATGGAAGCAAAGCCAACGCCGGAAAGGACGCAGACGATTGCAAGCAGTCGGTTGTCAGTGGACTTCACCATGGCCGGGGCTTAGCGGTCGGCGGTTGCTTCGACTAGGGGCCTCTCCGGCATGGCTGGTCTACGGCTTCGGTGAAATGAGGCCGGCCAGAAGCTTTACGCCGGGTTCGATCTTCTTTTCGTCGATGGACGAGAAGGCAAGCCGATAATAATTGCGCGGCGCATCGGGCACGCCAAAGGTGATGCGGCCGGGCTCGATGAGGATGCCCTTGGCTGTGGCCGCCCGCCCAAGTTCCTCGCTATCGAGATGTGCAGGACCCTTCACCCAGAAACTGGTGCCGCCGAAGCTCGGCACGCGGCTGGCATCGGGCATGTATTGCCTCAGTGCCTCGCCCATGATTTCCCAGCGCGTGCGGTAAGTGCGGTGAAGCCGCCGGATCAGCGTGTCGTGATGGCCGAGCGACAGGAAGAGGGCGGCGGTGCGCTGGTTGTTGTTGGGCGCGTGCCGCACCATCAGGCGGCGGAGCGCGCGGGCTTCCGCAACGATCTCTTTCGGCGCGACCAGAAATCCCAGCCGCAGGCCGGGAAACAGCGTCTTCGACAGGGAGCCTACATAGATCACGCGGCCTTCGTCATCGAGAGACTTCAAGGCCGGGCAGGGCTCGTTCACATAGTTCGTCTCGAACTCGTAATCGTCTTCGATGATGATGAAGTCGTGTTTCGCCGCCCGCTTCAGCAACTCCATGCGGCGCTCGAGCGGCATCGTAACCGTGGTGGGGAACTGGTGGCTGGGCGTGGTGAACACCACGTCCGCCGCGTTGAGCTCCTCGGTCAGCGTCAGGCCCTGGCTATCGACGGGGATCAGCGACACATGTTCCGTCTGAAGCCGGAAGATGTTGCGCACGTCAGGATAACCCGGCTCCTCCATGGCAACCCGCGTCTTCGGTCCCACGAGCAGGCTGGTCAGCAGATAGAGCGCGTTCTGGGCGCCCAGTGTGACGAGGATCTCGTCGTCCGCCGCCATGATGCCGCGCCGGGGCAGGATGCGGCGGCGGATCTGTTCCACCAGCAGCGGATCGTCGTGAGCCCATGTGTCGTTGGTCCACGAGCCCAACCATTTCTTGCCCAGTGCCTGCCGTGAGCAGTCGCGCCACTCGGCGAGCGGAAACAGCGTGTGATCGACCTGGCCATAGATGAACGGATAGGCATAGGTCTGCCAGTCCAGCGGCTTCGAGAAGTTGGCCTGTGTCGATGGCCCCATGGTGAGACGGGCCGCCCAGTCAACGCTTCCCGCAGCCTCGGACCTCGGCTTGGCGATGGGCTTCGGCGTCACAACCGCATCGAGTGCTTTTTCCGCAACGTAATAGCCCGACCGCTCGCGCGCCATCAGGTAGCCGTCGTCGAGCAGGCCCTGGTAGGCCAGCACCACCGTGTTGCGGGATACGCCAAGGCTCTTCGCCATCTTGCGGGTGGATGGAATAGGCTCCTCGCGGGCAAGCTGTCCGTCGAGTATGGCCGATACGAGCGCCTCGCGGATCTGGGTCTGGAGGCTTGCGTGTTCGTTCCGGCGGATATGGACGAGCCAGTCGCGCAATTTGGTTCCCTGGATGAGGTTCTCTGGACCTATCATAGTGCCAAGGGAGCCGATAGAGTAAACCGGATTCGACGTTTCGCAGGCAGAACATGACCGAACCCGCCGTCAACACCTCGCCCAAGACCTGGGACGAGACAAAGACCACCACGTGCTACATGTGCGCGTGCCGCTGCGGCATCCGCGTCCACCTGAAGGACGGCACGGTCAAGTACATCGACGGCAACCCCGATCATCCCGTCAACAAGGGGATTATCTGCGGCAAGGGTGCAGCAGGGATCATGCAGCACTATTCACCCGCACGGCTTTCAAAGCCCTTGATCCGGGTGGGCGAGAGGGGCTCCGGCGAATTCCGCGAGATCGAATGGGAGGAAGCGCTCCGCACCGCCACCATGTGGCTTTCGGAGGTGCGGAACATCGACCCGAAGAAGCTCGCCTTCTTCACGGGCCGCGACCAGAGCCAGGGCCTCACGGGCTGGTGGGCGGCGCAGTTCGGCACGCCCAACTATGCAGCCCATGGCGGCTTCTGCTCCGTCAACATGGCGGCGGCCGGACTCTACACGTTTGGCGGCTCGTTCTGGGAGTTCGGCGAGCCGGACTGGAAGCACACCAAATACTTCATGCTCTTCGGCGTCGCCGAGGACCATGCATCGAACCCGATCAAGAAGGCATTGGGCCAGTTGAAGGCCAAGGGTGCAAAGATCATTTCGATCAACCCAATCCGCACCGGCTATTCGGCGATTGCCGATGAGTGGATCGGCATCCGTCCGGGTACGGATGGATTGTTCGTGGGCGCGCTGATCCATGAGCTGCTCTCGGCCCAGAAGATCGATGGCGAATACCTGCTCCGCTATACCAATTCGCCCTGGCTGGTGATCGAGAATCCGGGCGGCGCCGATGACGGGCTCTTTGTGCGAAATGCTCAAGGTTCGGGTCTTGTCTGGGACAGCCATTCGGGAACGCCGATGCCCGCCTTGTCTCCCGATGCGGAGCCGAAGCTCATGGGCCGCTTTAAGCTGCCAGATGGCCGCCGCGTGGTGACGAGCTTCCAGCTGATCGCCGAGCGCTTCTTGACGCCGGAGTGGACGCCCGAGGCGGTATCGGAGCGCTGCGGCGTGCCGGTGGAAACCATCAAGCGGATTGCCGCAGAACTCGCCCGCACGGCCTTCGAGGAACAGATCGAACTCGACGTTCCGTGGACGGATCATCTGGGCCGCTATCACGAGAAGATGCTGGGCCGCCCTGTCTCGATGCATGCGATGCGCGGGATATCGGCCCATGCCAACGGCTTCCAGACCTGCCGCACGATTCACCTGCTGCAGATCCTGCTTGGCACCATCGATGTCCCCGGTGGCTTCCGCTACAAGCCGCCATTCCCCAAGCCGCCGCCGCCTGGCGTGAAACCAGCTGGAAAGCCGGGACAGGTGAAACCCAACACGCCGCTGCCCGGCCCGCCATTGGGCTTCGTCACGTCGCCGGAAGACCTGCTGGTCGATGCCGAGGGAACGCCGCAGCGGATCGACAAGGCCTATAGCTGGGACGCGCCCTTGGCCGCCCACGGCATGATGCACATGGTCATCACCAATGCCGCGAAGAAAGACCCTTACGGCATCGACGTGCTCTTCATGTACATGGCCAACATGAGCTGGAACTCGGCCATGAACGTGCCGGATACGCTGAAATATCTCACACAGAAGGAAGCTGACGGGTCCTACACGATCCCGAAGATCATCTACTCCGATGCCTATGCCTCCGAGATGGTGCAATACGCCGATCTTATCCTGCCCGACACGACATACCTGGAGCGCTGGGATTGCATTTCGATGCTCGACCGGCCGATCTCGGAAGCCGATGGACCCGCTGACTCGATCCGCCAGCCCGTGGTCGAGCCCGATCGCGATGTGAGGCCGTTCCAGACCGTGCTGCTGGACTTAGGCAACAGGCTGGGGCTTCCCGGCATGACCCGCACCGATGGCTCGCCGCGCTATCCCGGCGGTTACCAGGATTATATCGTGAACCATGAGCGAGCACCGGGCATTGGCCCGCTCGCCGGCTTCCGTGGCCCGAACGGACGCGCGCAGGGCCGCGGCACGCCGAACCCGGAGCAGTTGCAGCACTATATCGACAACGGCTGCCACTGGTACTACGAGCTTCCCGATCAAATGAAGTATTATCGCCATGTGAACTGGGCCTATCTCGACTGGGCCACGTTCTTCGGCTTCATCGGAAAGCCCGAGCCCGTCATTCACCAGCTCTATTGCGAACCGTTGCAGAAGTTCAGGCTTGCGGCGCGCGGCTTCGGCAAGATCGTTCCGCCGCAACAGCACCGGAAGCGCATCGAGGACTATTTCGATCCGATCCCCTTCTGGTACGCGCCGTTCGAAGGCGAGATGGTGTCGGGCGAAGACTTCCCCATGCACGCCGTCACCCAGCGCCCCATGGCGATGTATCACTCATGGGGATCGCAGAACTCCTGGCTCCGCCAGATCCTCGGCCGCAACTGGCTCTATATGGCGCGCGAGATGGCGGCAAAACTCAGGATTGCCGATGGCGACTGGGTGACCGTCACCTCGCACCATGGAAAGATCAAGGCACAGGCAAAGCTGATGGACGGCGTGAATCCCGAGACCGTTTGGACATGGAACGCCATCGGCAAACGCAAGGGGGCATGGAACCTCGCCAAGGACGCGGAGGAGGGAACAAAGGGCTTCCTGCTCAATCACCTGATCTCCGAACTCCTGCCCGAGCGTGAGGGCGGCTATCGTTATTCCAACAGCGATCCCGTCACGGGCCAGGCGGCGTGGTACGATCTTCGCGTCCGCGTCGAGAAAGCTTCAGAGCAGGACGATGTCAGCCAGCCGCAGTTTGCGACGCTGAAGAAGATCAGGAGGGTGAAATGACCTCTCTCCCGCCTCCCTCTAAGAAGAAGCTCGGCCTCGTCATCGACCTCGATACTTGCGTCGGCTGCCAGGCCTGCGCCACGTCCTGCAAGGAATGGAATACGCAGGGCTATTCGGCACCGCTCACCGATGAAACGCCTTATGGCGCTGCGGCCACGGGCGTGTGGCTCAATCGTGTTCACGGCTACGAGGTGAAGGAGGAGGGGCAGGCGCAATCGCGCATTGTTCACTTCCCGCGCTCCTGCCTGCATTGCGAGGAACCGGCCTGCGTCACCGTCTGCCCGACGGGTGCGAGTTACAAGCGGGCCGAGGACGGCATCGTGCTGGTCAATCCCGAAACCTGCATCGGATGCAAGCTGTGCTCGTGGGCCTGCCCCTATGGTGCCCGCGAATATGACCAGACCGATGGCGTGATGAAGAAATGCACGCTCTGCGTCGACCGTATCTACAACGAGAATTTTGAGCCGGAGGACCGCCAGCCTGCCTGCGTGAAGGCCTGCCCCACGGGTGCCCGCCATTTCGGTGACCTCGGCGACGAAAGTTCCCAAGTCTCGCAGCTGGTGGCGGATCGCGGCGGCTACGATCTCTTCCCCGAGATGGGCTACAAGCCGGTAAACAAATACCTGCCGCCGCGCGCCCGGCGCGATTCCGTGACCGCGAAAGCCGAGGCCCTGCCGAAGCCCGATGGCTCCGCCTTCGACCGGCTTTTCACCTGGGCCGACAAGCTGCTCTCCACCGGAAGGGCAGTCGCCCGCCCCTCCGACATCGACCATTCCGGCAAACTCGAAGGCTGACATGCATCCCGCCTATTCGGTCATTCTCTTCACCACGGCCTCGGGCGCCGGCTACGGGTTGCTGGCGCTGCTGGGCCTGGTCGGTTTCAATCACGGTCAGGCGTCGAGCCTTGGCTTCGGTCTTGTCGCCATGGTGGTGGCACTTGGATTGATCACAGTCGGTCTGCTGTCGTCCACCTTCCATCTTGGCCACCCTGAACGGGCGTGGCGAGCCTTCTCGCAATGGCGCTCGTCATGGCTGTCGCGCGAAGGCGTGGCCGCGGTCGTGACTTATGTTCCCGCTCTGCTCTTCGGCCTTTTGTGGACGGGCCTTGTCGAGGCACCGCAATGGATCGCTCCCTTGGGGATCATCACGGCGGTGATGGCGATGGTGACGGTGTTCTGCACGGCCAAGATCTATTCCACCCTTACCACCATCCGGGCATGGAACACACCGCTCACCGCGCCTGTCTATCTTGCCTTCAGCCTGGCGACAGGGTCTTCCCTGCTTGGCGCCATCGCTTCGCTGTTCGGACGCTTCCAGGTGTTTCAGGTCGTGCTCACGGTGGTGCTGCTGGTGGCCTTGATCGCGCTGAAGCTGGCCTACTGGCGCCATATCGACAAGGCGCCGCGCAGCCACACGATGGGTATTGCAACAGGGCTTGGCCGCATCGGGCAGGTGGGCCAGTGGGAAGTGCCGCACACCTCCGAAAACTACATCCAGAAGGAAATGGGCTATGCCGTCGCCCGCAAGCACGCGACGAAGCTCAGGCGGCTGGTCATCCTGCTGCTGGTCTTCTCGCTGATGTTCATGGTTGCCGCATTGCTCTTGCCCTACATCGCCATCGTCGCGGCGGCACTCGCACTTGCTGCCGCCGTCTTCGAACGCTGGTTGTTCTTCGCGGAAGCCCAGCATGTGGTCACACTTTTCTATGGAGCAAAGTCCGCCTGATGCTGTGTGAAGGAGTTCGCTGGTTTGACGACTGGTTCGCGATAGAGGACGTGGCGCCGGGGGTGATCGCCATCGGTGAGCCGCGCTTTCACCAGAACAACTGGAACTATCTGATTTGCGGAACCCGCCGCGCCCTCCTGTTCGATACGGGTCCGGGTGTCAGGGATATTTCCAATGCCGTCCGTGCGCTGACGAACTTGCCGGTGACGGCACTTCCCTCGCACATGCATTTCGACCACACCGGATGCCTGTCGCGCTTCACCAACATTGCCGTGCCGGATCTCCCCATCCTGCGGGAGGGCGAGAAGGATGGCTGGTTCACGCCACGCGACGACCTTTATGTAGGGTATTGGGAAGGCATGAGCTGGACGCCGGTGAGGGTGAATTCCTGGCTTCCCATCGGCAGCAAGATTGACCTCGGCGGCCGCGTGCTGGAGCTTCTCCACACGCCGGGCCATTCCCCCGACTCGGTGTCCCTGCTGGATCGCGAGGCGAACATCATGTTCGCGGCGGACTTCGTCTATCCGGGCAAGCTCTACGCCCAGATCCGCAATTCCGACCTCAAGGCCTATCTGGAAAGTGCGGAGGCGTTGCTCCCGCTGATCGGCGAAGATACGGCGATCCTGTGCGCCCATGGCAAGCCCGACGCCAACCGCCTCAACCGCGCGCCGCGTCTGGCACGGAAGGATGTGGCCGACCTGGCCAGCAGCCTCACCCGCCTCAAGGCCAGCGGTGAGAAGCCGGCGGCCTGGCCGGTGAATGAGCGGATGTCGCTTCTGGTCTCCGAGGAGGCGTTTGCCTCTTGGCAAGCAACCCCCTGATCATATAAAGACTTCTTTATATCGTTATCCGAAAGAGGCTCCCATGACCCGCCCGTCCTTCACCGAAGCCCTCGCGACGCGCCCCTGGCTGCTGGCCGACGGCGCCACGGGCACCAATTATTTCCAGATGGGCCTCGTCTCGGGCGATGCCCCTGAAATGTGGAACTTCGAGCATCCGGACCGCGTGCGTTCGTTGCACCGCCGCTTCATCGAGGCAGGCGCTGATATCGTGCTGACCAACACCTTCGGCGGCAACCGCCATCGCCTCAAGCTGCATGACGCACAGGGCAAGGTGCGCGAGATCAATATCGCTGCGGCGAAGAACGCCCGCGCGGAAGCTGATGCGGTTGATCGCCCCGTCTATGTCGGAGGTTCCATCGGGCCGACGGGCGAAATCATGCAGCCTGTGGGCGCGCTCAGCCATGACGAGGCTGTGGATTCCTTTGCCGAGCAGGCGATGGCCCTCAAGGAGGGCGGCGTCGATGTCCTCTGGATCGAGACCATGTCATCGGAAGAAGAGCTCCGCGCCGCCGTCGAGGGCGCCGCCAAGGCAGGCCTGCCGATCGTGACGACCATGAGCTTCGATACCAACGGCCGCACCATGATGGGCATCACGCCGAAGGCCTTCGGCGCCATCACGGCGGCACTGCCCACGCAGCCTGTCGCCATCGGTGCCAATTGCGGCGTCGGCGCGTCAGAACTCGTTGCGACCGTGCTGGGCATATCGGCAGCACGTCCCGATGCGGCGGTGGTCGCCAAGGGCAACTGCGGCATTCCGCAATATGTCGATGGTCACATCCACTACACCGGCACGCCTGAACTGATGGCGGACTACGCCCGGATCGCGCTCGACGCGGGAGCCAAGATCATCGGTGGGTGCTGCGGAACCAGTCCTGAACATCTCGCTTCCATGCGCAAGTCGCTCGAGACCTACACCAGGGGCGAGCGACCCACCGTGGAACTGATCGAGGAACGGCTGGGCCCGGTATCGCCGCTCGCGAAGGGTGTGGATACCGCCGCAGCAGGAGCCGCCGCGCGAGGCGTTCGCCGCCGGGGGTAATTGACGCTGGTCAATGCCGCATGCTGCGTGAAGGCGCAGCATGCACTTCATGTTCGATGCATCATATCTGAAGGGTGAGACTTGGGGGTTTCCCGGCCAGTCCGTGGAACAGGTGGAAACCCATGCGGCCCATGTGTTTCTTGTTGGCAACCGCGCCTTCAAGATC
The DNA here is from genome assembly GCF_041738905.1 of Aestuariivirga sp. Classification (GTDB taxonomy): domain Bacteria; phylum Pseudomonadota; class Alphaproteobacteria; order Rhizobiales; family Aestuariivirgaceae; genus Aestuariivirga. The sequence continues at coordinate 51,359 of NZ_JBGSOZ010000207.1, forward strand.
AAGAAGCCGATCAAGCTTCCCTATCTTGATTTCTCCAGCCGCGAGAAGCGGCTGGCGGTTCTCAACGACGAGTTTGCCATCAATCGCGTCTTCGCCCCCGACATCTATCTGTTTGTGACGGACGTGCTGGGCGAGCCTGTTCTGGTGATGCGGCGGTTTCCGGCCTATGCGCTGCTCTCGTGGAAGATGGCGCATGACGGGATTTCAGAAGGTGTCGCGCGACGCCTTGCCGACATGGTAGTGGAAGCCCATGCCGCCGCTCCACAGCGAAACACGGCAGCCGCCGGCATCATGATGGGCCTGGGCGCGCAACTGTCGAAGGCCTTCATCGACTCGCCCGATATCTTTCAACCCGCCGCCACGCTCGAATTCCATGCGCTCTACGAAGACGCGTTGAGCCGTTCGAAGATGCTCCTAAACAGGCGGGGCGAAGACGGCCTCGTGCGCCGCTGCCATGGCGACATGCATGCCGGAAACATCATCGTGGAGGACGGTACGCCGAAGCTCTTCGATGCCATCGAGTTCAGCGAGAAGATCGCGACCATCGACGTGCTCTACGATCTTGCCTTCCTGTTGATGGATCTGTGGACCCATGACGAGAAGCGCGCGGCAAACATCATCCTTAACCGCTATCTCCATCTCAGGCGCAGGGAGGAAGATCTTTCCGGGCTGGCGCTGCTCCCGTTGTTCCTGTCAACGAGGGCGGGGGTGCGCGCACTTGTATCGGCCGATCTGGCGCATGAGCTTCCGCTCAGCAGTTCTATGAAGCCGCGCGGGCAAGCCTTGGATTGGTTCCGCGCGTCGATTGCCTTTCTGAAACCGGCACGGCCCTGCCTCGTCTGCATCGGCGGATTGTCGGGCACCGGAAAATCGACCCTTGCCGCTGGCCTCGCGTCTGAAATCGGCGGGGCGCCCGGGGCACTTCACGTGCGCAGCGATGTGGAGCGCAAGGTTCTGGCGGGCGTGGCCGATACTCACCGCCTGCCGACGGCGTCATATTCGAGAGAGGCGTCGGCGGCCGTCTACAACGCTTGCCTCGCCCGCACCGAGAAGGCCCTTGCAGCAGGACACTCCGTTGTACTCGATGCCGTCTTCGCTCACGCAATCGAGCGCAGTTCCGCAGCGGCCGCAGCGGCCCTGGCATCGAAGACAGGCGCTGACTTCCATGGCTTCTGGCTCGAGGCTACCGAGGAACTACTGAAATCGCGCGTAACGGCTCGTAAAGCCGATGCTTCCGATGCCACCGCCGATGTGGTCGAGAAGCAACTCACCTATCGTCTCGGCCCCATGGACTGGCACCGCGTGGACGCATCGCATACGCCAGCCGAAACGCTTGCAGCCGTCAGAGAAAGGCTTCGGTGTCCTTCCGCCGGCCCAGCATGAAGCAATCGGAGACAAGCTGAAGCGGAGCCCCGTCGATGTGGCTCTTGCCAGACTTCAGCAACGCCGCGAAGTGCTCATAGATGCGTTCATACTCTTCAGATGGCGCTGCAACGCTCAGATTGCCGCCCACATAGAGTTCCGTGCCGCCCTTGCGCAGTTGAAGCTTCAGGCCGTCCGTGGTTTCGACGTCGATGTTCCAACTCTGCTCGCCGGTCTGCCGCCAGTCGAGGTCGGCGGAAAGGTCTGCCTGACCATCCCATGACGGCTTGAACTGGATCTGTGCCGCAATCGGCGTTGACTTGTTGCTTGGCGTTTCGAGCACGCAGGCCTCGACGAACAGCGGCTGCGGCATGATCTTCGTAACGATCGAGAAGGCATTGATGCCGGGATCGAACACGCCGAAGCCGCCGGGCTCCCAGATCCACTCCTGCCCCGGGTGCCAGTGGCGCACGTCCTCTTTCCAGTTCACGTGAAGCATGGAAACCGTCTTGCCTGACAGCAGCCGTTTCGCCTCGTCCACGGCTGCGTTGTATTGCGAGTGCCATGTGGTGAACAGGATGCGCCTCTTGTCAGCCGCGTGGCGGGTCAGTGCGAGGAGTTCGCCGACTGTCGGGTGGGGCGGCTTTTCCATCAGCACGTGAAGTCCCGCATCGAGCGCAGCGCGGGCGATGGCGAAACGCGGCTCGGGCGGCATGCAGAGGGACACGGCATCGAGCTTGATACCGCTGGCGAAGAGTTCGCCCGGCGTCTTGAAGGACGGAACATTCTTGTAGCCGCCGCGCGAGGAAACGACAGCGGCGAGTTCAAAGTCATTGTTCTTGGCGACCACAGGAAGATGCTGGTCCTGCGCAATCTTGCCGAGACCGATGATACCGAGCTTGTAAGCCATTTTATGCGTTCCTGATCTGGCGGGTGAGGGAGGACAGCAACGCATCCACCTCGGCTTCCGTGTTGTAGTGGGCAAGTCCGATGCGCAGCACGCCGCCCGTGTCCATCAGCCCCATGCGGCTCACGGGCTCGATGGCATAGTTGTGCCCCGACCACACGAAGATGTTGTCCTTCGCGAAGTCCTTGGCGAGGTTCGTCGGGTGATGGCCGTCCAGCGTGAAGGACACGGTGGGAACACGGCGGTGCATGGCATTGGCGGAGGTGACGCCCCTCACCGTGAGGCCCTTGAATGTCTTCAATCCCTCGATGAGCCTGAGCGTCAGCTTCTGCTCGTATTCCGCCATTGCGGCCCACGCCGACGAGATGCGGGCGGCCCGTGTTTCGCCCACACCGAACTGCTCCAGATACTCGATGGCGCCGAGCGTCCCGGCCATGCCCTCGTGGCTCAGCGTGCCGGTCTCGAACTTGTGCGGAAGGTCTTCGCCCGCGGGCCTCACCTTGTAGCCGAAGGTCTCCTTCAGCAATTGCTCGCGCCCCCACAGAACGCCCTGGTGCGGGCCGAACCACTTGTAGGCGGAGGAGACCACGATATCGGCGCCGAGGTCCTGCACGTCGATTGCATAGTGGGGAGCGAACTGCACCGAATCGAGATAGACGATGGCGCCAGCGGCCTTGGCCTGCGCGGTAAAGCGCCTGGCGTCGTTCACGGTGCCGGTCAAGTTGGATGCCATGCCAAACGCGACGAGCTTCGTCTTGTCCGAGAGCACCTTGCTCAGGGCGTCGTCGGGGAACTCGTAAGTGCCGGTGTCGAAATCCATCCAGCGCACGACGAGGCCCAGGTCTTCCGCCAGCAGCAGCCACGGCGCCACGTTGGCGTCATGGTCCATGCGCGACAGCACGATCTCGTCGCCCGTCTTGAATTTCCGTCCAAGGCAGCGCGACATGTGAAGCGTCAGCGTCGTCATGTTCTGGCCGAACACGATCTCCGAGACGGATGTCGCATTGTAGAAATCCGCACAGGCCTGATGCGCAAGATCGACCAGCGCGCCGGCTTCCTCCGTCGTCTTGAAGTAGCCGCCGAGATTGGCGTTCTTGAACGTCAGGCATTCGACGGTTCGGTCGATGACCTGGCGGGGCACCTGGGTTCCGGCGGGGTTGTCGAAATAGACGCGCGGAGCCCCATCGTCGGTGAGGGCGAGGGCGGGAAACTGGCCGCGGGAGGAGGCGGCGTCGAAGGCGAGGGGCATGATGAAAAATCCGGCGCAAGCTAGTGGGGAGCTACCCTTAGCCCCCCTTTCCGCTTGCCTCAACCGTCGCTTTCCGGCAAGTGAACGTCGCCCGCTGGCGGAGGCATTCACGCTGTCGCGGCTATTCTGACATTTCATGATTTTCCGGTCCGGAGACAGCTGATGAGCGACGATGGTGAACTTGACCTGAACTCCCTCAATGATGAGGAGCTGGTGCAGCAGGTCCATGACGACCTGTATGACGGCCTGAAGGAAGAGGTCGAGGCGGCCGTTCACATTCTTCTGGGCCGTGGCTGGACGCCATACAAGGTGCTGACCGAAGCCCTTGTCGAAGGCATGCGCATCGTCGGCGTCGATTTCCGTGATGGCATCCTGTTCGTTCCGGAAGTGCTGCTCGCCGCCAACTCGATGAAGGCCGGCATGTTCATCCTCCGTCCGCTCCTCATTGCCACGGGTGCTCCGCGCCAGGGCAAGATGGTGATCGGCACGGTCAAGGGCGACATTCATGACATCGGCAAGAACCTCGTCGGCATGATGATGGAAGGCGCTGGCTTTGAAGTCATCGACCTCGGCATCAACAACCCGGTCGAGAAATATCTGGCTGCGATGGACGAGCACAAGCCGGACATTCTCGGCATGTCTGCGCTTCTCACCACAACCATGCCCTACATGAAGGTCGTGATCGACACGATGAAGGAAAAGGGCATGCGCGACGACTATGTCGTGCTGGTGGGCGGTGCTCCGCTCAACGAGGATTTCGCCAAGGCCATTGGTGCCGATGCCTATTGCCGTGACGCCGCCGTGGCGGTCGAGACGGCCAAGTCCTACATGGCGAGAAAGCACAACCAGCTCGCCAACGGCTGAGGCGGCGGGCTCTCCGGCTCACGGCGTCTTGCAACCGGACTGACACCTTCAGCGCAAGCGAATGGTGAAGGGTTCCTGACTATGACTGTCGTCAACCTCACGCCATCGGATGAATTCGAGTTCAAGCCGGGTCAGGGGCAGGTTCTGCTTCTGGCCTGCGGAGCATTGGCCCGCGAGATCGTGGACCTGATCGAACGCAACCGCTGGAGCGGTTTCGACCTGCAGTGCCTGCCTGCGAAGTGGCACAACACGCCCGACAAGATCGTTCCCGCGCTGCGCGAAAAGATAACTGCGGCCAAGGGGAGCTACGCGTCGATCTATGTGCTCTATGGCGACTGCGGAACCGGCGGCCAGCTCGATGCCCTGTTGCAGGAGGAGGGGATCGAGCGGATTGATGGCCCCCATTGTTATGCTTTCTTCTCCGGCAATGCCGAGTTCGACCGTCATGCCGAGGACGATGTCACGTCCTTCTTCCTCACCGACTATCTCGCCAGGCATTTCGACAAGCTGATCTGGTCAGGCCTTGGCCTCGACCGCCACCCCGAATTGCTGCCGCTGTATTTTGGCAATTACCGGAAGATCGTCTTCCTTGCTCAGACCCGTGACGAGGAACTGGCAAAGAAAGCCATGGCGGCCGCCAGGAAACTTGGCCTCGGTTATGAATACCGCTTCACCGGCTACGGCGAACTGGAAACAGGCCTGAAGTCCCGTGCAACTTGACCATACCAGCAAGATGACAATTCGCTGACACGCCCTCTCAGCCAGTCTTCATGTTGCGCATGCGAATGTCTCGATACCCGATGACGAGTCGGGCGGCTGGCTTGGTCTTGCCCGGACTTTACCAGCGGTCCAGCCGGAACGCCCCACCGGCGATTTCGTAGTAGTCACCGGCGCTCTCGCAGAAGATATGCCCCTCGAGCGGAGCGCCGGTTGGACCATCGATTGTTCCCGCGGTGATCGAGGTATGGTCGCTGCCGTCCTTCTTCCAGAACAGCACGGAGCCGCATTCCTGGCAAAAGCCGCGGCGGGCTTCCGCGCTCGACCGGTACCACTTGAGTCCCCGGTCCTCGATTATGCTGAGTTCTGTGTCGGCACAAGCCGTGGAGGACCAGTAATTGCCGGTCTGCTTGCGGCACTGGTTGCAATGACACGCAAGCACCGGGCGAAGCGCGCCATGCACCTCATACTTCACCGCGCCGCACAGGCATGAGCCGGTCTTCACGGCTTGAACGCCTTTGCGAGGGCGATGATGTGTTCGGGCCCGAGACCGCAGCAGCCGCCAAAGGCAATGAGCCCCTTCTTCCGCCACTCCTCCGACTTCGCCACCAGTTCATCTGGTGGAATGATGTCGACGAAGGTCCATTCGGGCATCTTGAAGTATCCGCTTTCCGGATAGGCGCCGAGCGGGCCATTCCAGTGCTTGCGGACGACGTCGATGGCCTCGTCCGTGTCATTGGGAGACGTATGCATGATGGTGATCACGGCAGGCTTCGTTGCAGCGAGCACGCGCGCAACATCGTCCAGCAACTGGTCCTCGCGGCCGAAGCCCGTGAGCTTTCCATCCGGCCGCTTCTCGACCGAGATGCCGACCCAAACGGGCAGGCGCGTCGCAATGGCCGCCTCGGTGGCCCATAGTGAATAATCGACGTCGCGCATCATCTCCATCATGATGAGGTCGACCTTGCAGCGGGCCATATTGTCGGCCTTTCGCTTGAACAAGGCGCGCGCCGTGGCTTCGGGCCATTCGCGCTGCTTCGAGGTGCGATCACTTCCCGCAACCACGGGCCGCATCGTCGACATCGAGCCGGCAACAGCGACCTGATGGTGGGCGGCCGCCTGCCTGGCGATTGCCACGGCGGCACGGTCGAGTTCAAGAAGCTCCTCGTCGCGGTCCAGCGCATTGAAAAGCAGCGCGCTGGTGGCAAATGTGTTGGCGATGATGATATCGGCACCGGCGCGGATATAGTCGCCATGAACCTCGCGCACGATATCAGGATGGGTGAGATTGGCTTCCGCGCACCAGGTGTTGTTGCTCATGGGCACGCCGCGGCGTTGGATGTCGGTGCCGGTGCCGCCGTCGAGGATAATCACGTCGCCGCGGGCCAGCTTGGCCGCGATGTGGTCGTACATCTTAACTCATACCTTCTGACGCGCGGCGAGGAACGCCCGCATATGGAACTTCGCCTGTGCCGGAGCGTAGGCGAAGCCTTGTCCCACAGGACAAGCATGGCGCGCAAGGCACCCACGCGACATACATTCTTCTCCCTGCGGCATTTTCAAATGTTCGGCGCAGACCGGCACGTCATAGCGGCTGCCATCAAAGGCGGAAACGGGGCAGGCGGTGAGGCAGGGTTTGACCGGGCAGGATTGGCACGGGTGAGCACCGGGTTCCTGCGCGGGAATATCAAACTCGACAGGAAACAGTAGTGCCGCGCGATAGGCGTGCCAAAGGCCATAGATGGGGTGAATGTTGAGGCCAAGCGGTGACACATGTCCCGCCCCTCCGCGCCTTGCCCAGCGCAGGAAGGGCCAGGGTGGTTCCATTTCGAACGGATAGACGGCGCGGGCGTCGAGATCACCGGCGAGACGCGTGACCGCATCCCGCGTCCAGTCGTCCATCGCATCGCGGGAGGGGTCGCGCTCGCGCGCAAAGCGCCGGAACATGTCTGGGCCGGCATTTCCGATGAGAATGACGAAGCGGGCATCCTCCGGAACGCCATCCTCGGGCGCAGGCTGAAACCAGCCGAGCGGCGTGAAGGCCGCCCGGCGGATGGCGTTCAGGATCGGGTGCTCCATGGCAGGATTATGCCCAGCGCGGGTCGCCCGGTTCCATCATCGAGCGCGGCAGCTTGATGTCGTGGTTCTGGCGGAGGACCTTGTCCATTTCCCATGGCAGGTAGTCGGGATAGTAGGTCGTGAGGATTTCCATCTTGCGGGCCGTTGCGCGCTCCACCAGATCGGGCTTGCCTGCCTCGGCCCATTCCTTGGGGCTCATCCGGTTGGCAATCTGCGGATAGACGTATTCCTTCTGCATCAGCGACAGGGTCTGCTCGTTGCCGAGGTAATGTCCGGGGCCATTGACGCAGACATCGGTGATGACTTCCAGCGACAGCGTTTCGTCATTGACCTCGATGCCGCGCACATTGCGGTTGATCGAGCCCAGCATGTCGTTGTCGATCAGCAGGCTTTCGAGGCTGAAACCCAGCAGCGAAGCGTGCATGCCCGCGGACTCGTACATCATGTTGATGCCGGTCATGGCGGAAATGCCGGCGGTCACGCCCTTTTCGTAACCGGCCTGCATGTCCGGCATCTTCGAGTCGCACATGCCCGCCGCTGATCCGACGGTGAGATTATAGAAGTGCCCCATCTGCGCACAGGCCGACGTGATGAGCGCCTGTTCGCCCGAACCGCCCGACATGGCACCCGTGCGAAGGTCCGACACGAAAGGCCAAGGCCCCCAGATGGCGACAGCACCCGGCACCACGCAATTGATGTAGACAAGGGCTGCGAGGCATTCCGCCACCGCCTGAACGACCGTGCCCGCGAGAGCTGCGGGAGACGTTGCCCCGGCCTGCGCCGCCGAGAGCAGGAGCACCGGCATGCCGCCGCGCGCCGCCGCTTCGAGG